>CAZXBK010000208.1:0-6955 GCA_964638765.1 uncultured Synechococcus sp. | reverse complement strand
AATGACTCCTTGGCCGCAGAAGGTTCTGGCAATGCTAATGCGATATTAATGCCTGCCAAGCCGGCACCAATAAGTCAATATTTTGAGATAATGTAGGAATTTCTTTTTTAGTGTGACTATTCAAGCCAAAACGAGGCATTCGCATGCGTATCTGGTTTTCTACTTCCCAACGCAAACGAAATAACGAACCGCTTAGGCCGAGTTCTCTAAGTTCTTGGCTTGTGTCACGCAGCCTTTGCAATGGACCTTGTGATTCCATTCAGGTGTTATCGAGTGCGAGGTTGATAGGCACTCCTAGGCGAATGCTATCGATTGCTGCAGTCGATGCCCACGATGTCGTACGGAGTTGTTTCCATGGGATGGGCCACTGGTCGATGGGGCAAGAACCCCGCTGACAGGCTTGCAGAAAGCATGCAAGTTCTTCGCGATGCCCCTTGCTGTATGTGACTTTGGGTTTGCGAGCTTCCCCTTTTGAGACCAGCGTGAGGCTTCTCCAGTCGTCCACGAAGCCAGAACTTCCGCCGCCAAAGACTTCGATTCGTTCTTTGGGACCACCCTTATCGCCGCCTGCTTGGTAGGAGACTTGCGAAATGCCGCCGTTAGCGTGCCTCAACGTAATAAAAACACGATCATCAGTGGTCTCAACTGCAGGATGGTCAGCAATGGACTCTGCATAGATCCGCACAGGAGAACTATTGTGCATTGCCGTGACCGTATCGATTGCATGACAGGCCTCACCGATGATTCGACCCCCGCCTACGCTCATATCCTGGGTCCAGTGGTCGGCAGAAATCTCACCTGCGACAAAACGGAAAGAAACTGAAAGAGGCGCTTGATGTGCAAAGGCCTGGACTAGTGATTGTAACGATGGCGCGAAACGACGGTTAAAACCTACCATAAGCACAGGACAGTGGTTACCCAGCTCACCGACCAGTGCAGTGATGGTTTCAAGCTCATCCAAGGTCAAACATAGAGGTTTCTCGACAAACACGTGCTTACCTGCAGCGAGTGCCTTCTGCACGAGCTCGGCATGCTGATCATGACGAGTGGCGATGAGTATTGCATTTGTTGTATCGTCACCAAAAATTTCGTCCGCATCGGTTGTCGAATACGCGAAGTCGAAACGCTTGCTAAAATCAGCCGCATTAAGTCCTCGTGCGGAAGCTACTCCACGTAAATTAAACCCTTTGAGCTGCCCAAGGATGGGTAGCATAGTAAGACGGGCAAAGTTGCCTGCACCAATCACCGAGAGTTCGACGGACTGTTTTGGTGATTTGTCCACCAGTTGCCTTTTGGAGGTCTTTAGGAGCTGCTTTACAAAAGGCTGATGTGTATGAATGCGCTTCTCTACGTTTTCGGTGCTTTCTCCATAGTTTAGAGTGATCCCTAAAAACTTTTCTGCTCCAGTCGTGATCAAGTCGTAGGCTTGTTCTGCCTTCTCGATCGCAAAACGATGTGTGAGTAAGGGGGCTATATTCAGTTTTTCTTGAGATAAGATATCTAAAAAAGCTTCCATGTTGCGTTTAGGTGTCCAACGCGCATATCCAATTGGATAGTCTTGTCCTTTTTCTTCGTAAAATCTGTCGCCTCGCCCTGCGCCCAACGAATGAGATACCGTGAACTCAAGCTCTTTTTCGTAAAATGGGGCTCGTGGAAGATTAAGCCCTGCAACGCCGACCAGAACTACCCGGCCTTTTTGTCGACATACCTTCGCTGCTAGTTCAATGGGTGCGTTGCTTTCCGTGGCTGCGGTGATGAGTACGGCATCAAATCCCGATGTTCCGGCGAAGGTCGTGAGTTCTGAGTCGACTGCGCTCTGTGCAACCTGATCACAACCGGTTTGCATCGCGATACCTAGTTTCCAGGTGTCGAGATCGAGGCCGAATACACGGCAACCTTGGGCCTTGCATAGGCCAGCCGCTAGCTGACCGACGAGGCCCAAACCAATCACAAGCACACGTTCCCCGAGCTCGAGCTTAGCTTGACGCACCCCTTGCAACGCAATAGCTCCCACTGCGCTCATCGACGCTTGCTCCAGCGTGACAGATGCCGGAATCTTTGCACAGAGTTGATGGCTGATAGCAACAATCGAGCTGTGCGGAGCAGCAGCTGCAACACGATCGCCAGGTTTGAAGCTCTGCACTTCGCGTCCACATTCAAGTACGGTACCCGCAGATGAGTAACCCAAAGGCATCGGCTCACCCAGTTTGGCAAAAACCTGTTGAGCTGTTGTGATCAAACCCTCCTGCCTTACCTTTTCAACCACCCGACGCACATGATCGGGACGCGAGAGTGCCTTTCCTGCCAGGCTTTTTTTCGCAAGCTGGACGACGTAACGCTCTGTGCCTGCCGAAATGAGTGAGAAAGTATTGGCAACAAGTACCTCTTGAGCACTCACCGTGGGTGTATTTACCCGCCAAGTTGTGGTTGTTCCCTTGCGAATATCTTGTACGACCTGCATGGAGAGGTAAGGTAGCAGAAAGTGCACAATATACTGTCGATAACCTTTTGCAGTGCGCTTTTTTTATTTTAGGCTACCTTGGCGCCTGTAATTAAGAGGCTCTAATGTTATTAGATAGATATGATTTCATACGCTCTTTTTGTCGGGGCAAGCGTGTTATTCACCTGGGTTGCGCGGATTGGCCCTTCACCGAACGTCGCATCAAAAGCAACAGCTTACTTCATGAGGCAATAGATGGCGTTGCTGCTTCTTTAGTTGGCGTCGATTTAGCCTCTGAAGGGTTAGCCTTAATGAGGGATCATAACCCTAAGTGGGATCTGTACCTAAAGGACGCAACGCAGTTTGAATCTGACGAGCCTTTCGATGTGATCATTGCTTCTGAACTGATCGAACACATTGACTGCCCTGGTAATTTGTTGAGGGGGATACGTCAGTGGGCGACTCCTAGTAGTCAGCTCGTAATCACTACACCGAATGGTTATTCTTTAAAGGGTGCGATTCGAGCAATGGCAAACTCAGAATATGCGCACCCAGATCATGTTGTTGCGTTTACCACTAAAACACTTGAAGCTCTCCACAAACGCACCGGTTGGAAGGTTCTGTCAACTAACTACTATCATGTGGATTCAGAGAGGTTTGCACAATGCCTGTTCTCAAACGGTTTGCGTTGGTTAGGCAATACAGTTTTATCCAGCCGTATTGGCGATGGTCTCATTACGGTATCAGACCCAGCTTAGTGGGTGTAACCGATGAAAATATTGGTTTTTGCAGCCAATCTTCATAAGGGAGGTGCGATACAGGCTGCTCTAAGTTTCACTAAAGAAGCATATGTTAAAGGTGGTGAACATCAATGGATGTTTGTTTTATCACCCGAAATTTCTAGTCAACTAGGCGAAATAGAAGTTCCTAACATAAAGAAAGTTGTACTGAAAAGGCCAAAAAACATAGTCGCTCAGATTGCGCTGCACACTGCTCATATGTTTGATATTGAGCGTGAGTTTTCTCCAGATGTTTCTTTCTCAATATTTGGGCCTCCTTACTGGTTTCCTCGTTCCTCTCATGTTTGCGGATTCGCTCTTGGGTGGATGATATTTGATGACTCCCCTGTTTGGGATAGACTAAAACTCAGGCAATATTTATCAAGGAAGATAAAAAATAGGGCATTAGCAAATTTCTTTTCCAGAAAATGGAATTACATTGTCGAGACAGAAGAAGCTCGTCAACGCTTGATATCTAAGCTAAGAATTAATCCTGCAAAAGTGAGAGTAATTCATAATGGAGCAAGCAGCTATTTTTATAATTTTTGCGATGATGAGAAACGTTTATCATATTCTAACGATGGGTTTCGTTTTCTTGTTCTCTCAGCTGATTATATGCATAAGAACTTAGATTTTGTCCCTGAAGTTATTCATTCTTTAGCTGAGAAAACAAACGAGAGATTTGAGTTTTTGCTTACATTGAATTCTTCTTCATGGGAACGTATACGATTAAAATCACAACATCTTTCTGTTTCTAACTACATAAAAAACATGGGACCCCTAACTGTAGAGGCAGCGGCATTTCAAATGAATAGGTGTAACGCTGTATTTATGCCCTCTCTGTTAGAAACTTTTTCTGCTACCTACCCCGAAACAATGGTCATAGGCAAGCCTATTTTAGCTTCAGATCTACCTTTCGCTAGGGATATTTGTAAGGATGCTGCTGTTTACTTTGACCCTCTATGTTCAGAGTCCGCTGCCAATGCTTGTTGCAGGGTAATGACTGATAATATACTGTACGAATTATGTGTTACCAAAGGGATGGATATTGCTAAGCAGTACCCTAATCCTTCTCAGAAATTTCACAAGACGCTAGAGGCTTTGTGCAGTTTTCCTAGTTTGGGATTCAGTCAAAGTTAAAAGCAATTGTGGAAACTAACGCGAAAGATAAAATTAAATTTTCAAGTACTTATTTTTCTTTGTCGTTGGTTTGTTTAGTTATTATTCCTCCTTTATCCTCTTTGGTTGCATTTGCGTCTTCCCTTTCTTTACGTTTTTCAGTTGCTTTCCAAGCATTGTTTGCCCTTATGACGTTTTGGGTATTACGTCAAGATAAGTCTGCAAAGCCAAGGTTCACGGTGATATTAATCTTCATTACATTTATCCAAGGTATAATTGTCGGATTATATTACTGCCTAATAGGAATTAATTCATTCAGTAAGTGGGTTGAATATTCAACTTTAGCAATATTCTCGGTTTTATTTATAATTGTCGGATTAAGAATATCAGAATTAGAAAAGAATGATTTATCTAAGATTATCCTTCTTATGTGTTTGTCTGATGTAGTTATGCTTATCCCTAGAGTTGTGTCAATTGGTCTCGATCGTAGATCTCCATGGGGCTCATCGTTATGGGTATGCTCCCTTGTTATTCTTGTATTTTTAGTTCGTGAACGTCGTGCAATAGTTTATTGTTATGTTCTTTTTATACTTAGCATGATAGGCGCGCTGATCTCTGGGATGCGTTCTTCGCTTCTATTAAGCCTGACCGGTGTTATCGTATCATCAGCATACGTGCTCAAAGGTAGTGTAAAAATAAAACGATTAGTTCTACTGCTGGGACTTTCCATTGGCATATTAGTAATAGCTTCATTGCTCTCTAGTTCTTTATTTTCTGCTATAAATCAAAAAATACAACTCGTTGAACGTCGTTTAGAGTCCACTGTGTTAGGGGATAAAGAGATTCATTTAGATGAAGGCGGAGAAGGTAGAGAGGAAGAAGCAAGGCATGCGTTGATTGAGTTTAATAGACGTTCTACCGCGCCTTCGATTTTGTTAGGGTTTGGTCATGGATTTACGTTTTTTGATCCATGGGATGGAGAGTCTGCTCATGTACATCTTACCCCAGTGGCTTTTTATGTGCGTTATGGAATCGCTGGCTTAACCACCTATTTATTTACTTTCCTTCTACTTATTTGGTTATTCATACGTTCTTTCTTTTGTAGCTATGACGATCGCTCTCGTATTATATTTGCTTATCGTCTCGTGGCTCTATTGACATTTTGTGGCTCTTTTATCGCAGGGTTCCTTGTTACTCCATTGCCTTGGATGGCTATAGGTGTTGCTTTAGGGCGAGAGCGTGAATAAATGCTGATGATATTTGACCTGCTTATTCAACGATTGATTTTGTCACTGGGAAGCATTTATAAAAAGGTAGCCAAGGGATCTATTGAAATTTTATTTAACCAAATTGTAAGCAAAGGAATTAACCTGTTAATTTTAGCCGTGGCATTTAGGTGTCTAGATAAATCCAGCTATTTAGATCTAGTGTTATCTATTCAGATTATTTTTACTTTTGTTTCATTAGCTGGAGCTCCTGTTATCGTTGCATCTGCGAAAACACATCATCAAAGCAGCTCTTTAGCGCTAATTTCTGTATCCATTTTATGGACGTTTTTATGGTTGTTTCTATATTATTCTTTGCTTTTTTATTATCCAGGGTTTCTGAGTTATTTTGACACAAAATCAGTTTTCTTTGGAATATTCCTTCTCCCTTCTTTCTTCTTAAGGAATGCTTTTTATGGAAAAATTGCTGGCAATTCAAATCGAATTGTTCTAGTCGCTTCCATTATGTCTCTAATAATGAGCCTTAGTCTCATGTTAATTGGTATGATGCTTCCTTTTTGGAGGAGTCATATTTTTTTCTGGTTAGTATCATTTTCAATCGTTCCAACTGTAGAGTCATTTGTTTATTTCGTTCATTTACTTCGATTAAGAGATGTTAGCTGGAGATTGAGTCATGTTTTTCTATTATTAAAAACAATTGTTACTTATGCGCTACCATCAATGGTTGGTGGTAGTTCTCTTCAGCTTGCCTATACCTTCATGATGTTAGAGTCATCAAGGGCTGATAAGATAAAAGATGCCATAATTGCCCTAAGCTGGGCTGCTCAGATTAGGGGGCCGATAATGATTGTAAGTAATGCTCTTGGATCTGCCTGTATGTTAGGAATGTATAAGAGTAAATCTTATTCTTTAGTGTCATCGCAAATCAAGTCGTCTGCAAAAATAATCGGATTAGTCACATTTACTACAATGGCTCTATCACCTTTAGCATTGGTGTTCCTCGGAAGGCTAAGTATGCAGGCTGTCATAATCGTTAACTTGGTACTTCTTGGAAGCCTTGCAACTGGACTAATCTCTGTTATTCAGTCGCTTTTGTTTGGCTTAAATCGCGAATACTTAGCTGTTGTTGGAGTCATTGTGCCTTCCCTTCTCATTATCTTAGGGTTTCAATTTCCGTTCACTTTGAGATCAGGGCTGACTGTTGCAATTACCTATTGCGGAATTCTATGGCTAAGTTTCCCGATTTTTGGAATGTATGCTAGACGCATCATTGTAAGAATAAACAATCTATAGTTTAAGCTTGACAGAATGATTCATGAGCCTCTTATAGTAGGTCTATAGTGGACCCCGAAATTTGGACAGTGGGCTAAGGTGGCTTCTCCGGGAGCCAG
>CAZXBK010000207.1:0-6964 GCA_964638765.1 uncultured Synechococcus sp. | reverse complement strand
TGGTGCGAATAATCGTCCGCTCAAATCTCTGTCAGACATTATCGAAGGTAAGCAAGGTCGTTTCCGTCAGAACCTCCTGGGTAAGCGGGTTGACTACTCCGGTCGTTCCGTAATTGTGGTTGGCCCCAAACTGAAGACTTATCAGTGTGGTCTGCCCCGTGAAATGGCGATTGAGCTGTTCCAACCCTTTGTGATTCACCGCCTCATCAAGAGCGGCATGGTGAACAATATTAAGGCTGCGAAAAAGCTCATTCAACGCGGTGACGAAAGTGTTTGGGATGTCTTATCTGACGTGATCACAGGTCACCCAGTCATGCTAAACCGCGCACCGACTCTTCACCGTCTCGGCATTCAAGCCTTTGAACCCATCTTGGTAGAAGGACGCGCAATTCAATTGCACCCCCTTGTCTGTCCTGCCTTTAACGCTGACTTTGACGGTGACCAAATGGCAGTACACGTGCCATTGTCCCTAGAGGCCCAGGCGGAAGCTCGACTATTAATGCTGGCTTGCCACAATATTTTGTCGCCAGCAACTGGTAAACCCATTGTCGCCCCTTCCCAAGACATGGTTCTCGGTTGCTACTACCTAACAGCTGACAATCCAGGTGCACAAAGAGGTGCAGGACGCTACTTCGGCAATATGGAAGACGCCGTACGAGCCTATGAATTAGGGGACGTCGATTTGCATGCCTATGTCTGGCTACGTTACCTCGGAGATGTGGACACCGGCGAAGCCGACAATGAGGTTTTAGAGAGTGAAACCCATGAAGATGGTTCTGTTTCGAAGGTTTACCGCGAGCGTAAAGTCAGAGAATCCGCTGATGGTGAATTGCTCAGCCAGTACATCAAAACCACTCCCGGACGCATCATTTACAACAAGACAATTCAAGATGCCCTTGGTTTAAACCCCAATGCCAATTTAGAAACTGTCGCGATCTAATTGCTTTATCGGGATAAGGGGTCTCGCTTGCTGAGTATCCATTCAACTTCTCCCTAAGCTCTCCATTATTTTTTCTTCTGCCCATCATCCCAACGCTAAAAAAATGACAAAGGAAAAGCCAGCCGTTTTTTATAACCGTATTATCGACAAGGGCCGTCTCAAGAAGCTGATGTCTTGGGCCTATACCGAATATGGTTCTGCCCACTGTGCAACCATGGCAGATGACCTCAAGACGATGGGTTTTCGCTATGCAACCCAAGCCGGTGTTTCGATCAGTGTCAATGACCTGCAAGTGCCGCCCATTAAGCGCGAGATGCTTGATAGTGCTGAGCAGGAAATTCGCACCACTGAGGCACGTTATTCCCGAGGCGAGATTACAGAGGTTGAGCGTTTCCAAAAGGTAATTGACACTTGGAACAGTACTTCTGAAGCGCTGAAAGAAGAGGTTGTTAAAAATTTCCGCGATACTGATCCTCTCAACTCCGTTTACATGATGGCGTTCAGTGGAGCGCGGGGTAATCTCTCGCAGGTTCGTCAGCTCGTGGGTATGCGGGGTTTGATGGCAGATCCCCAGGGTGAAATTATTGACTTACCGATTAAAACGAATTTCCGTGAAGGTTTAACGGTTACTGAATACATCATTTCTTCTTACGGTGCGCGTAAGGGTCTGGTAGATACAGCACTACGGACGGCTGACTCTGGTTATTTAACCCGTCGTTTGGTGGACGTCTCCCAAGACGTGATTGTCCGGGAAGAGGACTGTGGTACTGCCCGTGGTCTGAAACTCAAGGCGATGACTGACGGTGAACGTATTCAAATTCCTCTAGAGGATCGTCTCTTTGGTCGTGTTCTTAACGCTGATGTTATTGACCCCAAAACTGGCGAAGTTATTGCGGTCAGAAATCAGGATATTGATGCTGATCTAGCGAAGAAAATTGCAGACACCGTCGAAGAAGCAGAGGTGCGATCGCCGCTCACTTGTGAAGCTGCTCGTTCTGTTTGCCGCAAGTGTTATGGCTGGAGTTTGGCTCATGGTCACATGGTTGACATGGGCGAAGCTGTTGGTATTATCGCGGCTCAATCTATTGGTGAGCCAGGTACACAGTTAACGATGCGTACCTTCCACACAGGTGGTGTATTTACCAAGGAAGCGGCTAAGAAAATCCGTGCATCTAAAGCTGGTGTGATTCAGTTTAAGGATGGCCTAAGCACTCGTCGTGTCCGTACTAGCCACGGTGACGAAGTTGAACAGGTGGAAGTAGCCGGTAATCTCGTCATTAAGCCCAGTGATAATGGCAAAATGATCACCCATCCTCTGCCCACAGGTTCATTAGTGTGGTCACCAGAAGGCTCCTCTGTGAAGAAAGGAGATCTACTCGTTGAAGCGGCTTCTGCGAAGAAAACTCAAAAGTCTACAGAAAAAGCAACTAAGGACGTTTCCTCTGATCTGGCTGGAGAAGTTCTATTCGATAACCTGGTGGCGGAAGAAAAAACTGACCGCCAAGGTAATACCACCCGTTCAGCCCAAAGAAGTGGCTTGATGTGGGTGCTTGCTGGTGATGTTTACAACCTTCCCGCAGGTGCTGAGGCAGTCGTTGAAAATAACACCCACGTGACGCCGGGAGATGTCTTAGCTGAGACTAAGCTGGTGTCGCTTTCTGGCGGTGTTGTGCGCTTGATTCCCGACAGCCGTGAAATCGAAATTGTGACAGCATCGGTTCTTCTCGATGAGGCAAAAGTCCTCCTCGAAAGTGGCGGTGGTACAGAGCAATACATCATCGAAACGTCTCGTGGTGACCAATTCCTTCTAAAAACAGCACCAGGAACAAAAGTTCAAAACAATACCAATATTGCTGAACTAATCGATAGTCGTTACCAAACTCAGACAGGCGGTATCCTCAAGTATGCTGGCGTTGAAGTGGCGAAAGGAACCAAAAAGCAAGGTTACGAAGTCACAAAAGGTGGCACATTACTCTGGATTCCGGAAGAGAGCCACGAAGTCAATAAGGACAGTTCTCTACGTATTGTCGAAAACGGTCAGTTCATCGAAGCCGGCACTGAGGTTGTGAAGGATATCTTCTCGCAATCGGCTGGTGTCGTTGAAGTGATCGAGAAGAACGACATTCTTCGGGAAGTCATTATTAAGCCCGGTGAATTACACCTCACTGATGAGGCGATCGCCGACCAGTATCACGAGCAACTGATTCAACCCGGCACTGAGATTATTGAAGGGGTTATCCTTGAGTCTCTCAGCTACGGTGAGAAGGTTGTCAGTACTGAAGGCACGGCTCTTTTAGTACGCCCTGTCGAAGAATATCAAGTTAACGATAAGCCTATTGAACCCTCCCAAGGTTCGATGAACGAGCAGGAGTCTGGACGCAATATCAATCTCCATGCAGTACAGCGCTTGTTCCATAAAGACGGCGATCGCGTGAAGTCTGTTGATGGCGTTTCCTTGCTCAGCACCCAACTCATTATCGAAATTGAGGCTTTAGAAGGTGAAGACGAAGATGTCTTGGCAAATCTCTATGCTGACATTGAGCTACAGGAAGATTCCACCGATGCGGAGATTCAGCGACTACAACTCGTAATTCTTGAGTCCCTAATCCTACGCCGTGATTCCGATAGCGATCCATTAGGCGGTCAGATTCAAACCCGTTTAATGGTGGAAGATGGTGATGAACTAGAGCCAGGAGCTGTCGTTGCTCGTACTGAAATTCAGTGTAAAGAAGCTGGTGAAGTGCGCGGTATTCGTAGCGGTGAAGAAGCAATTCGTCGCTTACTCCTCGTTCGGGACAGCGATCGCCACACGATTAAGATTGACGGAAATCCCAACGTTAGTGCCGACGACCTCGTTGTCTCCGGTACCGAAATTGCAGAGGGTGTCGTCATTGAAGAATCCGGTCAGATTCTCGAAGTCAGCGATTCTGAAATCGTGATTCGCCACGCACGTCCCTACCGTGTATCCGGTGGTGCGATTCTTCACATCGACGAAGGCGATCTCGTTCAACGAGGTGATAATCTCGTACTTCTCGTCTTTGAGCGGGCAAAAACAGGTGACATTATTCAGGGTCTACCTCGTATTGAAGAATTGCTTGAAGCTCGTAAACCCAAGGAAGCAGCCCTATTGGCGCGTCGTCCCGGAACCTGTCAGGTTGTCTATGAAGATGATGAAACCGTTGACGTGAAAGTCATTGAGGATGATGGTGTTGTCACTGACTATCCAGTCAATATCAACCAAAGTGTGATGGTCATCGACGGTCAGCAAGTGGGTCCCGCAGAGCCTTTGACCGACGGTTTGAACAATCCCCATGAAATCCTTGAGATTTTCTTTGAGTACTACGCTGAAAGTGAAGGTATTTACGACGCAGCATTAGTTGGTTTACGGGAATCCCAGCGTTTTCTTGTAGAGCAAGTACAAGCGGTTTACCAGTCCCAAGGCATTGATATTTCGGACAAACACATCGAAGTCATTGTTCGTCAAATGACAGCTAAAGTTCGTATCGATGATGGTGGCGACACAATTATGTTGCCCGGTGAATTGATTGAACTCCGTCAGGTTGAACAGGTTAACGAAGCGATGTCCATTACTGGTGGTGCTCCCGCCCGTTATACTCCTGTCCTACTTGGTATCACGAAGGCATCTTTGAATACCGACAGCTTTATCTCTGCTGCGTCCTTCCAAGAAACAACCCGTGTTCTAACTGAAGCGGCGATCGAAGGAAAATCTGACTGGCTACGAGGCCTGAAGGAAAACGTGATTATTGGTCGCTTGATTCCTGCTGGTACTGGCTTCAATAACCAAGATGATTCTGCGGATGATCTCGGCACTAATCGCAATACCGCCACAGGCTACAGCAATGTTGTTGCTAGTGGTTCTGAGGGCAGTGGTAATGTTTTATCCCACCGCTCCTACAAGGATCTAGATGGTAGCGAAATCCTTGATGACCAGACAGCCCGTGCTTTTACAAGTCCTAGTGCTGCTGACCCTGCGATTATTACGGGTGATGAGCTAATCTCTGATGACACTCCTATTCCAGTAGATGTGAAGGAAAAATCCCCCATTATCAATGATGATGCGATGATCGATGACAACTGGTTGAAGGGTCAGTAAATCACTAAACATCTCTTATATAGAGACTTTAAAATTTCACTAGAAGAGGTGGACTAATCAATTAGTCCGCTTTTTTCTTTTTTAAACCCTGCGGCTATTTTGGGCAATAACAAATAGCCAGTAAACCATATTCCCTGAGTGGGTTCGAGTAAAACATGACCCAAGTCACAGAATTTATAAGATCTTCACCGTATTTTCACAGGGATAGAAACACAAATGTGCAAGACTACGTACATATAGCGGTTGTATTGTTGTCACTGAAGTGAAGGTCAATCCAGCCGATACTAAATTTAGCTCCAAAGAGCATCTACAACAATTTCGGGAATGATCTACCATGTCTCTCAATTCTGCCCTTGCGGCCATCTACGCTGAGAAAATTGTGACTCCTCAGATGGAGAAGTTTTTAAAAAAGACTGTAAAGACTCGCAAATTAACATCTAAGGAAAAAAGAAGCTTGAGAGAGCTGGTTCGTAAGATTGAAGCTGGAGAAATTTTATTACTGTCGGCACAGTAGAAGGCGATATCTGCGAAAAAAAAGATACCTTCTAGCTAGAAGATATCTCGAACACACTTGAGGAAAATTTATTGGCGATCGCCTATTGCTGAATTACTTCCAACCAGCTCGGTCCATAAGTTTTACAGCATTGGCATTGTTCTCACCAAAGCTTTCGAGAGGCAGATCTGAAGCTTCCCACTCACCAAACTCAGCTACTACTGCATTCGGCTCAATACCCTCGACAGCAGGATATTCGTTATTATTGTTCGCAAAAATTTCCTGCGCCTCAGGGGTCACCATAAACTCGAGGAATTCCTTGGCCTGTTCTGGGTTGGGAGCATTAGCTAAAATGCCCGCGCCACTGACATTAACGTGGGTGCCGCTACCTTCCTGGTTCGGGAAAAAGAGACCAATGCTATTGCCAATTTCTTGATCTTGAGGATCCTCGGAGTTGCGTAAACGCCCCACATAGTAGCTATTAACGAGAGTCAAATCGCATTCACCCGCAGCAACAGACTTGATTTGAGCGGTATCGTTACCTTCAGGTTCACGGGAAAAGTTACTCACAAGACCCTTTGCCCATTCTTCTGTCGCTTCTTCGCCTAACTCAACAATTTTTTCAGCGACGAGGGATTGGTTATAAGTATTGCTTGAGCTGCGGACACAGAAACGTCCTTCCCATTTCGGATCGGCGAGATCTTCGTAAGTTGACAATTCGGATTCATCGACAGCATCAGGATTGTAGACAATGACTCGCGCTCGTTTTGTTAAACCGAACCATGTGTCATCTTCACTGCGTAACTTTTCGGGAATAGCGCCTGTCAAGACTTCAGACTCAACTGGTTGGAGCAATCCTTCATCTTGAGCACGCCATAAACGGGCAACATCAACGGTAATCAAAACATCAGCGGGACTATTTTCTCCTTCAGTTTTAATACGCTCTAGGAGTTCGTCATCTTTACCTTCGATGAGGTTAACTTCAATTCCTGTCGCTTGAGAAAACTTCTCATATAGTTCGGCATCTGTATCGTAATGACGCGAAGAGTAGAGATTCAGCTCACCGGCATCAGCATCAGCATCGGTGGTTTCTGTTTCAGAAGAAGTTGTCGGAGCTTCTTCGGTCGTGGTAGGAGTTTCAGGAGTACAGCCCGCTGCAAATAGTGCCACACTAGCGGCGACACCACAAAAAGCAGAAAAACGAATTTTCATATAAACCGTAAAAAAATATTGATATATTTTTGCAAGACTTGCGCAATTGTAACAGCTAATGCAAGTAATTCTCAAATAAATCCAAAATAATTTCCAGTAAAATAATTCTTTGTGGTTCAAAGAAGTGGTGATGGAGCGATATTACTGGGTTGGGTGGTCGCAAATAAAAGGTATTGGGCCTGTTTTACTGAAGCGAATTTGGCAA
>CAZXBK010000206.1:0-6965 GCA_964638765.1 uncultured Synechococcus sp. | reverse complement strand
ATGAATTTCTGTCTGAATCCTGCACCCTCACGGCGTGGTGGTTAGCAGCTCTATTTCGAGAGAATGGAGTGGAAGAAGAGCTAGACCAAATTAAGATTGAGCGACTGAGCGAATATGCAATGGCACAACCACAATCTCAAGCTAAAGAATGTGAGTGGGTGTGGTCACCTTTTGCGGAGTTAGCGGAACAGAAAACTGATCGCAGCAGAGGGTTTGATAGGGCATTAAATGTCATTGGCGTTGAGGCGAGTTTGACTTCCCCCACTGGAATAATTGCGAGTCGTATCACAGAAATTATTCTGAACAATTCTGACTTTCGAAAAGACATAGAAGAAAGAAGTAATTTATTAAGGCTTCCACTTCCTGACCCTCGATTGATTTTGCCTATCTTATTGCCTGTAAGATCTACGACAGTTTCAAAAATTCCGTATAGATTAAGTAAAGAAATCACAAAAATAGACACCAATGATTTCTTTCTTGAGGGAGTAAATGCCGCTTTTGAAAATCGATCCCCTTCTAATCAATCTTTTATTTCACCAAACAGTCAATTAAACCTTTCTCGTCTCCTAGAAGAAGTTACTGAAATAATGCACTTCAACCCAGTACAAAAATCGTTAGTGAAAGAGCTGGAGCTAGATCTACGATTGAACTTGCTAGTAAACTTGTCTCAGTTTCAACGGTGGGCAACACGGCGGGATTGGCAGAGTTTTTTAAAGCCTCGTCAAAAATTTGAGTTTGAGAAAAGTATTTTCTGGTGGATAGTTTTAGGGGTTGCTTTTATCGGATCAGTGGGGTCAGAAGTTGAGCTATTTTTTCTTCTAAAGCAATTTTTTGACACAAGTTCGGATCAAATGCCATTTTGGCTGGGGTTGGTATATGGCCTTGTTCCCATAGGTTTGATGGTGATCCCTGCATTTTGGGTCGTGCTATGGAAAGGAATAAACTGGCGCTTTGAAAGCTCTACTTTCCGAGACTTTGGACTCTTTGGGATGGGTCGTTTTTCTGGAGAGATTAATGATTTATTTATGGATCGTCCTTTATGGGACATTCATCAGCAATTATTTGATGGTGCCGAGGCTGGGGCTGTCGTTGGGGCCGTAACTGTCGCCATCGCTGGGGCTGAGACAGTGGCAATAATCATGATAGTGGTTTGGGCTATTGCCGGGGCAGTAGCTGGAGCTTGGGCTGTTGTCGGGTCAGTCGCTATAGCTGGAGCCTTGGCCGTAGTTGGCGCTTTGAGTTTGGCTGGAGCCTTGGCTGAAATTTTGGCTTTGGCTTTGGCTATCGCTGGGGTATTGGCTGTAATTTGGACTTTTGCTGAAATTTTAGTGGATATTGATGTTGGTGCAGTAGCTGTAGCGGGTTCTGTAGCAATCGCTGGGGCTTGGCTTCTCGGTTTCGGAGTCGGTTGTCTTTATTCCACCTATACACAACAACGACTCTCTCACGACTCTATTTTTCCCACCTGGAAAAAATGGTGTTGTCTCTCTGCGTTTCCTTACTTCTGCTGGTTCCCCATCACACTTATCTTTTCCTTCCTCGGACTCCATGACCTTTTGAACTACCTCAACCTCTATAGCTGGACATTAACCATTGTGATTTGGGTGAGTGCATTGAGTTTTTGCACTATTCTTTGGCAGGTTGGACAAGCCAAAGATCTCACCGCCCGCAATCCTCTACAAGGCATCCTTGACGACTACTATCCTCAGTACAAACAGCACACCCGTTAAGCTAAGAATCTCGACTTCTCTATCGGAACCAACAATGGATATCCTTGATATTTTGCGACAAGACTATGGACGTTTTCCGGAGGCACAAACCTTTGAGATTTATGCTGAAAATGTATTTTTCAAAGATCCACTGAATGAATTTCGAGGCGTTGACCGCTACAAAAAAATGATTGGATTTTTGGGTGGCTTGTTTAAGAATATTGATCTCGACCTCCATCAAATTCACCGCAATGACACCACAATTCGTACCGATTGGACATTGAAAATGACTTGTCCACTGCCTTGGCAACCGCGCTTGAGTATTTCTGGATATAGTCTTCTTGAAGTCAATGAGCATGATTCAATCATTTCCCACATTGATTATTGGAATGACGCACCGCTCAAAGTTTTAGGGCAAGTGTTTAAGTTCGGTTAGGCGATCGCCGCCAAGAATTTCGTTAAATATTGGGCGAGGGTCACGCCATCAACTCCGGCAATTGTTTGTTCTTTCGCGGCGAAGATTCCGGCTTGAGCGTGCCACCATGCCCCCGTCGCCGTAACTTCTAAAGGATGTTCTGGTTGTTGCGCTAATAAACCACCAATTACGCCCAACAAAACATCGCCACTACCGCCCCGTGCTAAAGCTGGAGTACTTTCCGTGACGCAATAGGTTTGACCCTTGGGACGAGAAATAATGGTGTTAGCGCCTTTGAGCAGGGTAATGGCTTGGCTGAGGTGAGCGGCTTTTTGGGTCATGCTGAGGCGATCGCCATTGATAGGAATTTGGTCTGCAAAGAGTCGCCGAAATTCGCCAAGATGGGGCGTTAGAATTGTCGGGTTATGACGATGTTGGATGAGTTCGAGGTCATCTTCTGCGAGCCAATTCAAGGCATCAGCATCGAGAATCAAAGGGATTTCTCGTGGTACTAAATCCGGTAATAGATGAGTTGCACCTTCTAAAGTGAGTCCACAACCGCAGGCGATCGCCTGATATCGAGAAAAATCGAGGGTTGGTAGCCGAGTAATCACACCCTCTTCGTTTTCGGGGCAGGCAATCACCAAAGCTTCTGGCAGTTGTGCCACCACTAAACTTTTGAGAGATTCCGGCACAGCGATGGTTAGCATACCGACTCCCGTTGCCCTCGCACCTAATCCCGCCAAGATAATACTGCCTGCATATTGCTCAGACCCGCCGATTAACAATAAATTTCCCTGCTGATATTTGTGAGTGAGAGGCGATCGCCGCAACGGTAAAAAAGGTTTGGCGATGTCTGCATCGATGCGTTGAATTTTGGTGTGGGTTTCCAGAAGTTGCGGCGGTATCCCAAAGTCTAGGCGGGTGACTTTGCCGACATAGGGCTTGGCGATATCCTGAGTGTAAAGGCGTTTCCAGAGACCTAAACATAGGCTTTCCGTTGCCTGTACCGCTTCCCCTAAAACCCGACCTGTATCTGTGTGTAACCCGGAAGGAAGATCGACACTAATAATGATTTTTTCTGACTCATTAAGCTGCTGAATAAGTAATGCTAATTTTCCCGTAATTTCTCGCTCTAAACCAAAGCCAAATAAACCATCAATAATCACATCACAATCTAGTAATTCGTCGATGTCTGTTGTGCAGGGAATATTCAGAAATTGAGCATAATCAAAATGCTGTTGAGTGAGAGGTTTTAATTTTTTTAGTGGACGGTGAATGAGGACTTGATAACCCACCAAAAATAATTCTCGGGCAACGACCAAAGCATCGCCGCCATTATGTCCGGGGCCAACGATGATCGCAATACTGGGATATTCTGTGATTGGATAATTAGTTTGAAGATATTGAAAAACTAACGTCGCCGCTTTTTCCATGAGGGCAGGAACTGGCATCCCTTGATCAAAAATCTCCGCTTCTATTTGTCGCATTTGCTCGGCGGAAACGAGGATATTTTCAGGGGAAAGATTAGACATAAAGATAATAAATTGAAAATTATTTTTTAGGTGATTTTATTTCGGTGATGCCGTGGCTTTTTCCTAATACCCAATGGCGACGAAAAAATCGGTAGAGAGATGTTTCTTCTAGGGACAAATAAATGGGACGACCGTGGGGACAAGTGTGGGGATTTTGAGTATTTTGCCACTGCCCAATAATCTCTTCCATTTGCTGTTGCGTTAAAGGCGTACCGTTTTTCACTGCGGTGCGACAGGCGATCGCCGCTTGAGCTGTGCCGAGATCGCCGCCATCCGCTAATTCGAGCAGAGCCGCTTCTAGATCAGGATAAGTTTGCAAAGCTGCCGGGATGGTCGTGATTTTCCAGAGATTTGTGCCGAAAGGTTCGAGGGTCAGACCAAGATTGTCGGTAAGTTGTTCAAGCTGTTTTGCGGTGAGATTACCCAAAATTACTGGCGATGGAGCCGGAATAAGTTGCCATTGATGTTGCAGTTGCTCAAACAAAAACCGCTCATGGGCGATATGTTGCTCCACCATCCACAATCCCGCATCATGTTCCACCAAAATATAGGTATTGCGGGATTGACCAATGATTCTAAGGTCTAGATTTTTCGTTGTGGGATGCTGTTTTTCTGGTTCGGCGATCGCCTGAGTTTGTGGCTCCACAGAATATTCAGCTTTGGGTTCGGCAGCAATCATCAAATCCAACACCCGCTGATTTTCCAGCTTGGGTAAATTTGCATCACTTAACCGCAATGTTTTGGCGATCGCCGTCTTGATAATCTCTTGCCAAAAATCTTGATGTTGCAGATAAATTTCGCTCTTGGCGGGGTGGCGATTCCAATCAATTTGGTGGGGTGGCAATCGTAAATGGGCAAAACAAACCGGGTGGCGATCGCGCGGCAAAGTCCGATAAAAGGCTTTGATAATGGTGTTTTCGAGAATAGGAAATTTCACGACGCGACCATTTACTGCCAACTTTAACCAATCCGGTTGGTGGCGATGACAGCGATCCGGCAAACCAACCACCAGCTCCAGGGCACAATCCTCTTCCAGCAATCCAAGCTCTGCCGTGGTAAACCGACGATCAACGAGATCATTTGGGGCGATCACCTTAAGAAGTTGCGGCAAAACATCAATCGCTGTCTCTCCGGCGGCAACCTGAAACCAAGGCTGATTATTTTTGCTGACCTGCCAAGTGATATGGGGATAACACAGCGCTAAATGATGAATAATTTGCTGAATCGTTTTTAGTTGCTGCGATAAAGAAGGCAAAGCATTGCGACGCACCGGAAAATTTTCAAATAGACGATCCACAGTAACGATGCTACCCACCGACATCGGATGCAAACTCGCCGTCGAAATGTCATCTTGATAAGCCTTTAATAGATACCCCGTATCTCCCGCTGTGCAGCTCGCAATATTGAGATTTGCCACCTGCGCAATGCTATACAGTGCCTCCCCCCGGAACCCCAAACTCGCAATGTGAGCCAAGTCTCGGCGATCGCCAATTTTGCTAGTGCTGTGAGGTGTGGCACAAAGTTCGAGATCCTCCAGATCCATGCCATGACCATTATCAGTCACTCGAATTTTCCAAAGATTGAGATTAATCTCGATACCAATTCGCGTCGCTCCAGCATCAATGGCATTTTCCGCCAACTCCCGCACTACTGCCCCCAGAGAATCAATCACTTCTCCCGCGGCAATGAGCTGCACAACATCATTTGGTAGCGGTTTAATCTTTGCCATCTGTTTAGTCTACCGAATCATAAAGATCCAATGGCAACTATCCCAATCGCAAGTTAGCTCTGCATCTGAACTTCGTATCAATGTTGTCGACATGGTGAGCATTAATTTTAGAGTACAAAACACCACGTTTTTTTTGTCAGTGCCAATTTTAAATATCTCCAAAGGCAATCATTTTAGAAAAATTTCTCACAACTGGGCTTCAGCCAAATCTACCTCGTTAAAATCAAAAGAATCACGCGATATTGTTAACTCGATCCAAAACCAAAAAACATAAATCTACATATTTCAGAGAACAAAATTGACCGTAAATTATCAAGCAAAAAAGTATTTGTTAATGCACCTTAAAATTCTGGCCAAGAACAGTTAAAAGAAAACTTATTTAGAGAAAGAAGAGTTTAAGTAAGAAAGCGTGAAAACAACCTATTTGAATAAGAAAAGATTAAGACTCGAAAAGTTTTAAAAATCTTTAAAAATACCTAATGACAAGCACCTAAGTCTCAGGTTTAATGAAATAGAAATACATCCATTACGTACCACTTTCATGGTGGTCATTAGCTTCTATAAAATGATCAGAAATAGTCTTTTGAAAAATGCTAGCCTAGCAGCTCTTTCCGCTGTAGGTCTATCTCTTAGTTTTGCTGGAACAGCTCAAGCTCTAAGTTTCAACGAAATGGGTAATGCTGGTGAACTTCTCGACACAGCACAGGTGATCGGTGGTGGCGAGCCTCTCACAGAGATCAACGGTAGTACGAGTTTTGGTGCAAACGATTTCGCTGATTTATTTCAATTCAAAACAACTGGCGGTTTCTTTTCTGCAACAACAGAAGGTGGCGATACCGACTTTGATACAGCACTCTTCTTATTTGATAAGACGGGTGATGTAGTCCTCAGTAATGATGATATTGATTTCGATAATTTCGTCGTTGAATCTGAAATCTCTGGGGATTTAGCTGCGGGTATCTACTATCTAGGTATTACTGGTGCAGGCTATCTTCCTACCGATGGTTTAGGAAGTATTATTAATGATCCTATCGATCCACCTTTTGGCTTCGACACATTCGGAACTTTAGGCGGTTGGCAAGATGAGCCCTTTGAAACTGGTTCCTATACTGTTTCTTTAGAAGGTGCTGAAGCTGTTATACCTACTCCTGCTGCTGTGCTACCTGTTTTGAGTGGTCTATTTGCTGCTGCAAGACGTAATAAAAATAATTAATCCTAACTTCAATCAGTCTAAAAGTTATCGTAATTAGTTGAAAGTCCTAGTGATTTATCTAGGGCTTTTTTATTTGAAACAAGGTTGCAAGAATGTTTTGCCAAAATATAATTTGACAAGGAGACTAAATTACGATGCGTTAATAAAAGTCGTGGGTTGTCTATTTTTGAGCAAAGGCTTGGGACTCTGCAAAACACTACGAGGTAAGACTCGACAAATTTCTTCGATTGTTGTGATGCCGTTAATCACTTTGGCGATCGCCGCGCGACGGAAAGATTCAAATTCACTTTGTCGGAGATAGTGGCGGAGGGTAGTGACAAAGGAGTAAGGATAATAGAGAAAACAAAAGCTACACTCTATGCCT
>CAZXBK010000205.1:0-6976 GCA_964638765.1 uncultured Synechococcus sp. | reverse complement strand
AGAAAAATCAGGTGACCATTTTGACGATGCACAAATCAAAGGGTCTAGATTGGGATTATGTGTTTGTGCCGTTTCTCCATGAAGATGAGATTTCAGGGGAAGGATGGGTACCAAATGCTGCAAAATTCCTTGGCGACTACACCTTGGCGGAAGTGGCCCGTGCTCAAATCCGGCAATTCGTACATCGTCAAGAGCAAACTTCCTCGGGACAACCAAGATTTTCCGATGCATCAGCCGCCTGGGCGGAAGCTCAACAGTTAAAACAGGAGGAAGAATATCGCTTGCTGTACGTGGCGATGACCCGTGCTAAACGTTTACTCTGGCTATCGGCAGCGAAAGAGACGGCTTTTTCTTGGAGCGTGTTTAAGCCCCATCAGAGTTCTTTAACCGTGAAGGAGATGAGTCGAGCTTTGCAATATTTACGGTCGCCGGAGGAGAAGTCGGATTTGTAAAAGCAGATGTTCTCGCCAAAATACAATGCTTCTCTGTAAAACAATGCTCTACAAAATAGCGGCGATCGCCTGTTCGAGTTCAAGCTGAGATAAATCCGTCACCACAAAAACTTCCTGCACGGACTTTCCTTTGCGGGCAATAATTTTAAAGCCGCCCCGGAGAGGGACTGAAACGCGCAATTTTAATTTAGGGATGTTGCCCTTTGCTCGACTGAGTGCTCCCGGTGTGATGGTACGTATACCTTGGCAGTCCACGAGTTTTTTTAAGATTGGAATCAAGCCGTCGAGGTGTGTCGAATGATTCCAAACTAAACGGCCTGATTCTTCAGAACTACTCACTTAAGCCGCCTCTAGGGGAGCCATCGTTAAGCCCGCGCGACGTAGCTGCTGATGATAGAGCTCGGCGGGTTCTTGGGGGCCAACCCAGACAATTGCCTGGCCATCAAAATGAACTTGATTGGTTAGATCCCAAGCGCGATCGCTGGTCATATTTGGAATGTAAGTCATGAGAGCCTCCGCGACACCTTGGAAGGTATTGACATCATCGTTGAGCACAATCACCTTGAAATTTGGGTAGGGTTTGCGGATCGTTTTGCTGGCGCTTTCTGGGGTGATAGTCGGAGCCGTTGCCATGGGTTATATCAAAAGTGTGGAGGACAAAATAAAAACTTGTATACTGCTACACTGCTTTTACTGCAAAGGTTACAGGGGTTTTGGTCGTAGCAAGACATACTCCATATTCTAAGGAGCCGCTCCTAAAATGACAACTGACACCGTTGAGTTAGTCCGCGATTTACAAAAATGGCGATCACCACCACTTTAAAACTTTTTGTCACTAATTTTTGATTTGCTCTTGCCTTTCGCAAAAACCGATGTTAGATTGTATAACTGTGTTGAGCAACACAAAAGGGTCGTTAGCTCAGCGGTAGAGCACTCGGCTTTTAACCGATTGGTCCAGAGTTCGAATCTCTGACGACCCATTTTTTTGAGAATCCTGCAAGATTAAAGTCTTGGCAGGATTTTTGAGTTTTTAGAGGACTTTTTTAGCAACGTGGGCAAACGAGTATGATGGCGTTGTCAGAATTTTGCAATATTTAAATTATTTCTATGGCTTGGCAACGTCCAGATAATCGCACCTTTGATCAATTACGTCCTTTCAAGTTTGAGGTGGATTTTACGAAGTTTGCGAAAGCCTCGGTTTTAACGTCCTGCGGTGATACGAAAGTTCTGTGCACGATTTCGGTCGAAGATCGTGTGCCGCCTTTCCTCAGAGATAGTGGACAGGGCTGGTTAACGGCGGAATATCGCATGATGCCCGGCGCAACGCCAGAACGCCAACGACGGGAATTTATGAAATTGTCGGGTCGTACCCAAGAGATTCAGCGTCTAATCGGTCGTAGTTTACGGGCAGCAGTGGATCTAAAAGCCCTCGGTGAAAGAACAATTACCGTCGATGCGGATGTGATGCAAGCCGATGGTGGCACGCGCACGACTTCCATTACTGGTGGTTTTGTCGGGGTGGCGATCGCCCTTGAACGTTTAGTAAAAGAGGGGGTTCTCGAAAAGTCCCCGATTATTGCGCCCGTCGCTGCAATTTCTGTGGGTCTAATTGAAGGAGAAGCTTTCCTCGATCTGAACTATCCCGAAGATTTCGCTGCTGATGTCGATTGCAATGTGGTGATGATTGATGGCGGTAAAAATCTTATCGAAGTGCAAGGTACTGCTGAAGCAGGCAGTTACACTCGTGCTGAACTAAATAAAATTCTTGATGTCGCTGAAAAAGGAATTCAAGAACTCACTGAATTACAAAATCAAGTTGTCAATAACTCTTGAAGATCATCTTTAATAAAGTAGCTTTCTGTATAACCGCAATAACTTTTCTTGGGAATTTGATTCTAGGACTTTTTTCAAAGCGAGTCACGCAAAATGGTTTGCATGTACTAAATTGAAAGTACAACTATAAGTACAAAGTTATTATGGAAATCAATCGTGAAGGCAATTCAGGTTCTAGTCGTATTGGACTACGTATTACGTGCTCTGAAAAAGTTTTAATAAGGTTCTTGCAAGTCATCCTTGGTTTAGGTCTAGCTTTTCTGCAATCACATCATTTAGCGGAAGTGGGCTTTGTTCAACCGGATATGGGTACTCAACAACTATCGGAGTAGAAAAATAATTGTTTGTATGTTTCACAATTTCTTGAGGATAAACAATGCCAAGTGGTGGTTCTAGGAAAAGAGCTGGTCGCAAAAAGAAATGGGACGAAACATCTATGAAAGTGGGTGTTCCTTCCTCTATTGGAAATGACCTGATTACTCTCTTGGAGCGCTTTTACGAGAAAGGAATCAGGGGAAAAGAACTCATAAATCTACTTAATTCAGTCTCTACTCGTACCGTTAAAAAGTATTCTTACCCGGCTTCTGCGGGAGCAAATAGTACATCAAGTGCTGGAGGAGATTTTATGGATGCAGATGACGAGGATTTTAACTTGTTCGCCGAGTTAATACCCAATCCTGACAACACTGTTGTAATACCTGTTGTGGGAGATTCAATGATCGACATTGGGATTTATCCTGATGACTGGTTAATTGTTGAATTGATTAATCCCCTATTTCAGCAACCAAATGAAAAAGACATCGTTATTGCATCAATTAATGACGAAGTTTTGGTTAAACGATACGTGAAAGAACAAGGAAAGATCGTTTTACTGTCTGAGAACAAGGAGCATTTGCCTATTTGTGAATCAGAAGCATCCTTCTCTATTTCAGGAATTGTTAGAAATGTGATTCGTAGAAATCTCTAAGCTATAGATAGAGTTTTCGTCATTAAAGATTGAATGTTGTTCTCTTTTTTGCCATTCGGTCTAGGGTAGAATACAGCCTTGGATCAACCCTAGGAGATTGCCGAAATGCTCGCCAAACGAATTTTGCCCTGCCTTGATGTCAACGCTGGACGGGTAGTTAAAGGCGTAAATTTTGTGGAACTCAAAGACGCAGGCGATCCAGTTGAGTTGGCGAAGGTCTACAACGATGCTGGTGCTGACGAACTCGTTTTCCTTGATATCACTGCAACCCATGAAGATCGCGGCACGATTATTGATGTGGTTTATCAGACAGCCGAACAGGTTTTCATTCCCCTCACAGTTGGCGGTGGCATTAGCAATACCAAACAAATTAAAGATCTTCTCCGAGCAGGTGCAGATAAAGTAAGCATCAACTCCTCGGCTGTTCGTAATCCAGATTTCATCAACAAAGCTGCAGAGCATTTTGGGGCGCAATGTATCGTCGTTGCCATTGATGCGCGTCGCCGTGTCGATCCAGAAAATCCAGGCTGGGATGTTTATGTGCGGGGCGGTCGAGAAAATACTGGTATTGATGCTCTTGAATGGGCAAAAGAAATGGCAAAGCGAGGTGCTGGTGAGTTGCTCGTGACCAGTATGGATGCTGATGGCACTCAAGCGGGTTATGACCTGACGCTCACAAAGGCGATCGCCGAATCCGTTGAAATTCCGGTAATTGCCTCTGGTGGCGCTGGTAATACTCACCATATTTATGAAGCATTGACTGATGGCAAAGCCGAAGCCGCATTACTCGCGTCACTGTTGCACTATGGCCAATTGACGGTGGCAGAGATCAAAACCTACCTCCAACAGCACAAAGTTCCTGTGCGACCCCATTAAAGAAATTGGGAAGACTTTCTTAAAAAAGTTAATGAAACAATATTTGTACGATAGGTAGATCTTGACAAAAATCTATAGAGACCCTTTTTTGGTCAGTATAGTTACCTACTTATCTCTGATCCCCGCAAATAAAGACATTGAGGAAAATGCTCAAATCTTAAGATACCCTGAACCATCTGCCTATTTAGATAGATATGTATACTAGAATGAATGCTAGTTAACAAAAATTAAAATATGCTGGTTCCAATTCTCATATTTAATGTTGCACTGGTGGCGTGGTCACTCCACTTGATGCAGCAAGCATTTGACCAACAGGAGTTTTCTCTGATGTTGGCAGGAACCCTTGTGGCATCGTCAGCAGCTGGCATGATGGTTGTGTACTTCCTGATGAACAATTGCCTTAGCAAGCTTTTGCTCACTTAATGTTGTCCCCTCGGAAGATTTGAATAGTTTGAAAAGAATATATTTTCTTCTTGTATCCCACGGCAAAAAAAATATTGCCTGATGAATTGAGTGATTATCTCTTAGACAATTAATTTAAATTGCAAACATTTCGATTTCTTTAAACCAATATCCGTATTTTTTGTCAGTCTCACTAATTCAACGCGATATTGCAGACCTGATAGACGCGCATGGAAAAGGGGCATTTCGCAAAATACCCCTAAAAATCATCAAATTACACGCTAAAAATTAACGACGTACTTCGATATTCGATGTGTTGAGAGCTTCAACGAGTTTGCGGACTGCGGCCACCATCGCTAAAGGATCATTTAACTTATTAATCGCTGAACCAACACCAATACCCTGAGCGCCAGCGGCGATCGCCATGGGAGCTGTAACGTCAGACAAGCCAGACGCACACATGACAGGAACATCAACTGCACGGGCGATCGCATGGGCTGCCGCCAAAGTTGGTGCCGCCTTTTCGATCAAGCCGAGGGTTCCTGCACTAATAGGATGGCTTGCTTTACCACCTTCAGTTTGAATGATATCTGCACCGGCCTCAACTAGAGCTTGGGCAAGGGCAACCTGTTCATCTAGCGCCAAAATGTGGGGCACTGTCACAGATAAAGTGACATTCGGTAATAGGGCGCGAGTCGCCTTCGTTAACGCAAGAACTTCCGGAGCTTCAAAGCGACGACCTTCTTCATAAAACGCATCGAAATTACCAATTTCAATGAGATCTGCACCTGCATCTACTGCTGCCGCTAAAACATCAGCATCGACTGCCGACACACAAACAGGCAGAGAAATAGCTTCTTTCACGAGGCGAATGAGCTCTGCATCTGCTGCAATATCAACAAAGGTTGCGCCGCCCATTTCCGCGGCACGCACTACCGCAAGGACATTGTCCTTATCTAAATTTTTGAGACCACTAATAATCTTTAATGCCCGACCTTGAGCAAAAGCATCTTTCAGCATGACATCCATAAATCAAATGTTCACGTAATATTTTTCAGTTCTCTATAGTTTATCCCCCAATGTTCCTAGCGCCGTTGATGATGGCACGATTTCAGTAAAATTAACGCCAGACCAATGTTTGCAAACGGGACAGACCATAAAAAAGACCATGACTAAAACCGACCTGCCACCGGAACAATGTGATGCCACCCTAACGGCCTGTGTGGAAAGCCTCGGGATTCCGCAGATTGACCGCCATGTCTTTATCTGTGCTGATCAAACTAAGCCTAAATGTTGTGACAAAGAAGCAAGCATTGAAGCTTGGAATTATTTAAAGACCCGTTTAAAGGCATTGAAACTTGACCGTGTTTCGGCGGAAACGCCCCACATTTTCCGGACAAAGGCGAACTGCCTCAGAGTGTGTAACCAAGGGCCAATTTTGGTGGTTTACCCCGATGGTATTTGGTATCGTCAGGCAACACCGGAAGTGATTGAACGCATCATTCAGGAACATCTCCTCGGCGATCGCCCTGTGGAAGAATATGTCATTGCCGAACGTCCCCTTCCCCAACCGTAAAACTTTTTATAACCAAGCCGTAAACTTTGACACATTTTCTATGGTGCGCGGAGTTTGATTGCTAAGATTTGATTAATATTGCAGAACCTTTTCCAGTATGAGCGATTCCCTGAACCCCCAAACCACCAAGCTACTCCTCATCGATGATGATCCGAATCTCATCCTGCTGGTGCAAGATTATCTCGAATTCCGGGGTTATCAGATTATGACTGCCAACAATGGTGCTGAAGGTCTCAAAGCCCTCGAATCTGACGTGCCGGATTTGATTATTTGTGATGTGATGATGCCGGAAATGGATGGCTATTCTTTCATTCAAGAAGTCCGTAAGGATCCAAAAACAAGCTGGATTCCGGTCATTTTCCTGTCTGCGAAAAGCCAAATTCAAGACCGTATCCAAGGTCTTAACCAAGGTGCTGATGTGTACCTCGTGAAGCCTTTTGAGCCGGAGGAGTTGGTTGCCCAAGTAGAATCTTCCCTCAGCCAAGCTAAGCGTATGCTGAACTACTCTGGCACGGGCACAAAATCTTCGATGATTCAGGTTCCCAGCAACGTGGAGCTAACGCCAACGGAAACGAAGGTTGTGAGTTTTGTGTCTCAGGGATTATCCAACCGTGAAATCTCGGAAAAGTTGAATGTGAGTCAGCGAACTATTGAAAGTCATGTTTCAAATATGCTCAATAAGACGAACTTAAATAACCGTACAGAGCTTGCTAGATGGGCGATGGACAACGGTTTAGTTTAAATATCAGCTAAATACTTGACAATATCTGGTTAGGGTTTGCTATACTCAATTTCGGTTAAAAAACCGATGCCCACGTAGCTCAGTTGGTAGAGCAGCTGATTTGTAATCAGCCGGTCGCAGGTTCAAGT
>CAZXBK010000204.1:0-6983 GCA_964638765.1 uncultured Synechococcus sp. | reverse complement strand
GTGCTGTAGTCGAGCACCATGCCATAGAGATACAAAAGACTCTTTTTGTCGCAAATAATTTTGAAACCGTCAGCATAGTCAAACACCTCATCGTGTTCATTAACGCTCTCAGGAGAATCAAAATCCATCATGTAGGACATGCCAGAGCAGCCGCCTTGGCGTACGCCGACCCGCAGCCACAGATCCTTACCCTGTTGTTCACGTAGCCCTAGGACATGCTTTAACGCTGTATCAGTGAGTTGAATGCCGGGAGTAGTAGTCGCTTGGGTCATAGTTCTATCAGGATAGTTTTATCAAGATTAAGTGCGTTTACGAAACTCAGTTCTGAAATGAAAATTGTGCCTAATAAAAGGCGATCGCCTCAGCACTTACATATTTTACGTTGTTTTATTTTAACTGTTCTCTTCCGACTGTGAATCAGTATCTGGAGCAGGGGGGAGCTTAAAGTTTTCCACTTCAGGTAATTCTTCAAGTACGAGACGGGAAGATTGCATACCGCCGGACAATCGTTTAAGCAATTGAGGACGCGGATCGTGGAGCAAATAAATCAATTCATCGGCTAACTGCAATTCGTCTAGGGATCGCATCACCATCAAATTATCCTGTCGCTTCACGAGCAAAGGTAATAGTTCCCCCGACTCAATCAAAGATTGAAAATAGAATTTCTTTTTTTCTGCCTTATCCGTTTCGCCAATAGTCGATTTACCCAGCTTGACCTGCTGATCGCGAATATATTGATTCCATGTTTTCACAGAAAAACCACCTGTAAAAGCTTGACCAATTTTAGATTTATTGGCGATCGCATTACTTTGGTCACCTTCCTCAAAAAAAGCGACGACCCTCGGTGGCTGAAACTCTTCGACAGCTCGCTGAGCAAGGACTAAATTTACTTCCCCATTACTCGTTAGCGACAAAAACGTTCCCATCGAACTAATGCCAATTTCCTCTAGCACCTCGGCATTTAGAGCACTACTTTGGTAAACCTCTAATTCCTGTGCCTTTGCTTCCTCACAGGCCTTAGCATCCGTATCAATAATGACGACCGATTCCCCTTGATCTTGGAAAATCCTTGCCACAATTCGACTCAGGGGATTAGAGCCGACAATGACAGCTCCCTTCGCGCTAGAGGATGTAATTTGCAACTGTCGCGCCATCCACTTTGCCGTTAAGCCTTGAATAAAAACCGTCATTAAAATTGTTAGAAAAACCAGTGCCTTAATCGATGCACCACCGTTAAAACCTTGCTCTGTCAAAATAATGGCAAATAGGGAAGCGACCGATGCCGAAACAATTCCCCTTGGCGCCACCCAAGCGATAAAAAACTTTTGTCGCCAATTTAAGTCACTATTGGCAGTACAAAGCGTCACACTAATTGGCCGCACAACAAACATCAACGTCGCTACCGCCAAGAAGCTACCCCAGCCCAGCGCCACAATACTCGCCAACGATAAATCTGCCGCGAGCAAAATAAATAAAACTGAGACACAGAGCACCGTGAGTTGACTTTTAAATCGTCGTAAAAGACGCTCTTCAGGAATCGATAAAGTCCGTAACACAATGCCTGCAACGACCACAGCCATTAATCCAGACTCACGACTAACGTACTGAGCAAACCCAAATAAACCCCATATACTCGCCAACACGAGGAGGTTTTTGAGATCTTCAGATAAAGAGGTAGCCAAACGTAAAAACTGGCCCATTAACCAGCCACCAGCCGCGCCGATGAGGGTGCCAATCCCTAGGCGCAACATCAGACCACCGGCAATTTCGAGGAGTCCGGCATCGACGTTGAGAATCGTATCGAGCACCACAACAGCAAGGATGGCACCGACGGGATCGATAAGTACTCCTTCACCTTCGAGCAAAGTGGCCACTTTTTTTTCAACGGCAACTTGCTTCAGTAAAGGCCCCACAACTGTTGGCCCTGTAACAACGACTAATGCTGCATACAAAAAGGCGATCGCCCAAGGAAATTCTGCTAAATAATGTGCTGCAATACCGCCGCCAGCCAAAGTAATCAGAGTACCGAAAGTTACTAAGTTCCGCAGACTACTCGATACCTCATTCAGCTCTTTGAGACGTAGATTTAGTCCGCCCTCAAACAAAATAATCGCAACGGCGAGGGACACTAATACTTCTAGACCGACCCCAAATTCACTCGGGTGCAATACAGCAAACCCATCAACACCGAGCACAATGCCAAAAATTAGCAGCAGGACAATGCCCGGTACTCCTAGAAATTCGCCCAGCACCTGTGCGGCAATCCCAGCGAAAACCGCAATAATAATCTGCAACGTAAGGTCAAATGAATCTGCCATGCGAAAGTCTAAAAATAGATAGCAACGGAACAGCGCCACAGGATTGCCATCTTACAAAGTAATCAAAGTATAGCCCTTCGCCTGAAATGCCCTTTACGTTTCCTAAATTTGGAAGACGGCGACCTACTCATTTTGTCACCGATAACGACCTTAAGTAATCTGTGAATTCTTAAGATTCTGGCGATGATCGCTGGGGTGCTTTAAAGAAAGTTTACAGTTTATGTCATAATTTTTCATATTCCCCCGATGTAGAGTAGCTAGTTCTAGCCCCTTCGAAAGATGAGCGATCGCCCCGTAGAAAAGACATTAGCCGAACTCGCCCCGGCCAGTTATGAATGCCCCAGTTGTGGTTACATTTATGACCCGAACAAGGGCGAAAGTAAGAACAGAACCGAGCCTGGCACGAAATTTGAAGACTTGCCCCTCATCTGGAATTGTCCAGTGTGTGGTGTCGACAAAGGTGAATTTCGCAATATCGGCGCAGCAGATGCTCCCTCCGGTTTTGAGGAAAATCTCCAGTATGGTTTGGGCTTCAACACCATGAGTTCAAACCAGAAAAATCTCATAATCTTTGGCACCTTGGGACTTTTTATACTCTTTTTCCTCAGTCTTTATGGCCTAGATTGATCGGTGTTTTTTACAGTTATCCTCGCAAAACGCTTTTTTTGATTTTTGCTGATTTAAATTTTTAACCTATGTCTTTATTTTCGAAATTATTCAAACCGCTACAAAAAGTAGTTTTGGCGATCGCCGTCCTCTCCCTTTGTATGGGATGTGTCGAAGCCCCCGTACTTGGCTCTAACCCTTGGCAGGAAATTAACCTCAATACAGACTCTACCTTCGCCAACATCGCCTTCACAGACGACCTCCAACACGGTTGGCTAGTTGGTACAAAAGAAACCCTCTTTGAAACTAAAGATGGCGGCACCACGTGGGAAGAGCGAGTCATCGACCTTGGCGAAGAAAAGGAAAGTTTTACAGGAGTTAGTTTTTCCGGCGAAGAAGGCTGGATTACTGGTCGCCCATCCATCTTGCTCCATACAAACGATGGTGGTGAAAACTGGGCGCGTATTCCCCTAAGTAGTAAATTACCCGGCGCCCCCTATAACGTGACGGCTCTCGGTCCGAATACCGCTGAGATGGTCACTGATCTTGGTGCAATCTATAAGACAACTGATGGTGGCAAAAACTGGAAAGCTCTCGTCGAAGGCGCAGTTGGTGTTGCACGTACTATCGAGCGCTCCGCAGATGGCAAGTACGTTGCCGTGTCTGCCCGGGGTAACTTCTACTCCACTTGGTCTCCCGGAGATAGTGAATGGACTCCCCATAACCGAAATTCTTCCCGACGTTTACAGAGTATGGGTTTCGATGGCCAAGATCACCTGTGGTTGCTTGCCCGTGGCGGTGTTGTGCAATTTAGCGATAGCACAAATCCTGATAACCCCGATGCGTGGAGTGAACCCGTGACTCCCCAATACCGTAATAGTGTTGGTTTGCTACACATTGGTTACCGTACCCCAGAAGAGCTTTGGGCAGTCGGTGGCAGTGGCAGCCTAGTTGTGAGTAAAGATGGTGGTCAAACTTGGTTCCGCGACGGCGAAATTGAAGAAGTACCCACGAATTTTTACCGAGTTGTCTTTTTAAACGAAGAAAAAGGCTTTATTCTCGGGCAACAAGGGGTGATTTTACGGTACGATAATTCAACTGAAGCGGCTTGATTTCCACTTTCTAGTTGTGGTAGCGCCTATTATTTTTTTAAGATATAGGCTAGCTTGTTTAATAATATTTTTTCGTTAAATACAAGAGGAGAATTCGCATGGCAGGTACTACCGGAGAACGCCCGTTTTCTGACATCGTAACCAGTATTCGTTACTGGGTTATCCATAGCATTACTATTCCGATGTTATTCATCGCAGGCTGGCTGTTTGTCAGTACTGGTTTGGCTTACGATGCTTTTGGCACACCTCGCCCTGACCAGTATTTCACTGATACTCGCCAAGAAATTCCAATCGTCACTGATCGCTACGATGCGGTCAACGAGATTAACGAATTTAACAAGTAAGATTTCCTTGCTGTTTTACTGTTCTTATAAGGTTTTAAATCATGACATCTGGTCCTAACAATCAACCTGTTTCTTACCCCATTTTTACTGTCCGTTGGTTGGCAGTTCACACCTTGGCTGTTCCCTCGACTTTCTTCGTCGGGGCGATCGCCGCTATGCAGTTCATTCAACGATAGGTATTGTTCATGGAAAAGAATCAAAACCCTAATCGACAGCCTGTTGAGCTAAACCGTACTTCTTTGTACCTCGGTTTACTTCTTGTTGCTGTCCTTGGCATCTTGTTCTCCAGTTACTTCTTTAACTAAATTTTTCTTAGTGAGAAGCGTTTTAGTATAGTTCGTTATTCAATTGTTATTAATTAGAGGTTGTTTCCATGTCTGAAGGCGGAAGAATTCCCTTGTGGATTGTTGCAGTTGTTGCAGGTATGGGCGTTATCGCTGTAGTTGGCATCTTTTTCTATGGTGCTTATGCTGGTGTTGGCTCTGCTGTTTAAACACAAATAATTTTTGAGAAGGCAACGACAACTTGTGTTTATGTCTTCATGTAATTAAGTCATTAAAACTATCTGCGATCGCAGATAGTTTTTTATTTTTTAGAGCACAATATTTTGCTTTGATCGTTACCGCCACCAAACCTTGATCGAAGATCTATCAAAAAAATTTGGTTTGCATCCCAATCTTCTATAGGATATTGAAAAAAGTACACTCAATATCCCTAGGCGGTGCTTGGGCAATTTGTATGGTTTTTCCTGATCACTCACTTCGTCTGTCTAGCCCATCCACATATGGCGGATTTATCCTGCTTCTAGTCCTATTAGGGCTCGGGAATCCCGCTCTAGGGCAATCGCGAACGGAGCAAGAGCGTCTACCAGAACAGGAGTTTAGAGAATCACTGCCCTCCCTTGAAGAGCTACTGCCGAACCTTGAATCTCCGAATGATCCACAACAGCCAGAATCCTTTGATATTCCCGAGACAATAACGGTTAGAGGCTTTCAGGTTATCGGCAGTACTGTTTTCTCTGCACAACAATTTGAAGAGTGGCTGGCTGAATTTACCAATAAACCTATTTCTTTTGCGCAGTTACTCCAAGCCCAAGAGATCGTTACTCAGCAGTACGTTGAAGAGGGATATTTAACTTCTGGCGCTTACATTCCGCCACAGACTCTAGAAAATGGCATCGTCAAAATGCAGGTTATCGAAGGCTCTGTTGAGGAAATCAACATTAGCGGTTTGCAGCGGTTACGTCCGGGTTATCTCCGTAGTCGTCTCGCTTTGGCTGCAAAAACTCCTCTAAATCGCGATCGCCTGTTAGAGGATTTACAGGTTTTACAACTTGATCCACTGATTCAAAATTTGTCAGTAGAACTAGCAGCTGGTATTCGTCCGGGTTCTAGCATCCTTGATGTGCAAGTTGTCGAGGCTGATGCTTTTAATGCTGTTGCTCGTATTGATAATCAACGCTCTCCTAGTGTCGGTTCGATCCGTCGCCAAGCCGGTTTCACTCACCGTAATTTATTGGGATTTGGCGATCGCCTCAACTTTTCCTACATCAATACAGAAGGCAGCGATTCATTAGATAATCTCGGCTACACATTCCCCATTAATGCCCGCAATGGCACCCTTGGATTTCGCCACAGTCGCACTGATAGCAACATCATTGAAGATCCTTTCACTCTGATTGATATTGTTTCTGAGTCGCAGCTCTACGAGGTCAGTTTTCGACAACCAGTTAGGCAAACACCGACTGAAGAGCTTGCTTTAGGTCTCAACTTTACCCACCAAAATTCCCAAACTTTTATTTTGGGTGACATTGGTTTCCCCTTATCCAACGGTGCCGATGACAATGGCATTACGAAAGTTTCAGCCCTCCGCTTCATTCAGGAATATACCAACCGCAGTAATCAGCAAGTTTTTGCTTTACGGTCACAATTTAACCTCGGCTTTGATGCGTTTAATGCCACCGTTAACAGTGGTAGTACACCTGATAGTCAATTTTTCTCTTGGCGAGGACAAGGACAGTATTTACGCTTACTGGCACCAGACACGACGCTACTGGTACGGAGTGATGTGCAGTTTTCTGGTGGGCCCTTAGTTCCTCTAGAACAATTTAGTATTGGTGGAGGCGCCAGTGTTCGTGGCTATCGACAGGATGCTTTGCTCGCAGATAATGGGGTATTCGCTTCGGTAGAGCTACGGAAGGCGATCGCCACAATACCTCAGTGGGACACAACCTTTGAGCTTGCACCTTTCCTTGATTTTGGTGCTGTGTGGAACCATAAAGATAGTGAATCAACTGTCACAACAAATCAGCTCTGGTCAGTTGGCATTGGATTACGCATCGCAGTAGGCAATGCCCTTGATGCTCGCCTTGACTGGGGGATTCCTCTCGAAGATCTAGAGACAACGGGGGATACATTGCAAGAAAACGGTGTTTATTTTTCCGTTGAATACAACTTTCTTTAAAGCCAGGCGCTCTAATCTTCATTTACCACAAAAAAAAGAGGGCGATCGCCCTCAGAAATACCATTATTTAAACTCGACTTCATAGCGTAATAAAGTCTTTGAAACGATTACATTAAGCCCAACTGAGCAAGAATACCCTT
>CAZXBK010000203.1:0-7034 GCA_964638765.1 uncultured Synechococcus sp. | reverse complement strand
GCTGGTCTGCCGCAAAAATTCTAGATTTCTACTACCCCGGCACAACCCTCCAACCCCTCAATGACTCCATTATTTTCTGGGACGAAACAGAGTAGAAAGAGAAGAAAGTGGGTCTACAGATAGCTAGACACCGACCGTAGAACATCAGGAATAGGCGTATCCTCAGGGAATTTGAGAGAGGTTTCAGAATAGCCAAGGTAACCTGATTCGGTAAAGGCCATCAGCATCCTTGCTAGGGCAACCCAAACCTCTTGATCAAATTCCCAGTTCCCTTCACGGGGTGCATAACAAGAGATAGATTTTAGTGCCCAAAAATAACTATTTCGAACAACGGAGCCACCTTTTTTAAAGGCAGGCACATCATCTTTGTCGATACACAAAATCTCATCTTCAATAAAGACACGCATAAAACCGCTAGATAACAGACAAAATGGGGAGTCTTCAGGGCAATCCCATTCATTTTCCCACGTCGGCAAGCCCCCTCCTTAACTCAAGAAACCCTAAATTTTTAATTTTTTCGCTAGGACTCTGAAGATTCAGTGTCTGGTAAAACGCGATTAGGAAATATTTTTTTCAGTTCGGTGGCGATCGCCGCCCGACTAACAGGTTTACGAATAAAGCCTTGAATCAAGCCTTTAAGATTTTGAATATCTTTTTCCTGTATAGAAGCAGTGACAAGAATAACAGGAATCGATTTAGCTAGGGGGTCTCTTTTTAGTTTTTCAAGGACAAAATTGCCATCAAATGGATACATAACCAAATCAAGTAAAATCACATCGGGATTATATCTTTGAGCCAGCTTGATAGCAGTGTCACCATTATTTGCCGAGAGCGTTTTATGGTGAGTTTCATTGAAATAGGCTGACAGTAATTGTAGGTTTGAAGGAACATCATCAACAATCAAAATTGTCAGAGGTGAGATGTTTTCCAAGTCTAAGTTGAGATTATCTTGATCAGAGCGTGATACAAGAGTTTTTCTATTTTCTATCGTCGCGACATCAGAAAAATAAACCGTAAACGTACTTCCCGTTCCGACAGTACTCTCGACCGCAACTGTACCACCCATCATTTCTGCTAAACGCTTAGTAATCGTTAGTCCCAAACCCGCGCCACCATGTTTACGGGCGATACTATTATCCATTTGCTGAAAGGCATTGAAAATAGATTTTTGCTCCGCTTCATTAATACCAATACCAGTGTCTCTCACACTAAATTCAAGGTCTATATTTTGATTCTCACTAGAGTCTTGTTGATGATTTGTATTATCATTTAAGACAGCTCGAACCTGTAGCATCACAGAACCTTGCTCGGTAAATTTCAAGGCATTTCCTAATAAATTAAACAGGATTTGTCGTAGACGAATTTCATCTAAGAAAATATATTGGGGCAGGTTATCACCAATATTTACTTCCAGAGTTAAAGACTTCTCAAAGGCACGTGTGACGAAGCTTTCTTTGATTTCTTGGATAAAGGGACGCAGTTGAATCGCAGTGTAGTTAACGCTGAGTTGCCCAGCCTCAACTTTCGAGACATCTAAAATGTCGTTAATGAGTCGTAGTAGGGTTTCACCACTGGAGCGAATCGCATTCAGATATTGTTCGCCAGCCGGATCTTCAATCAAGTCTTCTAACAGATCGGAAAATCCCAAAATCGAATTCATCGGCGTCCGAATCTCGTGACTCATATTGGCTAAAAAGACAGTCTTGGCGCGACTTGCAGCATTGGCTTGGGTTGTCGCTTCGGCCAGGGCGACATTTTGATCGGACAGCTCTAACTGACGTTGTTCAGATTCTTGGAGGAACTTCGCATGGGCGATCGCCACTCCTACCTGCGCAGCCACGGTTTCAAGGAGTTCTATCTCATCAGCGGTCCATTGCCGCAACCTTGATTGGTCTGAGCTGTCGCCCGACGGACAATGGTGGAGGGTGATTAGGCCATTGGGTTGATCTTGATAGGATGTGCGAATCGTCAATAGTGACGCAATACCCAATTCTTGAAAAATATTTTGGTAATCAGCGCAGAGGGCATGACTGGTCACGTCTTCGACGGCGATCGCCTCCTCCTCCTCCAAAATAGCGAAGAGGAGATCATCACTTTGCCCTGCACTATCTAGACTGTGGACAGACCCTATCCCTTGACCGAGATACTCAGCAACAAGGGTAAAACGACCTTGTGATGGAGACTCAGCCGCGAAACTTACCGTACGTAGTACACACCGATCCACCCCGAACGTTGACCCAATACAATTTACAGCCGACTCAAAAATCGCCTGTGGCTCTACACTTTGGCGAATCTCATCAGTAATTTGCTTGATTAACTGTTCCCGCTGTATCTGCTGTTCAATAACCTGTTCCGCTCGTTTACGCGATGTAATATCAACCAAATAGCCAACACAATTGCCCAAAGTACCGCTAACCTCGTCCCGTGCAATGCGCAGTTGGCCTAAAAACCAGCGGTAGGAACCATCAGCACAACGCAACCGATACTCATGGGAATATATTTCCCCAGTCTCTAACTCTCCTAAGGTATCTAGACCAGCAAATACCCGCTCTCGATCTTCTGGGTGGAGGTGTTCTGACCAGAAACTCGATGTGTTTAAAAATGCTTGGGGAGCATAGCCCAAAATAGCTTCCACATTGTCACTAATAAAGGTGACTCGAAACTCATCTTGCGGCTCACAGCTAAAGATAATTGTTTGGCTAGAGCGCATTAAATCACTCAGCTGTTGTTCACTACGACGCAATGCCTCTTGGGTTTTTTTGAGTTTTGTCACCTCCACCACGACAGCACTCACCGCCATGCGGCCATTAGGCAAGTCAATCGGATCGTAACTGGCAATCCAGTCCCGCAAAACATTAGGCTGAGCGGGTGTTGTTCCCTGTACCGCCACATGGCGGATCGGTTGATTGGTATCAAATACCTGCTGGAATAAAGGCTCTACAACGGGCGCGATATCTGGCAATACATCCCGCACTGTTTTCTGTAAATGTTCAGCAGCGGGGACACCATTAATTTCTGCCATCACATCATTGATGCGAATAAAGCGATAGTCTTCATCGAAGAGGGCAAACCCCACAGAAGAATTTTCGTAGATAGTTTCTAATTCATCGGTTCGCAGCTGTAGTGCCTTTTGAACCTGTTTAATTTCGTCAATATTGACGAAGGTCACGACCAAGCCATCCACATTATTATCATCCTTGAGGTAGGGATAAATCCGCATTAGCAGATTCTGCTCACTACGACGGAGATAAACTTCTTGTTCGAGGGGTCGCTCCTGTTCTAAAACCTGCTGCAAAAGTTCCAGTAAATCTGGGCAGTCTAGGTTGTGGGTAATGTGTTGAATCGGACGATCAACGTCTGTTGCTACTAGATTGACTGCGGGTGTGACAGCAGGTGTAAATTTACGGACACGCAGGTCACGGTCGAGGAAGAGGACTCCGATTTCGCTACTCCGCAGGAGGTTATCGACGTCGTTAGTGAGTTCTGTCAGCTCACGAATTTTTGTTTGGTATTCCGTATTAACGGTATAGAGTTCTTCGTTAACGGAATGGAGTTCTTCGTTAGTACTTTGCAGCTCTTCATTGGATGCTAAAAGTTCTTCGTTGGTTGCTTGTTGTTCTTCGTTTGTGGTCTCTAGTTCTTCAATGGTGGCTTGAAGATTTTCACGGTTTTGCTGTAATTCGTATTCAAGATCAAGGATGCGTTGTGTGGCCTCGGCATCTTGCTGGAAAGTTTCTAGGGGTTGGTTGGCGCTTTGACGTTCTTCGTTGTCGATAATCAACATAAAAAAGTCATCGGCACGGGCATCGGAGGCGTAGTAGGTCACTTCAATATTGACGGAACGAACCACATCGTCACCGGGATTAAAGTTGATGCTGCCGTAGAGGACTGGTTTTTGTTCTCGCTTAGCGCGGTGTAGAGCGGTATTAATCGGGAGACGCAACTCTTCTGGCACTAGATCGCCAATGACTCGGGTGATACCGCCTTCTGGTACGTGAATGATCTTGATGGTGTCGGTAACGACGTGGAAAAGTTCTAGATCGTCATTGACCAGTAGGCAGGTACAACCTCGACGTTTCGCAAAGGCAGTAAAGGCGGTGGCAAGGACGGGGTTAAAGTTATTGCTGCTACGGCGACTAGCAATAGGTTTAGGGGAGTTTGGGGTGAGGTACTCAAGGTTTTGGTTCAGAATGGGCAGGCGAATATTACGCCGCTTTTCGTAGATTTTGTTGCGTTCGTAGATGGGGATAAATTCGTCGGAAAGGTCGCCGGGGGTTTCTGCTGCACCGAGGAAGAGGATGCCTTTATGCATCAAGGAAAAGTGCAACATCCGCATCACATGCTGCTGGAGGGTGGGCTGCATGTAGATCAAGACGTTGCGGCAACTAATGAGATGCATGCGGGTGAAGCCTGCATTTTTCGCTAAGTTGTGGGGAGCAAAAATAATATTTTCGCGTAGTGCTTTCGAGATATGGAGATGGCGATCGCGGAGGATAAAGTATTTTTCGAGGCGGTCTTGGGAAATATCTGCGGCAATGCTATCTGAGTAGATACCGTCGGAGGCTGTACTTAGGGCGGTGTTATCGATATCAGTCGCAAAAATTTTGACACTGAGATTTTTGCCGAGGCGTTCAATGACTTCATCAACGGCGATCGCCATAGAGTAGGCTTCTTCTCCAGTGGAACAGGCTGTTACCCAAATGCGCAGTTGCTGACCATTTTCGAGGGGAGCAATCAAACTTGGTAACACTTCTGTACTAAGGTGAGCCCAAGCGTCGGGATCACGAAAAAAGCGTGTCACACCGATCATCAGATCATCCCGTAGGAGTGCCCGTTCTTGGCTGGATGTCCTGAGATGATCAATGTATTCCTCTAGCTGCACATAGCCACTGAGGGAACAGCGACGATACACACGACGACTGAGGGTGCTCGTTTTGTAGTAAGAAAAGTCGAGATTTTCGTACTGGTTCAGGATCTGAATAATCGACCGTAACTTTTCGGATTCTAATTCCGCTAAAAAAGGTTCCTGCTGCACCACGCCTGCTTTTTGCATTTTGAGCAGGTCGTAGATGGTGTGGGCAATATCTTCCGGTGGTAAAACCTGATCAATCATCCCCGTGGCGATCGCGCTGTGGGGCATACCATCAAATTCCGCAGAAGCCGGTGACTGCACAAAGCTTAGCCCCCCCGCCTCGGAAATACTTTGCAGTCCTCTCGTACCATCACTACCTGTGCCGGAGAGAATCACACCGATGGCATGGTCACCTCGATCTTCAGCCAAAGAGTCTAAAAAAATATCAATAGGAAAATTAGGTTGGAGACGAGGGTGTTCGTTTTGTTTAGTAAGGGTCAGTGTGTTGTCTTTGATCACCAGATTGTTGCGCGGGGTAATCAAATAAACCGTGTCAGGCTCAACGGTCATGCCATCTTGAACTCTCTTAACGGGCATTTTCGTCCGCCGTTCGAGGAGCTCTTTCATCAAACTCTTAAAATCAGGCGATAGGTGCTGTACGACAACAAAAGCTGCGCCGCTGTCCGACGGCATGTGATTAAAAAATTCTTCTAAGGCTTTGAGTCCCCCTGCTGAAGCTCCAACTCCAACAACAAAACAGCTTTCATTTGCACTTGACATTTAAATTTCGTAACTCGTCCCTTAATTTGATTTTATTTTGCCCATTCCTTTTTCAACCAAAAAGTATCTAACGAGGTAACAATTGGTTGCGTTTACGCAAATCTCTTAAATTAGCTCTAGCAAATTTAAAGAATGTCTGATTTTGTTCGCAATTATCTGCATCAACGACTCTCAATCTCGGCGATCGCCGAGCCAACAAAAAAAGACCCCAGTTAATACTGAGATCTTTTCTAAATTCATTCTCTAAAAAATTAGAAATTTAGAACTGAGGACCAAGACCAACTTTAGGTGCGTAAACCGCGCGATCGCCCAGTTCATCTTCAATGCGGAGGAGACGGTTGTACTTCGCAACCCGCTCACTACGGCAGAGAGAACCAGTTTTAATTTGACCCGCACGCGTTGCCACAGCAAGATCGGCGATCGTGGTGTCTTCAGTTTCACCAGAACGGTGACTGATGACAGATTGGTATTGATTGCGAGTTGCAAGGTCAATCGTTTCGAGGGTTTCAGTGAGCGTACCGATTTGGTTGAGCTTAATCAGAACCGCATTACCAGCCTTTTCCTCGATACCTTTTTGTAGGCGAACTTTGTTAGTTACAAATAAATCATCACCAACTAATTGAACGCGATCGCCAATTTTTGCAGTGAGTGCAGCCCAGCCTTCCCAGTCATCCTCATCAAGACCATCTTCGATGGAAACAATAGGATACTTAGAAACCATTTCAGCAAGATAATCAACAAACTCTTCGCGAGTATGCTCAGCACCGTCATAGGTGTACTTACCATCCGAGTGGAACTCACTGGCAGCAATATCAAGGGCAAGGGCAACTTGCTTACCGGGTTCGTAGCCTGCTTCTTTGATCGCATCAACGAGAATTTCGAGCGCCTCTTCATTGGAGCCAAGGTTTGGCGCAAAACCACCTTCATCACCCACACCAGTGAGTAGACCCTTCTTGTCTAGGACTTTACTCAAAGTCGCAAACACCTCTGCGCCCCAGCGGAGTGCTTCTCGGAAAGTCTCTGCACCAACGGGGACAATCATAAATTCTTGGAAGTCCACGTTATTCGCTGCGTGCTCACCACCATTAATAACGTTCATTAAAGGTACAGGCAAAACATTCGCCAAGGGGCCACCAAGATAACGGTAGAGAGGCACAGCCAACTCTTCCGCTGCCGCCCGAGCATTCGCAAGGGAAATTGCCAAAATAGCATTTGCACCGAGGTTGGACTTATTTTCAGAACCATCGCGGGCAATCATCGCGTAGTCAATGGAACTCTGATCTAGACCATCTTTGCCGACCAGCTCAGGTGCAATTTTCTCCTTTGCATTCCGTACAGCCTTGAGGACACCCTTGCCACCGTAACGGCTTTTATCATCATCCCTGAGTTCACAAGCTTCAAA
>CAZXBK010000202.1:0-7087 GCA_964638765.1 uncultured Synechococcus sp. | reverse complement strand
ATATTAGTCTTCAACCTGACTACGGCCCTACTTCAGTAAAGGCGATCGCCAAGCGTCAAAACCTACCTGCACCATACCTTGAGAAGCTTTTGATTGAGTTGCGTCGCGCTAAAATTGTGCGTTCTGTACGGGGTGCCCACGGGGGCTATCAACTACTAGAAAAGCCAGAAAATATATCCTTAGGCCAAATTCTTGCGGCGATCGGCGAAACAATTGAACCGTTGGCAAAACATGACCCGGATCCCGATCAAGCAGAAGATTGGGTCACCTTTAATTTGTGGCAGCGACTGCACGAAAAATTACAAGAAGCACTTTATAGTATTAGCCTTGCCGATTTATATTACGATGCTCGTAGTTGGAAAGCGGCCCAAGGGGAAGCGACAAGTTTTGTCGTTTGAGCAAATTATCCATGACAAAAATAACCCAAGAGTCGATTTATCATGGTGGTTGTCACTGTGGTGCAGTGCGTTTTCGAGTTCAGATAAAAGAACGTAAAGGAGTTGATTGTAATTGCTCCATTTGTTCGAAAAAAGGATTTCTTCATCTCATCGTTCCCGAAGCAGATTTTGAGTTATTGCAGGGGGAAGATTCTTTGACAATTTATCAGTTTAATACGAAGCAAGCCCGTCACACTTTTTGTCGCCATTGTGGGGTGCATTCGTTTTATTATCCCCGTTCCCATCCGGATGGTGTAGATGTGAATTTAAGATGTTTAGATGGCATTAATTTAGATCAATTTGAGATTGAGCCTTTTGATGGACAGAATTGGGAGGACAATATCGCCCAAATCACCTAAAATTTTCGTTCCTATTGTTGTCTTAAATTTATAGTCTTAGATTTATATTTATTGTGCTGCCTAGAAGATATCAACGTATTCGCGAAACACTAGATCGTCGTCAACCGGATTTAACGGTACTCACGGAGGATGTCCATAAACCCCACAATCTCTCGGCGATTATTCGGACTTGTGATGCGGTGGGGGTCTTTGAGGTGCACGCGATGAATAAGGTGGTTGATGGTGAGGATTTACCGACCTTTACCCAGGTGGCCCAAGGCAGTGAAAAATGGGTAGAGCTCCATCGACACGCGACGATTGAAGGGGCGATCGCTCAACTACAGGCACGGGATTTTAAAATTTATGCAGCACATCTTAGTGATCGAGCGGTGGATTATCGCGACATTGACTATACCAAGCCTACGGCTGTGCTCATGGGGGCAGAACGTTGGGGCGTTAGTGACAGTACTGCCGATTTGGTTGAGGGTCATGTCATTATTCCGATGTTGGGTATGGTGCAGTCGCTGAATGTTTCAGTGGCAGCAGCCGTGATTTTGTTTGAAGCCCAGCGGCAACGGTTACAAGCAGGCTTCTATGATCAACCGCGTCTCGACTCAGAACTATATCAACGCAAAGCTTTTGAATGGGGTTATCCCGATTTGGTGGAGCATTACCACGAGAAGAATTTGCCCTACCCAGACCTAGACGAACAAGGACAAATTATTAGCCAGCCATAAACCGAGAGCTTAATCTGCCCATTTAATCTATGGAATTCACCGCCATTGTCATCGCGATTTTATTAGGGGGATTTCTGGGTGGAAAGCTCTTGCAACGACTAGGATTACCGAGTCTACTAGGCATGATTTTGGTTGGTTTGTGTCTAGGCAGTTCAGGACTAAATTGGCTCACACCAGAACTGGTTGATAATTTGTCCGGGTTGCGGGCGATCGCCGTGATGGTGATCTTGATGAAGGCGGGTTTAGGGCTGGATCAAGACAAACTTAAACAACAGGGTTCTGTAGCGATTCGATTAGGATTTTTGCCAGGACTCTGTGAAATGGTGGTAGTGGCAGCCGTCGCTGTTTATGGCTTGCAGTGGGATTGGCTGACGGGATTATTGCTTGGATCGATTTTGAGTGCGGAATCGCCAGCGGTCATTGTGCCTGCGATGCTCAAACTTAAGAGCCAAGGTTGGGGCGTCAAAAAGGGGATTCCTGACGCGATTTTAACGGGCAGTGCTTTATCGGATGCGGTGCTGCTGCTCGTGTTTAGTTTGTTGCTCACTCGCTTAACCCAAGGCACAACTAATGTTTTAACCGGAGTGGCGATCGCCCAAATTCCCTTACAAGCCACAGGACAAATTATTGGCGGTGCAGTAATCGGCTGGTGTACGGCCAAACTTTTGCTCTATTTACTCACTGTTCAGAAATCAACGCGCACGAGCTTAGAAGACACCCTCGTCATTTCCTGCGTTGCCCTAGGACTAATTTTCCTTGCTCACAAGCTGCCCTATTTTTCTGGGTATCTCGCAGTGATGGCATTAGGATTTTTCCTCGCCCAGCTCGACCCACCTCTTGCTCGTCAGTTGCGCCGTAGCTTTAATAGTTTTTGGGCGATCGCCTCCATTTTTTTATTTGTACTTTTGGGGGCGAGTATCCAGCTCGACATTTTGCAAAACATTTGGCTCCCCGGTATTGGATTATTGTCTATCAGTCTCATTTTCGGGCGGAGTCTTGGGTGGTGGCTCTCAACCGTCCGCAGCAACTGGACACTAAAGGAAAAACTTTTTTTACTTCCCGGCAACTCCGCCAAAGCCACCGTTCAAGCCGCTATTGGCGCAATTCCTTTGAGCATGGGCGTCGAACATGGAGAAGTGATTTTGGCGATCGCCGCCCTGTCTATTCTTGTGACTGCTCCCCTAGGTGCTTGGGCAATTCCTCTCATCGCGCCAAAATTATTAACAAAAGATGCTGTTGATCCCACAAAAAACAGCCATTCACAAAACACAACATTATTGGCAGCCGTTGACACCTCACCCCTAGCCATTGAAATCCTCAAAAAAACCGCCGATTTCGCCCGACGTACCGATGCCAACGTAATTGTGCTCCACGTCATTAATCACCCAGAAAGCACAGACCTCCAACGACTCAAACAAAAAACCCAACAACATCTCAGTGATATCCCCTACATCTGGCTCACACCAAACGGCACAATCCCAGAGGCGATCGTCGAAATTGCCCTCTCTAAGCAAGTAACTGCTATTGTGATAGGTAAACAGGGGCTAGGTCAGCGACTGTTGATGGGGTCAGTATCGCAAGCTGTACTCGAAACCAGTCCTATTCCCGTGACTATCGTTGCTGCACCATAGATTAAGCCCAAGTACTTTTTCTCCTAAACCCAACAATTATTTAGGAAAAAAGCCGACCTCCCATCAACCTTCCGCAAACTGAGGGCCATTCATGAATAGTTCTACAGACAAAATATTTAATCCACAAACAATTCTCAAAAGCCAAACGATTATCTATATCGGCATTGGCTGGTGCATTTTCTCGCTAATCTTTTTTCTGCTCTTTAGTACTAAGCCCACAGATGCAGACTATCCCTTGTGGTACTCCTTGGGGACTTACATCTTTGAAAGCGTGCCATTTCTTGCTGCGGCACTACTCTGCTACCGTAACTGGAATAGCCCCCAAATTGCTAGTGGGCGTAATGTTTGGCTAGGAATTGGTTCGGGGATGTTTTGCTTTTTCCTCGGTAATATTCTCTTCGGTTGGTGGGAGCTATATTTTGGTCTAGATCCAGAGGTCTCTCCCGCTGACATTTTTTACATTGCTTTTTACATCACCGTCGGGTGGGGTATGTTCCTCGCGGTTTTGCCCCGACGTCTGAACCTTGTTTTGTGGCAGTGGGTTGTCGTTGGTTGTATCGCAGTTCTTGGTGTAGCCTTGGCTGCTTTAATCGCCTTTGGTGCGCCTGAATATGTTGCCGATGAGGCCGCTGCTGGAGCTGAGGTGGTTGCCCAGGAGCTACCGGGCTGGGTTGTTGCAACAGAAAATTTTCTCGGGAATTTTGCGACTCCGGTGAACCTGTTCTACATTATCGGCGATGTTATTTTGCTGATTATTGCCGCAACGTTACTCCTTGCATTTTGGGGAGGTCGTTTCTCCCAGTCTTGGCGTATGATCGCCGCTGCAACTTTGGCGCTATACATTGCAGATATGGGTTTTAAGTATCAATATGCTTATCTCCCGGATTATGAAAGTGGCAGTATCCTCGACATTTTCTTTATCTTCAGTGGTGTGTTGTTCGCAATCGGTACCGTGATGGAGTACGACGTCTCGAGTAGTCGTCCTGCTCGCGGTGGTAGCCGTCGTCGTCGCACGCGCAGCAGTAGCAGTTCTTAGAAGACTTGAAGGACAAAGATAGAACTATTGCTAGATAGTTTTGGGAGCAAATACGAAGGCTGTTGTTATGCAAATTGCATAGTGGCAGCTTTTTTGTTGTGACAATAACTTATTGGTTCTACAAAGTATGTGGGCAGCTTCTCGAGCTTAATATCAAAAAATACAAGCAAGGTAACGCGAATGCCGTAATTGTTGGGACTGTCAGGCGATCGCCTGACGGTTTGAAACATCCTAAATTTTACGGGATTTTGTTCTGATGGTTTATGAAAGGGAGGCGATCGCCTTTCGACTAGCTATTTAAAATATCAGCATCGCCTTACGGCGGTTTATCCTTGGGGAATAGGGTTCATGACAATAGATTTTGAAATAACAACAGGCATCGAAAACCTTGATATGAAGCTTGTACATCAATGTCTCAGTCAAGAATCTTACTGGGCAAAGAATCGCAGTTTTAGAGATGTCCAAAAATCATTTGAAGCATCTCTCTGCTTTAGTTTGCGTGACAGATCTAAACAAGAACTCCTCGGATTTTGCCGAGTCGTAACTGATTATGTTGCCTTCGCTTATGTAATGGATGTCTTTGTCATTAAAGAATTTCGAGGGCAAGGATTAGGTCAAGCATTAATAGAATATGTGCTTAAGCATCCGGACATTGCCCATGTGATTCGATGCTTACTGGCGACAGAAGATGCCCATGAACTATATCGGAAGCTTGGCTTTAAGAACCTGGAATATCCCGAAAACCACTTAGAGAAACGTGCCAATTAATTCATAGCTACCTTCCTAAAAGCTTTGACAAAGTTAGGGGGAGACCTTAGCTCAAATCATCACTCCTATTTCAAAATACTTGTGGCGTAGACCTTTCAGGCGATCGCCTTTCTCTTACTCTCCTACTCCAATAGCAAGAAAAAATTTTATTTCTTGAATAAATCATCGTGAGATCCTAGCCTTATAAGCAGTAGCTTAGAATCTTGAACTTGATAAATAAGTAATAAGTCGGGCTTAATGTGACACTCTCTATAACCTTGCCACTTCCCCTTTAAGGAATGATCTTTGTATTTTTCTGGTAATTGCTTCTGAGCTGCGAGAAGAGAAATAACATCAAAAAGAATTTTCTGATCCTTAAACCTTAGCTTTTTACCAGCTTTCGTTAATTCTCTTTCAAACTGTTTAGATGGGCGAATCTCAAGCTCTGACAAAATTAGTTCCCAATTAATCTATCAAGTAACTCTTCATCAAAACCTGAGTTTCGGAAAAGCTCCACCGTGGACTTTACCTTGGTTCCTTTGCCCTCTTCTAACTCTTGCATGGCTGCAAGGGTGATTTCATTGGGTTCTTTATCTGGCTCAGAAGGAATATTGCCAGAGGCGATCGCCACCTTGACACACAAATCAATCGCTTGGGATGTGCTGTAGCCAAGTACCTCACAGATTTTCGTAAACTCAAGCTTCGTTGCAGGATCTAGTTGCATACCGAGTGTGTTGCTATCCATGATTTGATCGAGCGGCACATGTGTGAACATTTTTATTGTACATTTCACCAAAATTATTTAATAGCGATTATCTAGTCCGCTAACTTCAAAATATGTTCAGGATCAGTAATTAAATGATTTCATCCTTTACACTAACCGAGAGTTTTGCGCGTGGTGGTAGTTTTACTTGGCGTTTGAAAGACGCGGAAATTCGATATCGAGGTACTGGCACATATGCTCAATTAATGCGCCAGCGGATTCCTGTGAATCTGAAATCACTGGATACATTTTTAGATGCACTCAAATTATTAGATGTTTGGTCATGGCGTAACGACTATAGTTCGGAAGACGTCGGCTGGATGACCATGGACGGCTCTACATGGATGTTTTCAGTTATGACTGAAGAGCACCAGTTTAAATGTGGTGGAATTAACGCTTATCCCGCTTTTTGTGATCCGTTGCAAACGACTCTTGAGCGTGAACGTTATGCTCTACTGCTTGCTGCAATGTATGACAGCTTCAATATCGATTTCTATATTCAGACTGCATAGATTATTTGGATCAATCGCCTCCACCCCTTCAAAATTTCGACAAAGTTAGGGGGAGACCTTAACTCAAATTATTACCCCTATTTCAAAATGCTTGTGGCGCAGACATTTCAGGCGATCGCCCAGTAATTGGAATAGGGGTAAACAGTGCCCGTAAATTAAAGACATCGAACGGGACACAACCCAATCGACAGTAGCAGAAAGCCAAATTGGTTAGGCGCCAGCTAAAGACACGCCTTATTCATACCTCACCCCATCCTGGGGTCGAAGAATGAGGATTATCGAAGGGAGCTGGAATTGGAGGTTCGATTCCTCCTCTGCTACGCCCCAAAACATGGGCGAGGTTTCCTTCTCTGTTCATCACTTACCTGCGAAGGTCGCGGAGTGGAGATTATCGGTAGCTAAGGAAGCGGGGTTCAAATCCCCTCTTGTCCACCAAACCAAACATGAGCGAATAGTTTAACGGCAGAACACCTTATTTTCCCTTGTTCACCAACTTACCCAAACGGGTCGCCGAAATTTAGGGTTATCGCCTACCACGCGGGAGATGGGGGTTCGAATCCCCCTTCGTTCACCAAACAAAACATAAGCGGATAGTTTAATGGCAAAACACTTATCCCCCTTATTCACAAACTTACCCAAACGGGTCGCCGAATTTAGGGTTATCGCCTGTTAAGCGAGAGATGGAGGTTCGATTCCTCCTCCGCTTGCCACAACCAAAACTAAATACTTGGGCGGGTAGCTCAGTTGGTAGAGCAGTATCTTTCCTTTTTCATTCACTCACCTGCAAAGGTCGAAGAATTTAGGGTTACCTGACGGGAGTTCGAGTCTCCCTCCGTCCAAATTGATCCCCCCTAGCCTCTCTTGAGAAAGAGAGGAACAGGAACAG
>CAZXBK010000201.1:4694-7162 GCA_964638765.1 uncultured Synechococcus sp. | reverse complement strand
GCTCGATCGTAGCCATCAATTAATAAATTTGGCCAACCCGGAACTACTTGAGAACGGATAATCATTCCCGTTATGTTTTGATTCGTATTGCGCTGAAAAGTAGAGTTCTTAAGAATATTACGATCGGCTTGATGGTCGGAATTAGTAACGCGACCAATACTAAATGCACCATCTTGTAAACAATCTATCCATAGAGGATCTATCCAAAAGAAGCGAATTGATTCTGGAGGGAGTAGTCTTTCGTCGGGAAGTAAATAATTGAAGGGTATATTTTCTAATAACTCAAAACTTTTAAACCAGTCTTCAATATTCTGGGGGATCGGAATTGGTTCTGAAGTTGGTTGATTGTTTAACGGTAAATTACTTACTTCTTGTTCTAATTGTCTCAGGTTTTGCCCATTCGCTTTTTTCCAGTTATATAAATCAATGGCTAATTTTTGATTTTGTAAAGTTAACATTCGTCCTAATTCCCAAGCCGCCGCATAGGAAGTATCAAAAAGTCCTAAATTTCGATCGTAACGTAGCAATTCATCTGATGCTTTAATGGGAAAATCATGGGTTTGTGAATTCTGTCCCGGAATTAAAGGACCACGATACCAAGAAACTGTCTGACTGCCCTCACGTAAAGAATGAGGTATAGGAGTGTGACCCATAGCGAGGTTTTGTTCAGCTTGATAATTAGAGTTTTGGGGAAGTCTGGGATAACTAGGATTGCGGTTAAGATTCTGTAATATTTGGGTAAAACTTTGCTCGTGATCTATGCAGGCAAAACTCCAACTAGCTAAACTTACTAAGCGAATCAAATCTTCATTTCCCGCTCCTTGATAATCAAAGTTACCCCCGCCATCATACCGCCCTTCTACCGATACTAAATGGACTGTACTCATGCCATTTGCTTCCGGAAGGCGATTACAAATAACCGTCGCAAATTCATCTCCAGAAGTTTTGTCATTAGGGTATTCTCTATCACGAACATGGGACAGATAAGCCAGATCTGATTTAGTGGGTAAAATCGGCTCTAAATATTTCTTTTTAACATCAATTACCGTTACTTGCTGTTTCTGAGTTTGCCCCAATTCTAAATTAATCTGAGGGAATTTAATGTTGTGATGATTGCTAGTTTGTTGTAAATCTTGCAGAGTAATATTTTGAGGTTTTGGTTTATCAGACTGATTATCAAAATCTTGATCTCGAAAAAGAATTAAAACCAACCAAGGGAGATTTTCATCGGTTGTACCCGGATAACGTTCCCAAGGTAAAGTACTGCGTTTGACGGTAATGTGGGGCAGAACATTATAATGTAGTCCCAAGCTATCTTTAGGAGGAAAAACTGCGTAAATATCTTCGGGAGACAACGGGCTAAAACGCTCTCCCATAACAGCAAAAATGATTTCACGATCGTAAGTGTGTTGACTAATTTTGCCACTACTTTCAATAGTTTGTTCGATCCTTAGATGGTATTCTCCACTTTCTAAGGTAGGTTGATGATACTGAATAAATTTAACGGAACCTTGATCTGACATAGTAATAATTTAGGGGTTAGAGGTTGAATATTGGAACGATTTTTAATTAACTTCAGGAGCAAAGACAAAACTATCAGCAACTGAGCTAGTAACATTGACTTGATTCGAATCAAATCCTAATGCGGTTAATACATCACTGCGTTGATAATTGTTAGCGATCGTATTTCTAATTTCACTCCGTCTTTGTCGATCGGAATAGGAAGTATTAGCGTTAAATTGCTCTAAGGTTTCCCAACCAAAAGCATCACTAACTCCAGTGGGTTGATACCGCAAATGTTCGACGCCAACTTCATGAGTTTCCCCAGCTCTAGGAGGTTCAGCAGGAGTAATGCGAAATCCAGAGAAAGTATCATCAATAAATCGTTGTCCATTTACATCTGGAAGCTCTAAATCACCATCAGAGGTGAAATTAGGTTCTCCCCCAGCTCCCGTCGCCGCTGTTTTAGTAAGGGGTTCATACTTAAATTTACCTGTAGCTGACTGGTTATTTTGAGTAATTCTAACTCGATGGCTCGTCTGTAATTCCGATGCTCTCACACCCATAGGACGGATGCCAAAGTTTTGGTTAGTGCTAATTCGATAATCTCCATCAGTGGTATGGGCTTGTTTAGCAGGAATGAAGCTATCAGTAGCTAGTTCTAAATCCTTAGGATTAATAATCCAGACTTCTTCGTTTCCTCGCACCACTTGCTTGACCAATCCTTTACTAGCCGAAACGCTACAAACTTTATCGGCTTCAGGTAAGAAAGAACTATGAAACTCTTCCCAACCAATGGGTTCAGTACTATTAGAATCACTAGCACCAAAGCGTACGGTAGCAGAAAATATCCAAAGATGAATGGTGGCTTTACCCGCAAAATCAGGACCCCAGATGTGTAAATCTACTCCCAAACTTCCAGAAATACAGCCAATTCCAGCACGGACATGAATATAAGCATGAATATC
>CAZXBK010000201.1:0-4594 GCA_964638765.1 uncultured Synechococcus sp. | reverse complement strand
GCAAACCAGAAAGCTAAGGCAAAGCCCCCAGTTAAATGGCATTTCTTGGAAAGGACATAGGAATTTGGAGTTAGTTGTGCGCGAGCTAGTAAAATACCTTCGTTGGGAGCAAATCGCACTTGGAGGGCTAACTCCACCACTGCCACAGGATCCAGACCTGTTCCTTCAGTGTCGAGGGGAACAACTAAGGTAGAGATGCCGATTAAATTTAGCTCAAACTTACCTTCATTAAGAGCCAGAGTCAATAGAGCAAAGCTATTGAGCATCTTAAAGGTCATAAATTTTAGACCTACAGCTAGAAATCCAGAGCCAATAGAAACAGGAATATATTTGTCTAAAGATTCTAACTCGTTAGCAATAATTTCTGCACTGTTATCAGGGTTAATTGGTTCTGTACCATTAACTGCTTGGGCGACTAAGGGGAATTGGTTGATTTGCTCTAGAGGAGGTATGATTAATTCGTGATTGTAACCAAAGCCCCCAGCTAATCCAGTAACGAAGAAGAAAGGAGGACCTCCTAAAGGATAATCTAGGGCAAGGTAGAGGAAAAGAGAGATGTCTCCTTTATGGGGACCTTGGTTAAAGTAAGCATAGGAGCCAATAGCTGATAGGGAAAGGGATTTACCACCTTTGGTTTTCATTCCCAAAGTTACTAGACCCAAATATTCTTCATACTGGGTATTTTCTGAGTGGAGGAAAGCACCACCAATGGTGAGGCTATCGCTGAGGTATTCGAGGGCGAAACCATCGAGATTAAAGTGAGGACTAAAGTTGGTCAGCGGAGTACTGACTGAAAGTCCATTGAGGGTGAGGGAAAATTTGGAAACCTGTACTGTCAATTGAGGAGTAAGATAAATTTCTCCTTCTTTGTAAGTGAGTCCAACTTTTTCAAAGTGTATGGGACCAAAAGACTTTTGAACTGTTAACCAAAAACCATTTTGAGCAACGGTAGTTGGATGTTTTTGCTGGTTAGGTTGAGGAGAAGCCACATGGTGTAAATTACCTCCAGAAGAACTACTAGAGCTATGACTAACTGGCATACTTAGAGGAATGGAGTCATTACCTAACTTAATTGTCGCGCCTAAGAATAATCCTTTCTGGAGATCGGCCTGCCGATTATTGCCTTGACTTGACTTGGTCGGTAGTTTGGTAAATCCTGTTGGTAACAGACGGTTGATATTAGTAATTTCTTGATTTTGGAAAGCTTGGGATGCAACTAGCACCTGTAAATTTTCAAACCCCATATCTAGGTCACTAGGAATTTGTTTTCCTACAAGGGGTAGATCGGCAAAGTCAATACTAGCACCAATATTAACACCAAAGAGGAATTTATAACTTTGGTTAGCAGTAGCGCCAAAAGCAAACAGAACACTGTGGAGATCTATCTCCAAGCTTGATGGTATTAAGGAGGCGATCGTCGGGGAGACTTGATTGACCAAGTTATGTAAAACTAGTTGTCGGCTACCGGAATGAGTATAGGTAGCAACCAGTTCTTTTGATTGGTTATTCTTATCAAAATGTAAGTCAAATTCTAATTTATCGTTAGGATCGTCGTCAGATAAGTAGATAACGATCGTACCGTCGAAGTTAATGTCATAAGTATTACCACTCTTGATGAGGTGGATATTAATGGTAACATCTACTGATTCTTGAGTTCCTCCATTTGTTACAGCCTCGCCAATGGGGATTGTCGCTTCACAGATAAAGTGGAAATTTTTGCTTTTGCTACCAAAAGAAGTGTGTAAAACTTCTAACGAAATATCATTAATAAATCCGGGGATTTGCTTCTCATTAACACCAAAACTCTCTACTAAATAAGAGATTAGATGCCCGATCTCAAGATTTTTTCTTGGGTTTGTATGACCGGAAAAGAACCAACCTTCCGTGGATTGATACTCTGCACTTAGATTTAACTCTATATCAGTAATTTTTAGCTGACTGAGAAAATAGCCACTATATTTATTGTCAATTCTTTCTAGTTGAATAGAAGTTTCTTCAAGCTGGATTGATTTCCCTGAGCCCAGAGGAATCGTCCAAGGTGTTTCAAAAGTTCCTTCAAAAAAGAGATAGCCTGAAGATTCAACATCAATACGAAGTTGATCAATATCAATCTCTGGTAACTCAGGAAGAGAGGTGAAAGAAGATATAGCATCCGTAACCCGAATGACATCTCCCTCCCTTAGCACAGCGATCGCATTAGGCTCACCTAAAAACTCCGCTTCCACATCAAGATGTACGGAGTTGCTACTCCCTAAAACAAAAGTTCCCTTAACATAGGGAGCAACCAAATAATTACTACTCTGAGGTCTAACAATTAATAAACCCAGTGCAGGATTATCCACAGCAAAAACACTAGGAATTAACTCCCAGTCTCCAGACAGGGCAACCTCAATCACTAAATGATTAACTTTCACTGTGCCGGGGAATGGGTTGAGACTAATGGTAAATCTTTGGAGAGTAAGATTATTTAAAAGCCGGTTAACTGAATCGGGAAGGGTGATATTTAGATCCACACCGACTATTTTTGGCAGGGCTTCCAAACCATCCCCAAGGGGAATACCTTGTCCTTCCTTTGCTTGGAAAGAAAATTCCCAAGTATCCTCTAACTCAGTCATGGTTGCTACTAAGTCAAAAGATATAGATGGACTTCCGGGGATCGTACCATGGCAAATTAAGGAAGCTTTGGTTTCTGGTAACCCACCAGATGGATCTGGATAATAAGTGAATAATCTGATGCTTTGCGCCTCTAAGTTGAGGTGCATAAACTGGAGCTGTTGGTCTTGAAGTGAGGCAGAGATATCAATTTCTGGCTTATCAGATACTGCTAAACCTACTGATCCTTGGACAGGTAAATTCCAATTGAGGGCTAATAATTTTTTTAAGGGGTCAAGGGCTGGTGAAGAGTTCAGATTCAAATTTCCCGAAATTTCTGCTGTGCTTTGACCATAATTCTGACTGGTAATCTGGATATTCTCGATCGATACGTCCTTAAATATTGAGTCACCATAAACGATCGCACCCTCAAATTCTGCTGACTTTCTGTAGGAGTTAGGTGCTTTTTGCAAAGCATTAGTAATTGTTGCGCTATTCATAAAATCCAATAACAGTAGTTGGTTTTTGTTGAGATAATTTAGTGATGAAACTAGGTTTAAGGTTTACCAAGGTTAAAATTTTTCTTATTGTTTCCCCAATTACTAAAATCCTCAAACTCATCTAACCATGGGTAAATCATGTATTGACCATTTGATTCTATTTCCAAACCATAGGTTGTGCCCAGATCGGTATCGGTAACAATCTTGCTTCTTTTGGCTTGTCCCTGTGTAGAAGAAGAAATTACAGGATAGTCTAATTTACAGATAGTAGTGAAAATCTGCTTATCAGTTTTGACTTCATAGTAGTAGTTACTAACGGTTTTAATATCAGCAGGTTTAATAGTCTGGTCTTTGAGATTATTGGTTTTGGTCGATTTATCCTCTTTATCAAAATGATTTATAGAGCGAGATTTACCAAAACAATTTGTAGCTTGTTTCTTTGGATCTGTATCGTCGTGATAAGCAACATAGGGATGTTCCGTCCCTGCTATAGCTAAATAACCACTCGTATCTTGCAAAGAATTGGGAGAAAATTGTATGACAGTATCGATTGCCGCTTGTTGAGGTAATCTATGTCCAGTCGCTTGGTTACCAGTCCCTTTTTGTTGTCCATATCTTTCCGCACTTATAAACAAACATATCGGTTGAACTTTTTCCACCCATTCCTTGGAGGTGGATGTGCGGGCACTACCATGATGTCCTAGTTTAAGAATGGCATTATTAAGACTTAATCCATGTAAGTTTTTACCGCTTTTAAGATTATCTAATATTTGTTCTTCGGTGAAGTAAGTTGCATCTGCCGCTAGTAAAACTTTTTGACCTCCATGCTCAATCATGGGGACAATACTTTGAGTATTAGTTATCATACTACTATCCTTTGTAGTAGTAGCATTTGCGTTGGCGGCAAGTAGGTGAATTGTTGATGAACCTAATTTTTTCCATGCTTTACTACCATTAGGACTATTTAGTTGTGATGCTATTTGATTGCTGACCTGGTCTTCTAACCATTTTTTAAAATTCACCTTTTTTTGTGGTGTAATGTAAATATCCCCCCCAGATGAATAATCTGTAGTATTTCCTGTAAGAAATATCTTGCCAAAAGAATAACCCTCTTGTATTAAATACTTGAGTCGGTTGTAGTGATCTCGATCAGAGTGCGTAATTAAGAGATAGTCAATGGCAAATGGAGTTTTAGGAATAAATCCTTCTTGCTTCAGAGTCTGAAAAAATTTCAGGATATCATCTCGAATATCGCGATCTCTAGTTGAGCCAAAATCTATCAGCATGGTTGTGCCATCGTCGAATCTTATGAAAGTACCATCTCCCATACCAACATCTATGAACCATACGTATAGAGCATTAGGTTTTGGAGCAGGTTTTGGAGCCATTTTTGTTACCTCAATTATTGACTAATTAAATCTGTGGACGATCATTTACAAGCTGGAATTACTCCTTGAAAATCGGAAGAGTAACTCAGAATTTAGGCAGAACTTAAGTCTTCA
>CAZXBK010000200.1:0-7236 GCA_964638765.1 uncultured Synechococcus sp. | reverse complement strand
GCTGTTCGTCTTGTATATCGGTGCAAGCGGTGCTCAGAAAACCAAGCGCGACTAGGCTCAAACTCCATCTCAACATTTTCACTCTGCGCTCTCTGGAAGTGCGATGATCGTCATATAGAAGTTTGGCCTCAGTGTGACCGAACAGCTTTCCTCCTCGCCAAAGCGTGGCGATCGCATCGTCTCCAGACCGGCACAGTCCCGGCACAGCTTCGCCACAATTGATCCTCATCTTCCCATCCACCGCTTGATGGAAAGGGATGTCCAATGCGCAAATTCATGCTTGCCGCAATCGCAGCTGCCACAATGGTTCTGCCCGCCGCAGTTAGTCACACAAATGGGGAGAACGACGTGACAACAGAAGATACTTCAGTTCACTCATATATTTTGCTCGACCGAACCGGGTCGATGTCCAGCATCTGGGATGAGGCCCTCAGCTCAGTAAATGCTTATGCCAAATCGGTTGGAGAGGAAGACGAAGGCGAAGCCGATTTCGAAACAAAAGTCAGTCTTGCCGTCTTCGACTCGCAGGACGGGCTGCAGTTCGATGTTCTCCGCAAAGGCGTTGATGCTGAAAGCTGGTCCGAGGTGACCAATGATGAAGCCAGCCCGCGCGGTATGACACCGCTCTTCGATGCCATTGGGCATCTCGTTGCCATGGCGGAAGCCGATGCACCTGAACGCGCCGTGCTCGTCATTATGACGGATGGTCATGAGAATGCGTCACGCGAAATGACAGGACCCCTCGCGAAAGCGGCGCTCGATCGGGCTGAAAAGCGCGGGTGGGAAGTCGTGTTTCTGGGCGCAGAGTTCGCAGCGTTCGGTGATGCCGACCAGGTCGGCGTAGCACGTTCCAAGCAGATGGCCGTTGGCGCAGACCAGCTTTCGGAAACGATGCAGCGGCTCGGGAAGAAATCCCGCGAGTACGCCCGGTCTAGAGCCGAGGTCGAATTTGACGCTGAGGATCGTGAGGTCGCCCAGGAAGAAGACGTCAAACAGCGTAAGGGCAATCAGTAAGCGCTAAGTCGCACACTGACCCGGCAAGAAGCCCCGGACTCTCGGTTCGGGGCTTTTTTTATAGGCCGACTGCATCGAGTAGGCTCGGTATCTTTTTCTTGAGGCCGAAGAAACCTTTCCTGGCGTGCGGCCATGCCAAGCGATCATAATCTCGGGTGACTTCGATCAAGTCGACGCCGGTGGCAGAGAGGCTTTTCTGTGCCGCTTTCAACCTCTTTCGGGCGGGACCAATGGGCGGCCTTGAAACAATAACCGTATCGACACCGGCTTCTCTTGCCCAATCCACAACCGCCGTCGACCAATCGTCTTCTTTGGACACCGAGGCGGAAGTTTTGAGCGTGTCACCGGCACGCCGCGTGGCGTTCTCGACTGCCGAGGTGGTGAAGGCCTGGGCGTGGGTTCCAAGCTCCCAGACAGAGCGCTGCGCCGGAGCGGCTAGTCCGAGGATCGTCTCTGGGTGGATATGTTGAGGCAGCCAGTTTATTGCGCAGTCTTCCTCAGTTATCAGAAGACCGGTCTTTTGTCCGGCAATCAGTCCTTCGAGTTCCGATGTCGGAAAGAGGTGTGGGGCAATAGGTTGTGGCAGATCAGGACCGGGCAGGGGCGGGGCAAGTGGTGACGGAAATCGGTTTAGCGGTTGTGAAGCCTGCTGAATTTGTCATCTTCCGGATTAGCCAGTGGTCAGGTAATTAATCTTTAATTTCCTGCGTTGAAGGGGTTAAAAACAGGTCTCGATACTCCTGAAACCCCTTCCGCCTTCGGCACCTTCCCCAAGGAAGGATTTGCTCTGCCACATCACCCAGTTTTCAAGTCTATGCAAGGTTTTGATTTCAAAGTGCCGGGGGTTACCCTCGATTATTCTTCGCCAGTTCCGACGACGGAGTTGCTTTCGGGTATTCCGACATTTCTTGGAGTGGCGATCGCCAAAGATGCTTCCTCAGAGACAAAACGTCTAACTCTCTGGACGCAATTTGAGCAGCTCTTTGAAACTAATCCCGATAGCTTTCTGGAAGATGTGATTCGAGGCTTTTTTGAGAATGGCGGTGAAATTTGTTATGTCGTGCCATTGCAGAATAACGGCTTCCAGGCATTGCGGGATGGCCTCGAACAAACGGAATTGATCGAAAATTTCGATCTCATCTGTGTGCCCGATGTGGTGACCCATCCCCAAGCCATCCAACTACAACAGATGGTGGTGGATCATTGCGAAATGATGGGCGATCGCCTCGTGATTTTAGATGCCTTACCGGATATCGATGCCCAGCGGAATTCCTTAAAAGGTCGTAGTGCGGCGATTTATGCCCCTTGGCTCCAAACAGAATTCGGAGATCGCCCGGTTCCTCCCTGTGGTCATGTTGCTGGAATCTTCACCCGCAATGATCGCAATGTTGGCGTTCACGGAACCCCCGCAAATGTCGCTCTTGAAGGCGTTCTCGATTTAACCCAACTCTTTACCCCAACCGAACAAGCGGATTTTATTGCAGGCGATCGCTCAGCAGTAAATTACATCCGAGCTTTTACAGGACGGGGAATGCGGATTTGGGGAGGGCGAACCATAAGTACCGATCCGGAATGGCGCTATATCGGAGTACGACGGTTATTTATTCACTTTCAACGGTGGTGCAATTTCAATTTAAGTGACGTTGCCTTCGAAGAAAACAATTTCAAATTATGGCTACGCATTCAACGGGAAATTGCCTACTACTGCGAAACTCTTTGGAATCAAGGCGCATTAAAAGGAGCTGCTCCAGATGAAGCTTATTTTGTTCGTTGCGACTCCAGCACCACCACCAATGAAGTCATTGATCGCGGCCAGATTATCACCGAAGTGGGACTTGCCCCGACAGTGCCCAACGAATTTATTCACCTCACCCTTGTCCATGGCGAAAGCGGTGTCGAAGTGAATTAACTTTTTCGCAATTCTTTTTTATCTACGGAGAACTTATCCATGCCTACTCTCAGCAATAATCGCGATCCCTACTCTGTCTATAATTTTTGGGTCGAGTGGGACAACATTGTCCATGCGGGTTTCCAAGAATGTAGCGGTTTATCTCTCACGAGGAATGCTGGAACATACCGCGAAGGAACCGATTCTAGCCTTGGGATGCGGCAAATTCCAGGCCTCAATTCCAAGGGCAATATCACGCTTAAACGCGGAATGACCGATAACGATGAGATGTGGAAATGGCACAACGCAATTTTCAAAGGAGCAACTGAGCGCCGTAACCTCTCCATCGTATTGACGGATGATGTCGGTTCTGAGGTTATGCGTTGGAATCTCGACAATTGCTGGCCGACTACCTGGACTGGCCCCGATCTCAATGCGACTGCCGAAGATTTTGCCATTGAATCTTTAGAACTAGTCTATGAAGGGATTGCTTGCGAGAAAGCTTAAGTCTAATCAGGGAGGGTTCTTGATAGGTGATGTCATTTACTGAAACCCCTTCCGCCCTCCAGCCACCTTACTTAAGGAAGGATAAGTAGGCTTTTGCAGTAACTAACAATTCCGGCTTTACAAACCCATACAGATAGCAACGTAAATTCAACAAAATTCGCGTTTACTCAAGAAAGCGAGAGCACTGTAACGGAATATTTTGAATGACCGTTAAGCTGGCGGAAATCCGTTAGAAAGGAGGAAAAATAGAGAATTTTTATCACTCTAAACGGCTATGCAGCAGACTGAGTTTGCTTTTGTTCTTCCCCAAGGCTACGTCGATCCAGAAGGTAATCTTCACCGAGAAGGCGTGATGCGTTTGGCAACGGCCTACGACGAAATTACGCCGATGCGTGATCCCAGAGTGCAGCGTAATCCTGGCTATCTGGTGATTATTTTGCTCTCACGGGTCATCACTCGTCTGGGGAATCTGGATCAGGTCAACACAAAAATGATTGAGGGTTTATTTTCTGGGGATTTGCTCTATCTCCAAGATTTTTATCAACGCATCAATCAAAACGGCCATAGTCGATTGCGGGTGGCCTGTCCCCATTGCGAAGGGGAATTTGAAGTGGAGACTGTACCAGTGGGGGAGTAACGCGCTACCCCCTAGACCGATTGCAGGAGGAGGTGGCGTATTTGGCCTATCACTTCCATTGGGACTATGACCGCATTATGTCCCTAGAGCATCAGGAACGGCGGGATTGGGTAGCGCAAGTCGCCAATATTAATCAACGCATCAACGAACAGTAATTGTTTTTCTACGGGGCGATCGCCATGGGATTTAACAAGGGGCCATTTTTAAAAGCAGCATTAAAGGCATCATTGCTGGGTGGTTCTGTTGCGAGTTTCCTTGGCCATGATCCCCATATGACCCACAACTTTTTTGTGGAAGTGGGCGGTGTTGTGATTGGCGGTTTCAGTGAAGTAGGTGGTTTGAATAGCACTATTTCGACGGAATCCTATGATGAAGGCGGCCAAAATGGGTTTACTCATAAATTTCCAACGCGAACCAGCGCATCAGATTTGGTTTTGAGTCGGGGTTTGGTGAATGTGGATTTTTTCTGGTGGTGGTTTGAAGCGACAAGTCGAGGTGTCGTTGCGCCGATGAATGGCACGATTTTGATGCTCAATGGCGAAAATCTTCCTTGGCCACCGATGTGGTGGATGTTTAAGCAGGCTTATCCGGTGGGTTGGGAAGGGCCAAATCTCAATGCGAGTTCTCAGTCGGATGTGGCAGTGGAAAAAATCACGTTAACGCATCAGGGTTTGACGAAGTTTACGGGAATTAAGGGGGCGCTCTAAATCATGACTAATTGGCAACAGGGTCTAGATAGTCGATTGGTGCGGCGTCTGCAACAACCTCTCAATCGCAAGAATATTGGGCAAGTTTTAGTTGATCGCACGGATAAATTTCTAACGCGATTTTCTTTGGTTGAGCAGCAGTTTGAGCGATGGGGCAGGTTTCAGGAAAGTAATCCTGATGCGGTGCCGATTGTGTATGCGAAGCCGACAGAGAATCCCCCCGGCTTCGCCACCCCCCTTTGGAAGGGGGGCAATGAGAGTCTAAGTTTTGTGGGAGGAAATAAGGCGATCGCCCAATCTCCATCCTTGGGTTCATCTGTTGCGAGCGGTAATCAAGATTTAGTTGTTCAAAGGCGTGTTGAGTCTGACCGTCAATCTGATGAGGCGATCGCCAAACCTACTGCTCAAGTCGTCAATCAATCGGGTAGTGCTGAAGTTATTGAGGATCCCCCCGGCTTCGCCACCCCTCTTAGTAAAGGGGGCAATTTGGGTTCCAATTCTAGAATTTCGGTTGATTCGTCAGATATTGTGATTCAGCGGTTTGTTGATCCTACTCAGGAAAATGATTTGCCCTTGGTTGAGCCGACTCAATTGATTAATGAAAAATCTGAGAGCACAACTTCTGTCAGTTCGTCGGATACGAGTTCTAAGTCTGTTGAGGCGATCGCCACTCCTGCTTCTGAATTCAATAATGCTCAAATAGTTTCGCCAAATGTGTCCACTAATCAAGGTGATGTAGTTATGGCTGAAGCGATTGCCCAGTCACAATCGCCAGAAACTTCAGACTTAACTTTTGTCAGTCCCACAACACAAGTCTCCCAGTCCTTCCTTGGGGAAGGTGGCCTTAGGCGGTCAGGGGTTTCAACAAGCTACGTCACCTCAGAAAATCAGTCTGGCGATCGCCCAGAAATCTCCACCACTAACACAGCTTCTCAAGTCATCATCAATGGTGAAAAGACCATCGAAACGGCACGATTTGCCGATGTACCATTAGTTTTTGCATTGCCGAATAATTCTGATCAATCTGCCATTTCTCCAGAGATTCCAACATCAACTGAAACGGTTTTGCCTGTAGTGAAAACTCGATTGGAACAGCTTTTATCGCGACCTCGAAAACCTTCGCAATTAGAAACTGTAGCGCCGAAAAATCTGGTTAGGCGATCGCCACAAAAAACAGAAACACCTTTGGTGAAACCCTTATCGCAACCGGGAAAAACTGATGCGGAGTCTATAGAGCTACCGATGCCAACTCAAACTTCGGTACAACCTCAACCTGTGGTGAATACAGCGAATGGAAGTGTCTCTAGTTTGCCTTTGACCCAAACGAAAATTATTCAGACGGAAGGGCGATCGCCAACGCCTCCAAATTCAACAAATCCTTTTGGAATTTCCAATCAAACACCAACACCGATTGTTTCACCACAAATTCAGGAAGCGACTAATCCCGTCACCGAAACATTTCAGGCGGCAATGGCCGAGGCAACGCAACAACCTCCTGTAGATATTCAGGCGATCGCCAATCAAGTGGAGAAAAAATTACGCAAAAAAATGGTTATTGAGCGGGAACGTCGGGGGCAAGGTCGATGGCGCTAGAGAAACTCACGATCAAATCTGAAAAAAGTCTGTCGGGGAGTTTTCTAAATATCATCCCGGTGATGTTTAATCCCCAGAGCATTTCCATGAGTGCAGGCGGTTGGCAAGTGGATCGCAAAGGCAATTTGGTGCCGAGTTCGCCGACTCCGAATATTTTGACCCTCGATCTTTTTTTTGATACGACGCTCTATGCAAATCAATGGCCGACTGGTGGCTTTAGTGCATTGCTGAGTTTTTCGAGTAGCAGTATTCCGCCGGAAAATGTCCAGAAATTTACGAGCCAGATTACTGATTTAACGAACCCCAGCATTGGCACAGACTCAAAGCGACCGCCCCTCTGCAAAATTTATTGGGGAAAGTTTAGTGATAGTGGTCTCGTTTTTTCCAGTTGCTTTTTGAAAAGTGCCGAGAAAACCCTGACGCATTTTTGGGAAGATGGCACACCGGTTCGTGCAACATTGAAATGTACTTTTCAGGAATGGACTGACCCACAAACGGACAAAAAAGTTCAAAACCCCATTGATGATCCGGTACGCATCGTCAAACGTGGTGAAACCCTTAGTAGCATTGCCCAAGAAGAATATGGTGACCCGAATTTATGGCGCATTATTGCTAACGAAAACCGCTTATTAAATCCCCGTAAACTTAAGCCCGGTTTAGTGTTAACAATTCCGCCATTATCGCCCAGTGATTATGTGGGAGGTGGTGTTTAATGCCGGGAAAACCTTCTGCAATTGAGGCGTTAAGTCCACGATTTAAGGTGTTGCTAAATGACCAAGCATTGTCTTCTGATGAGCAAAAAACTCTGGAGGCTGATGTGTTGTCCATCAATGTTTCAGAGGATATTGATGCCGTCAGTATGTTCGATGTGACGTTGGAATCTTGGGATG
>CAZXBK010000199.1:0-7243 GCA_964638765.1 uncultured Synechococcus sp. | reverse complement strand
AGTTCCTGTTCACGGCCTTTGTGCGCCACAAATAACATCCGCTCTTGGGATTCCGACAACAAATATTCGTAGGGAACCATGCCAGTTTCACGGACGGGAATTTTATCGAGATCGAGCAATACACCGACATCACCTTTCTCAGCCATTTCTGCTGTGGAACAGGTTAAACCCGCTGCCCCCATATCCTGAGCTGCTGCCACTGCCCCGGTTTTGAAAGCTTCCAAACAAGCCTCAATCAACGACTTTTCAGTAAAGGGATCACCGACTTGTACTGCGGGGCGATCGTCCATGGAATCATCGGTTAATTCGGCACTGGCAAAACTTGCACCACCCATGCCATCACGACCAGTGGTAGAGCCGACATACAACACCGGATTACCGATACCATAGGCGCCCGCTTTGATAATTTCCTCGGTTTCCATCAAGCCCATCGCCATGGCATTCACGAGGGGATTACCGGAATAAGCCTTATCAAAATAGACTTCACCACCAACCGTTGGCACACCAACACAGTTATGGGTAATCAGGCCGGATGTGGTCACAAATAAATGAGTATTGTCTACCTCTACGTCATAAACAAAAGTAGGTTCAACGGTTTGCGTTTCAATTTCTTTGACTGCAACAAATGCCAGTTGCTTGTCTTTTTGATAGCGAGGGAAAGAATGGGTTGTGCCGTTATATTTGGCGATCGCCTCTTCTAATAACTCATTACGATCTTGGCTAAAAATACCGCGCAATGTTTGCAGATTTTCAACATTAGAGATTTCTAATTGCCATAAAGGTAAACCTTCGTAAGCTCGACCTTCAATATGTCCACTACGGGCTGGACGGAGATAGGTATAGGGCACAATACCGAGGTCTTGGAGGAGTAAGACGACTTGACGGAAGAGGCGATCGCTCGTTGTAGCGTAGGTGATTTTGGCATGGCTACCCTTCGTTTTATTGGAGAAAGAACCATCCCCACGAATTAAACCTCGAATGACTTCCCGTTGCAGAATTTTGTACCACTGGAATACAAAACTGGGCATTTGCTTATGGGCTGCTCCTTCCCCACATTGCCACACATCTCGTAATAGCCAACCCAATAACCAAGAAGTTGCATAGACAACAGTGGTGCTTTCCCGTTGCTCGACACGAGGATTTAAACCCAGTTGAGCCAACGCTGCTTGAACATCTTCTAAATATTCCGTTTCATGGTGGGCAAAGGTGAAAATAATCTTGTAAGTATTACCATTTTTGCTCACACAACCTTCCGATAGGTAATACCCCAATAATCGCGCAAAAGCTTCATTACAACGAATCACTGCCCCCATATAATTCGCTTTGCCACTGCGTTTGTAGAGACATAACGCTTCCCGCTGAACATCGAGAATGGACTCTAATTGCAGGAATTGGGCGAACGGGAAATAGCCTTTATGCAAATAACGATGACGACTAGAAGCAGAGGGTTCAATGGCTAATAAGGCTTTTCTCACCGCCTCGGTGGGTTGCCATGCCTCTGGTAGCTGCACGTAAACATCCTGGTGATGATCATTAGGTTGAGTTTGCAGCAGTTGAATACAGTCAATTACTTCAAGGGAATTGTCGCTATGGGGGAAGTTCAGCAAAATCGGTAGGCGATCGCCCTGTTTTACTTCCTGTGCTGGCTTTGTTACCCACGTTTCTCCATCAACCACACAAGTAGGATGATCTGGCGTAACGGTAATGCTGCGACCCATCGGGGTTTTGAGCGTAATCAGGGTTTCTGTTTGCCGCTTAAATAACCGTTTAATAGGTTGCCAACAAGCCTCACCCGTTGCTGCATCGTAGGACAAAGTTTCGAGGCGATCGCCCTGCGGTAGTTCATAGGTATCCAACCCTTCTGGCAGCAAAGCATTTACAAAGTTGCCAATCGTATCAACATGAACTCCTTGTTTATCGCGCCAAATAAATGTTTCGCTCTCGATTAAGCAATTGCCGTAGTGACTGATACCTTCCACAACCCCTTCAAAAATGCGGCGAGTTTGGGGATTATCGAGATTACCAAAACGGAGGGAATTTAAGACGGCGATCGGGCGGGCACCCATGGTAAAAATATCGCGGAGAATACCACCAACCCCAGTTGCAGCTCCTTGGAATGGTTCAATAGCAGACGGGTGATTGTGAGACTCAATCTTAAACGCGAGATGTAAACCATCCCCCATATCGACCACACCAGCATTTTCACCGGGGCCAACCAAAACCCTTTCTCCTTCTGTTGGGAATCCAGACAGCAAAGGTCGAGAATTCTTATAGCAACAGTGCTCAGACCACATCACCCCAAACATTCCCAACTCAGCACGATTAGGATGGCGACCCAAACGACTAACAATCTCGTCGTATTCTTCGGGCTTAAGTCCTTCAGAGGCAATTTCTTCGGGAGTGAAAGGACAAGTAGTCATAGCTTTACGTCAAATTTGTCTGTAACAGCGTTATTGTAAAGCTTCAGGGAATAGATCGATCAGAGCTGTTAGATAATATCAACTCGAAAGATAAGTTACTGATTATGATGCTGAACGTAAGTAATTTGCAGAATGTCACTTTTTAATCGACTTCTATCGCTCAATTCAGGAAATATTCCTCTGGAGGACTTCTTTACTGAAATTGTTGCACATCTATTTTCTACAAATAAGTATCTTTTATTTGCCTGGCTTAAAGAACTAAATTTGCTAGAACCAAGTGACTATGCGGATGCTCAAGTTTTAACGCAACAATCTTTTGATGCTTTACCACACCATAAGTCAGGTAGCCGACCAGATATTGTTATCCATTTAGAGAGAGAAGAGGGAAATTCTCATGACTTAATTTTTATTGAAAGTAAAATTGGCTCTCATGAGGGTGAGAGTCAACTTTCTAGGTATGTAGATCATTTAGATTCTCTACAGAGTTTTGAAGTCAAGACTTTACTATATGTAACTCGTGACTTTGAGCCTAAAACAATAGGTGAGGTATTCAAAAATAGTCCTGAGAGTGCAGTTTGCTTCAGGCAATTAAGGTGGTATCAACTATCTTATTTTTTAAAAAATCACCTTGACATCCCACTTGTCCAAGATATTTTACTTTTTATGAAAGAAAAAAATATGGTTCATAATAATCAATTTTCGTCAATTGACATCATTGCACTATCAAATTTCTCAAGTTCCTTAAAGCTGATAAATCAAATAATGGAAGGAGATATTAGTCAGCGATTTAATGAAGTTACTGGTGCGACAAATAAAGATAGTCAACATCAAAACAAAGCGATGGGAGAATTCAAGAGATATGGAAGATATTATATGGTTGGTGATTTTCTTAGTAAGCCTTACGAGTTTTGGTGTGGTTTAGGGTTTCTTCTCAGATCGGATAGCGTTACTGATTACCCAATGGCTTCTCTACAACTTCAAGTTAATCCTTCATCTACTCATCATGAAGTGATTATTAAAGCGATGAAATCTATTTGTAGTGAGTCGAACAACTGGCGTGGGTTTAATTTAAATCTAGCAAATAAATGGTCTAGTATTGCAAGACAAAAGAGTTTACAAGATTTCCTACATTATGAGGATCATGTAGTAGCTATTAAACAGTATTTTTTGGAAGTTTTAGACGAGTTAGAACATCTTAAAAAGCAGTATCCAGAATTGCCATGGAAATAATCGCCAATAAATTAATGCTTATATTACTAATTTATATTCACCAAATACGCTTCATCTTGAAAGAAAAACCGGGAAGTTCAGGAGAACAATCAACCGTTTCAGGATTTGTGAGGATGAGTGGCGATTCTTGAGGTGAATGACTTTAGCAATGAGATCAGGGCGATCGCCTTCATTACAGACAATCTAAAATATAAGGGAGTAAGGAGGCTGATATGCAAATCACTATTGACTTACCAGCGGATCTCGAAAAAGAACTAATACAGCAGGCTTCAAAATCCAACCTGCCTCTTCAGGCTTTGATTTTACAAACATTGCGGCAAAATACAGCCACTTCCGCCGTCACTCATCAATGGCCGCAAGATGTTCTTGATTTCCAAGGATATTCGGATTTTCCAGCCTTTGAATCTCACCGAGAAGACCTGTTACCTCCCGCAGAAGTAGAATTGTTTGAATGAAATACCTGCTTGATACTTGCGTAATCAGTGATTTTATTAAGGGTGAAGCCACAACCACGAAAAACCTGAAGCAAACATCTCCCCTCGAAATTGCAGTCTCTACAATTACAGTGATGGAATTACGCTATGGACTCGCTCTTAATCCACAACGCGCCAAAAAGATTGAGTCGGCGATCGCCAGTTTTTTAGCATCGGTGAATATTCTTCCCTTTAGCTCTGGAACAGCAACACAAGCAGCGCAGATTCGTGCAACCTTAAAATCACAAGGTCAACCCATTGGTGCTTATGACGTACTGATTGCAGCTACAGCTTTAGAACATAACCTCATTATGGTCACTGCCAATCAACGAGAATTTGAACGTGTGCCCGATTTAAAACTTGAGAATTGGCGTAACAAATAGCGTTTACCAAATGCGTTTCATCTTTAGTAAGAAACCGGGAAGCTCAGGAGAACACTCAACTGTTTCAGGATTTTCGAGGAGTTGTGGTGATCGCCATTAATGTACTGGGCGGTAACTCGATAAAGTATTGATGTCGATAGGACTGGATATTGTCTTTTTTCTGTAAAGACAGGGGTTTATAGCAGAAAACCATTAAATCTGTTGTTAAAATCGCTAACGGAATCGCCTCATTCATTCCTTCTTTTTTTCCTCAATATTTTGGCTATGAGAAATCCCCTGTTCAGCCGTCTGCGTCAACTCTCTGGCACGATCTTCCACCGCCAAATTTCAGTACTTGCCCTAGCAGTCATCTCAAGCACATTAGTTTTTCAAACTACGGCGATCGCCTCTTCGGAAGAGGCAGAAGGTACCGAAAAAATAGAACAGAGGACTACCGAGCAATCATCCAGTGGCATAGAACAGCTGACAGGCGACGAAATTGAGCCAAGCACGATTCGCTATGTGACTATTCCGCTCGCAGAATTAGCGATTTTGGTGAAGCCAATGACCCTCGGCGAAGTGCAAATCGAAGCTCAGGGGTGGTTTCTTCTACTGAAACATGTGGCATTCCGCGTAAGCCAAACCGAAGTCGCCATCCGGCTCGAAAATCGCGCGACGCAAGAGCTGAGCGAAGGACAAAAGCTCCTAGAAGAAAGCCAAATCCAACTCGAAAGGGCAGAACGGGAGCTTCTTGAAGCTGAACCAAATAGCGTCGAGTATCGCACCGCAATTGAAGAGCAAAGATTAGCTAAAGACAAGCTGTTTTCTGCCAAAAGAGCAATAGTTTCTGCCCTAAGAACAATTGGTAAATTTCAAAGTGATCCGTGGCTAAAGGTAGAAACCGACCGCGCTAAACTCGCCGAGGCGATCGCCACCGTGAGAGGTGTCTATGAAAAAACCGTTGCAGAGCGGGCTATTACGCCAAAGAATTCACCAGAATACGAAGAACTAAACGAAGTGATTCTCTTTTTTGAAAAATCATTTGTCACCCTTGAAACCCTAGAAGAAGAGCTACAAGATCAAATTCCAGAATCAAGCGATTATGAAACCCTCGCGCTAGAAATTCGGGGTTTACAATCCAAACTAATTCGCCGTGCCCACATCCTATCGGCATCAGGACTGGTTCCCCTCCAGCAAGAACGGAGCTATTTTCGGACTGCCTCTGCCACTTTTCGTCTGCGAGCTCTAGGCCGCATTGAAAAAGATATTAGAGAACTAGAAGATCTTATTCGTCAACAACAACTATCCCAAGGCACCCTCGGCGAAGAGATCGGCGATCGCCTAGAAAAAATCATTGAAGAATTAGAAGAAGTTGCCTTTTCCCAGAAAGATCTAAAAAACCGATTACTCGCCAATAGCATTGCTCTCAAAGAAGAAGAAGTCCGAGTGATTGATCGCTTCGAAGTGATTTTAGATGCCCTAGACAATAAAGGCGGCGAATCACAAACCTATCGACTTTATATCGATACCGTTAGTCGTCTGGAGTTCGATATTTTTGATACCGAAGCCTTCCGGATTCGTCTTTTGAGCTGGTTAAAGTCCGAGGAAGGAGGACAACGCCTCAGTCTAAATTTGTTGAGATTTATCGGGCTACTCGCTGCCACTTTAGTCGCTTCTCACCTCTTGGCAAAAGCAACAGAACATTTCCTCGACAATATCGGCGGAATTTCAGCATTACTTAAAGAATTTGCGATTTTCGTGGTTAAACGGGGTGTGATTGTTGTCGGCTTAATGATTGCGTTGACATCCCTTGGGGTGAGTTTGGGGCCAGTGCTTGCCCTTTTCGGCGGTGTAAGTTTTGTCTTAGCCTTCGCACTCCAGAGCAATCTGGGTAACTTTGCCAGTGGCTTAATGCTGCTAATTAATAAACCCTTTGACGTGGGCGATGAAATTGAAATTGCGGGTTACAACGCCTTTGTTGAAGCGATTTCTTTAGCCAATACAAAATTACGAGATTCCAATGGCAGCGTCATTATTGCGGGCACCCATGGTAAAAATATCGCGGAGAATACCACCAACCCCAGTTGCAGCTCCTTGGAATGGTTCAATAGCAGACGGGTGATTGTGAGACTCAATCTTAAACGCGAGATGTAAACCATCCCCCATATCGACCACACCAGCATTTTCACCGGGGCCAACCAAAACCCTTTCTCCTTCTGTTGGGAATCCAGACAGCAAAGGTCGAGAATTCTTATAGCAACAGTGCTCAGACCACATCACCCCAAACATTCCCAACTCAGCACGATTAGGATGGCGACCCAGACGACTTACAATCTCGTCATATTCTTCGGGCTTAAGTCCTTCGGATGCAATTTCTTCGGGAGTGAAAGGACAAATGGTCATAGCTTTACGTCGAACTCTTCGATAACAGGCACATTATATTGGCTTAGGTCACGCTCAGATACCAAACGAATTGATAAACTTGTGATAGAGGTTTAGGAAAATTCAGGGCACGACGTACATGTGCGGAGCAAGATAGCCTAAGCGATGCCAATTTGTTTTGTACAAAATTCAAGGAGGTTATCAATATGGTTAAAAACGTGTCTTCAAAAACCGGTATTTTTTCTAATACCGCCCAGGTTGTCATCGGTTGGATTCTTTTCATCGCATCTTTTTTCACTCAAGATCTTTGGTTTGTTTTCTGCACTCGTAGCATCGCTAGGGTCTTGCCCTGAGTTTTCCAGTTCTCCATCTGACA
>CAZXBK010000198.1:0-7261 GCA_964638765.1 uncultured Synechococcus sp. | reverse complement strand
ATATAGGTATTTTTATATTAACTGCTTATGCAACTCAAGATCTTCAAGATCAGTGTTATCTTCGTGGTGTTCGGTCTTTTTTAGATAAATCAGATATTGATTTTCTCAAATTACCAAAATTAATTAATGATTATTTCGATTTAATTGAGAAACCCAAAGGAAAGAATCTTGGTTTTTACGTTGAAACCCGTAATCGTTCAGAACAATTTTATCTTTACCTGAGACAAAAAATTCGTAAAGGTAATTCTCAAACCAAAGTAGATTTAATTGGTAATGCAAAAGAGATCTTACGAATTGGTTTACCCAATGTAAAAACCAATTTATCTAACTTGAAGGGTTGGCAACCTCAAGATCCAGAATAATTTTATTTGTTGTACAACGACAAATTAATTGACACCAGTGACTAATTCGTGTCATTGAGACACAATAAATGACGTGATGTCACAATAATGTCGTTGAACTGGTAGTGCCAAATTAATGTCGTTAAAGATTATTATTACCGAGAACATTTTTATTTTAAAAGCTTTGCGGAGCTATTAGGGGTATAGCCGAAATACTCGCAAAATAGGACATGATGTAAAGTAATATAAACAATACCCTTTATTTAATCCATCCAAAACTCCTGAAAACATTTTGGTGACAACTCTGTATGGCAAACGGTATGCTGAATATTTTTATGTCCCAGATAAACCTGAATAGCCTTAGTTTCATTTCTTCTGCTCGCCAGATAAAATCCACAGGCGTGTCTTAACATATTAGAATGAACGTTCAAAGATAACGGCATTATCTTTCCTGCACATTGAATAATTTCTCTTGCTGTCGTACCAGAGATAATTGCTGTCAGCTCCCAATAATTCAAAACAAATTACTAAGAACGCAAATATTTGATTTGAAGTGATTTGATTTCTGACAATATCTTTGATAATTCTCGACCAAATGGAGTTAAATAATATTCTACTTTTGGTGGTATTTGGGAAAAAGATTTTTTCTCGATAATTTTGTATTCCATCATTCGCTTGAGACATTGATTCAGTACTTTTGTCGATAAACTATCATTACTTTTAACCAACTTACCGGGGCGGTTGATTCCCTTTCCGATTTGTTCCATTAATACAATCGTCCATTTACAACCCAAACAATCTACCAGCATTGAATTAAAATCGATTTTTTCTTTTATTTTCATAAATTACAACCAAAAAGTATCTACCGTACTTTTAAGTACTTACTAGACTGCGATCGAAATAGTCTTTAACCTTATTATTAATTCACTATAAAAAAACAACTATGTTTCCTCTATTTGATGAAAATACTGCTCCCGAATCCTCACGTTCGATATTGGCTAAAACCAAACAGGAATTTAAGATGATTCCCAATTTAGAAAGAACTATGGCTTTAGCTCCAACTTTATTAGAGTCTTATAGTACTGCTTGGAGTTTATTTCAGAATACATCTCTATCAGCGATCGAACAGCAAATAGTCTATCAGCTGACTGCCTGACACATCTATGTGAAACCCTATATTTTTCGTTCAAATTTCATGGATAGGATAAAATTGATAACGCTATATTGACACTTTGAGGCGATCGTTTAGAATCTAATTAAGACAAAAATAATAATTTAAAGAATCTATATATAGCAATACTTTGAGCTACTTGTGTCAGGCAGTCAGGTCTATCAGACCGCCAACTTTGAAAACGAATGCGACTATTGCGTACCTTGGCATACTTTATTATCCAAACAAGTTAAAATGCCTCCAGAAGATATTGAAGCTCTTAGGACTGGTGCTAAATTAGCTAATAGTCGTCACGAAGAATTGAGGCGTTTTACACGAGCTTTAATTCGTTCTCAAGGGAAAATAGTAGAGGCAGATTTAGATGCTTTTTTAGCAGCAGGATATACACCACAACAAGCTTTGGAAGTAGTTTTGGGTATAGCAATTAAAACTATGAGTAATTATACAAATTCTATTGCTGGTACGCCTTTAGATAAAGTTGTTAAATCCTATGAGTGGCAAAAACCCACGATTAAATTAAAAGAATAAAATTATCCAGATTATCTTGTTTTCGATCGAGGATGCTCTGACAATTTGTAGCGGATTATTGGACCACCGCCAATTGTACCAATATAAACATAGCCGTCGTGATAAACAGCAGAACTAAGAGTATTCATACTCATAGGTGGATTATGCAGACTTAGTAAGGGATTGCCCTCTAAATCCATTGCTATAACAAATCCTACTCCTCGTTTCGACTCATCTCTATCTGCATTACGAGCATCTAATTTTTCGATAGGAAGCTTGGCTAATTGTTGTTTGAGAAAGGGATAGGGGGCAAGAGCATCTGCAAGTCCAGCACGAGGTTGAGCCATTGCCATCCACAATACATTTTGCTCATCTAAATAAATATTGTGAACAAAACCAGGAAGATTGTCAGCAAAGATATCTTCTTGACCTGCTTTTTCTCCTTTTAGCCAGTAGCGTTTGATTTGATAGCGTAATTGATCGGCTACTAATATGTAAGATTCATCTGGTGCAAGTACTACTCCATTTCCGAAAGATAAATCGGAGATCAGAGTCCGCACGCTTTTATCTTGAGGATTGTAGACTAATAAACGACCATAGCCTTTACCTTCTAAAACTCCCAAAACTCCCGAATTCTTAAGTTCATCTGTACCTTGAGTAAAATAAATCTTACCGTCAGAGGCGATCGCTTGTCCATCAGCATAGCCAAAAGGTTTACCATCAATTATTTGTCCATCGGCAACTAAAACAGTTACCTCCCGTTCAGGACTAACAGAAATTAATCCTTGTCGCCAAGATGAGACGATGAGATTGCCATCATTATCAAAGCGAACATCGAGTGGATCTCCGCCAGGCAATTCAACATAAGTTTCAATAGTATAGTCGCCATTAGCATCAAAGGTAATGCGATCGATACGAGGATTGACAGCAGCTACACCAGCTTTATCTTTTGCTTCATCTCGGTTGGGTACATACATTCTTCCCTGTTCATCGAAGACAATATCTTCTGGTCGCCAGATTTTTCCCTTACCAATTAGTTCGGCTTTACTCAGTTCGTCGTTTGGTTCGAGTACTCCTGTCATTGGTAAAGATGGTGCTGGTTTCCAGGCAACAGGATCGATTGGAGAAGGACTGAGGAGAAAAGCTGTTATAGCTATTCCTCCTGCACCTATAATCAAGCCCGCTATATTTCTTAATAGATTATTGTTCTGCTTAACTTTGGTGACTTTAGTTGGAGATTCAGAAATTTGTTGATTTTCCATGATTAATGAGCTAATACCCTGGCATACTTCACTGTCTAAAGAAAGAACTCCTTTTCTGACTTTAATATCAACCCCTACTCTACAAAATACGTATTGATTAGTTCTAACTCGTTAAAGGCAGGGTTGCGATATTTCTCGATGTTTTCCCTAAAGACATCAGTATTTGTAAACTGCTCGAAATCTGCTGCTGTGGGCCACGTTGCTAAACCTGCAATGGGACGAAAATGCGTGTTTTTTTCATATTCAATAGGTTGAAGTTGCAGGGCATCAGCACGACCATATTCAAGAGAGGTTGGAATGACGTTTTGGAAGAATGTTTGCAATAGTTGGGGCGTTTCTGGAGAAGCTGGCGTTCCACCAAACCATTCGTAAACAACATCTTCTTTGAAGGTCATTGTTGTATCTTCAGGAACGTTAAAAAAGCCGATCCGAAAATCACGTAGAGCGTTTTGACGTAAAGGTAAGTATTGTTTCGATCGCGAATCTTGTACGGCAGTTTCAAATGCCGCAATTGAAGGCCATTCAATTAATAAAATATATTGAGGAGTCAAATCACCTTCTTCTACATCAATTGTCTCGAATTTTGCTAACACCTTTGCTCCTGCCGCTTCCATTGCTGGAAGAACTTGAGGAAAATATTCTTCAAAAAAAACATCACGACTTTCATGCTTGGAATCTATATAAGCAACACCGAGAATGGAATCTTTAGAGATTTGGACGGTTTTATCTTGAGCATCTACAACTGATGGCGTTGTGAGTGAAATTGTAGCTGTAAAGAGACTAGCAAGAAAAGCTGTATCAATTTTAGTTTGTTTGTACATTAGTTTAATTTTTTTAGAATGGAATGTTTGAAATATAGTTGGGTGCGATGAAGACTAAAACCAGAAAATGCTAAAGTCAAAACGACTAATCATTTTATTGCTAAGGAAACAATCTATGACTTATTCTGAGCAAAAACTGTTTTTGTAAATTATTTCTGTTGAAAAGAACAATAAAAAGCCGAAACTTTAAAAGATCACTCTTAATTAGTTATTTTTTTTACGAGTAGAAAGACCCAAAAGATAATAAGCTCCACAGCGAGAAACTATCCCAGTTGCCATCCAAGCTAGACCAGCAATTAAGAGCAGAATACTGATAGATTTAGTCACGGTAATAAATAATGGTATGACTGCAATGGTGATCCCACTGATAATCCGAAAGACACGATCTTTAGGGCCGACATTTTTACTAAAAGAGTAAGTTAATAATTTTGAGATTTCCATGTTTCTATAGAATTTTGATTTAGGTATTAGTCAAGACAATTTTGCCGATATGTTGACCGCTAGCAAATAAAGCGTGGGCTTCGTTAGCGCGATCGAAAGAAAAGCTTCTTTTATCGATGAGTGGTTTGATTTTGCCGTTATCGACCAAAGTAGCAATCTCCCGTAAAATATGACCGTGATGGGTGCGATTTTGTCCAGTAAGCATTGGTAGCAACATAAAAACTAGATGCAGACTCAAGTTTTTCATGTGCATTTGAGTTAAGTCGTGGGTATTGTGTCCGATAGTTGAAATTATACGACCGTAAGAGCTAGCAGCAGCCAAAGATTTATCTAGTACCTCACCACCAACAGTATCAAAGACAACATCGAACCCCTCACCATTGGTTAAACGGGCTACATAATCCTCAACTTTTTCTTGACGATAGTCGATCGTTGCATCCGCACCTAAATTTTGAGCTATTTTTGCCTTTTCATCAGACGATACGGTAACAAAAACATTAGCACCACTTAGTTTGGCAAGTTGTAAGGCAATATGACCTACACCACCAGTTCCGCCATGAATTAAGACACGATCGCTTTTTGTTAGCGTTACTTTGTCTTTTAAGCCCTCCCAAGCTGTAATTGCTACCAGAGGTAAAGCAGCCGCTTCCGCAAAGCTTAAGGACTTGGGTTTAGGAGCTATTAGGTTAGCATCAGCGAGCATAAAATCGGCTAATGCACCATCAATTCCTTTTAGTCCCCCTGCACAGCCATACACCTCATCGCCAATCTTGAAATCTGGTACACTCTCTCCTACTTCGGTAATTACTCCCGCCACATCCATATGTAAGATAGCAGGCAGATCAGGGTTGATTCCTAAATCTTCAGTGCGTAGCTTAAAATCTACTGGATTTAAGCTAGTAGCTTTAACTTCAATGATTACATGACCTTTTCTAATGCTAGGTTTATCGATGTTGGTAGGTACAAATTGAGCATCACTACCATACTCGTTTAAGATATAGGCTTTCATAAATAGTACTTATTTTTTGTTTTATTGATTCGTCCTCACAACAATTTTTCCTACCTGTTGATTAGATTCCATGTATCTATGGCTTTCGGCTACATCAGCTAAGTCAAATACTTTAGCAAGGACAGGTTTTAGATTGCCGTTTTCCATACCTTTATTGATATAAGCATTTGCTCGATCGAGGGCTGCTTTATTTTGAGCTAATCCCAGTGCTTGATTGCCCGTAAATTCAAAAATCATATAGGTTTTCAGCGTTACGGCATTCAAAACTGCCAGCATTTGTGGCACGGTCTCATCATCGGGATCGAGTACGCCATAGTGAACAATGAAACCGCCACGCTTAATGATGCAGTACCATTTTTGAATCATTTTTCCGCCAATGGGATCGTAAATGATATCTACACCGCGATCGCCAACTATGCCCCGAACGGTTTCCACAACATCCTCTTCTTCTGTGGCTACAAAATAGTCTGCACCGAGGCTCATTATTGCCTCTTTTTTCGCAGAGGTACGGGAAGTGGCAATTACTTTAACTCCTTCGGCTTTAGCAAATTGCATTGCTGCGATCCCCGTACTACTAGAAGCAGCAGTAACTAAGATGTACTCGGCTTCTCGGAGATTGGCGATTTCCAATAAAGGAAAGTAACCCGTGTAATATGGCACGGGAATAGCTGCGAATTCCGTCCAACTTAAATCTACTTCTGGTAACGGTAGAACATAATCTGCGTTTACTACTGCTTGATCGCCATAGACAGTATAGTCATTGAGGGAAAACCCTGGTAGACTCATGACGCGATCTCCTTTTTTGAAAGCAGTTACCCCTTTCCCCACAGCATCAATAATACCCACACAATCGTAGCCGAGGCTCGCAGGAAATTCGTTTGGAGCTTGAATATAACGACCTTCTCGCCACATTATATCTGCACGCTGTACGCCAAATGCTTTGACAGCAATGGTAACTTCATTTTTACCTGGGGATTTTTCAGGAGCATCCACAACCTCTAAAACCTCAGCTCCCCCGTGTCCTCTGAATTGTACGATTTTTGCCATATTGATTCTGGGTTTTAATCTGGGTTAAGCAACTGTTTCTTGACCTTCATTAATGCGATCGAAGAAACAGTTTTTCTTTTGTTCTAAATTTACACAGCGATCGCTTTGCGTTCTTCTTGGTAGGGAAGCCCTTGTGCTAAAGAAGCAAAGGCATCATCTAAAGGAGTTAAAGCGATTTGATTGGCAAAGTTACTCATGACCTTGGCAGCAATACAAGCAACTACATCAAGCGCTTGAGCGCGAGTATAGCCAGCTTTAAGGAAAGTTTCTAACTCACCATCATCGATCCAGCCTTGTTTTTTTAAGACAGAAAGAGTGAAATCTCTCAATGTATTCAGCTTGGCATCTTCAAAATCTAACTCGTTACGAATTGCGTTTAGCTGTTCGTCTGTATTGTTAAACAGAGGATTTTTCCCAAACGCTGTATGACCCGCTACGCAATATTGACATTTGTTTTCATGGGCGACAACTGTTTCAATAATGTTGATTTCTTGCTTAGAAAAAGCACTATGCTGAAGTAAATTTAACTGAGTTTGCCAGTAAGACAACAATAATGCTGGTGCGTTAGACATCAACTGTGCCAAGTTGGGTACCATTTGAAAATTTTCTAAGTACCACTGCATCGCTTTTTGAGAAGCTTCGGGTGCGTTTTCTAAAGTGTT
>CAZXBK010000197.1:0-7336 GCA_964638765.1 uncultured Synechococcus sp. | reverse complement strand
TGAGGTCGAGATGATCGGCGGAAACCATAGCACTGCCCTGAAACCAACAAACGTCATAGGACGAAACAAACTAATCAAGCACAACTCACTCTAGCCGAGACTCTGGAGCATTTGCCTAAATCGAGTCGTTTCAGCAAGGGCGGGATTAATACCAAACCATCGACCCTGTTGATCTTGGTATTCATAGACAAACAAACTACGTAGCAAGATTTGGTATTCCTGCTCCCCGCGAATAATTTGCTGCTGCATGACTTGAGCTAACATTTTCCATTCGTTATCCTCAACCGCCAATAAAATGTCATCGCGGTAGCCTTTAATCACGACCTCCACACAGTCACGGTCAAAGGGCGGATCATTTTGTTGTAAGCAGTTGTATAGCAGTCCCAGCAGCGTGCGCACATGACCGCCGCTAATCAGGCAGAGGCGATTGAGAGTAATGTTACTGTCAAACAATTTAGGGATACATTCAATACGCTGTCGTGGCGACAGGCGGGGAAAAGCTCGCGCTAAAACCAATTGCTGCAACAGAATTAAACCCTTCGTATCTAAGGTGCGATCTCGCTTTTGGATCGGTACCATCGGCAACATCTTTGGTGCAACACCGCCCCCTAGACGATTTTTTAATGCCTGATATTCATTAGAAAAAATCAGCGCCAGCGGAATTGTATAAATAACATGGCAATTTAAGCGACGCAATTGCTGGCCACGATCAATAAAAAGGTATTCCGGCAACGAGCGATTACGAGTAGCCTGCCGCGAGGAGATACGGTCAAGATTGTCAATGATTACGACCAATCCTTTTTTGCCACGCCCCTTGAGGGCGAGATTTGCCTGACCGAGGAGTTCTTCATTAATCGAGCGCAAAATGCCTTCGGTACGCGGTTCTAAAGATTGGCGAATTTGTTGACGTAATCGGGGACTTTCCTTTGTGCGAGCTGTAATGCGGGCTAAACCGAGGGACAATTCCGCCGTTGCATCGAGCTGCATCGGTGTCTGCAAAAAATCTTTAATCTCATCAAAAAGCTGCTTAAAATAGCTGGGCTTGAGGGAAATACCAATGTTTTCGAGATGTTCACTCACAGAGCGGGCAACGGCCAGCAAAATATCACTGATACTGACATCTTCCATATCGAGGTCGCGACTAGACTCAAAGTAAATGACCTCAAAGTTGTCGTTTTCCAGTAGCGCCTTCAGTCGTAATAATTCTGTTGATTTACCACAGCCAATATGTCCGGTAAAGAGTTGGCAAGTGGGTTCTTCCGGGGAAAGTCGGGTGATTGTACGGGCTAGAGCTTCAATAATTTTGCCACCGCGCACTGCCGCAAAATCGATGTAGTAATGGCGATCGCCACTGTTGGCGAGATTAAGCGTTTTACTGGGATTACAAGCCCGAAAAAATTCCTGTAGCTGTAATGCCGTGGGGTCGGAAGGAGGAAACGCCATAAACTCTCAAGCTTTGGTTCTAATGGGTTGTGGCTCTGGGGGGGTGTTACAAGAAGTTGCCATTTGCCCCATTAGTATACTGGTTGATTAAGATGAGACATATTTCTTGCTATGACAGCTAAGATTTAGGACGCGCCAATGGCTGATACAGTTTCCGCAGTACGCGACGACCTCCGTAAACGTCGTAAACAAAAACAACGTCAACGTGCCATCCGTTGGGTGCAGGGACTTTGGCGTTCTTTTGCGCTAATTGGCGTGGCTTCTGGGGCTGTGTGGCTGACAACTCGCCCAGAATGGATCCTCTACAGCAGCAGCCAGATTACCATCGAAGGCAATACAACTCTTTCAGCCAGTACAGTGCGGGAACTCATTCCTCTCAACTATCCCCAATCTCTTCTGTCCCTGAAACCCCAACGTTTAGAAGCAGAAATCGAAGAGGAAGGACCGATCGCCGAGGCGATTGTGACGCGGCATCTCCTGCCGCCAAGTATTTCGATTCAAGTGCGGGAAAGATTGCCCGTAGCGCGCTCCTTTGCTCCCATCTCTCCTGCGACAAGGGAACTCGGTTTAGAGGAAGGCTATCTAGATGAGCAGGGCAACTGGCTACCGGACAGCGCCTACCGTAAAGTCACTGATGAAATCACACTGCCGACCCTCGAAGTTGTGGGGATTCGAGCCATTCAAATCAACCAGTGGCGGGAAATTTACCCCATACTTCGGCGATCGCCGATTAAGCTTTACAGCATTGATTGGCAAGACTCTAACAACTTGAAACTAAATACTGAAGATGGTCAATTTCACCTCGGTGGCGATGTAACAAAATTAGAAGAACAACTGGTGGCGATCGCCAAACTTGCCGCCCTAGACGAGAGCCTGATCCCCCACAATATTGATTACATAGATTTATCAGACCCTAACGAACCCATCATTAAAGCGCGCGTAGCCTCCGGCGGCTCCCCATAAAGTGAAAAAATAATGTTATTCCTCGTACAAAAGAAGGATTTTTTTTCCGGCTAAGGTGATTCCCCTTACAATGACACTAGAATTTCGCTCAAAATTTCCGGAGTAAAGTTCTAATACCTTTTTATAAAAGACCGTTTAATTTCCCTATCCATCGCACATTTCTTTTGTGACCGTGAGCCAAAACCATCCCTTTCAACCAACTACCGTTCCCTACGACGCGAACATGAGCAATCTGACCACAGCTGATAACAACCAGTCGGAATTTACGATCATGCCCAGCAGCGTTGCGCAAATTAAAGTGATCGGCGTTGGTGGTGGCGGTGGTAATGCGGTCAATCGCATGATCGAAAGTAATGTATCTGGTATCGACTTCTGGGCAATCAACACAGACGCCCAGGCTCTCACCAGCTCCCTTGCTCCTAAACGTTTACAGATCGGGCAAAAGATTACCCGTGGTTTGGGTGCAGGCGGTAATCCGGCTATTGGCCAAAAAGCCGCCGAAGAATCCCGCGATGAAATCGCCCAAGCCCTCGAAGGTGCAGATTTAGTCTTTATTACCGCTGGTATGGGTGGTGGTACTGGTACTGGTGCAGCCCCTGTAGTTGCCGAAATTGCCAAAGATTTAGGCTGCTTAACTGTTGGCGTTGTGACCCGTCCCTTTAAATTTGAAGGTCGCCGCCGTACGAACCAAGCGGAAGAGGGAATTAGTGCTCTCCAAAGTCGCGTTGATACGCTGTTGGTCATTCCGAACAATCAACTCCTCAATGTCATTGCGCCGGAAACCCCAATGCAGGAGGCATTCCGCATTGCTGATGATGTCCTTAGACAAGGTGTGCAAGGCATTTCTGACATCATTACAGTCCCCGGTTTGGTCAATGTGGACTTTGCCGATGTCCGTGCGGTAATGGCTGATGCTGGCTCTGCGCTCATGGGTATTGGCATTGGCTCTGGCAAGTCTCGCGCTAGGGAAGCGGCGATCGCCGCCATTTCTTCACCTCTAATGGAGTCCTCCGTTGAAGGTGCAAAGGGCGTCGTCCTCAATATCACTGGTGGTCATGACCTCACATTGCATGAAGTAAATGCCGCTGCCGAAGCTATTTACGAAGTGGTTGACCCCAACGCCAATATTATTTTTGGTGCGGTAATTGACGAGCAGCTAGAGGGCGAAATCCGCATTACCGTCATTGCCACAGGATTTGTCCCCGCCGAAACATCCCAACCAGAACCGACAGCACCAGCGCCCCTGCGCCGTGGTTTTCCACCAATGCCCCAGCCCCAAGCACGTCCTGAGGATCAACAGCAGCCACCAGCGCCCCGCCCGCTTCGCCAACAGCAGCAGGAACAACAACCCCAACAACCTCCCCAGCGCCCCAACTCTACAGGTCTCGACATTCCTGAGTTTCTACAGCGTCGTCGTTTCCCTCGCCGTTAAGTTCTCACTAATTGCAGTATGAGTTTAAACCCGCGTATTGCCTTAACGATCGCCGGTTCGGATAGCGGTGGCGGAGCTGGTATTCAGGCTGATTTAAAGACCTTTGCCTTTAACAAAGTGCATGGGACAAGTGCCATTACCTGTGTAACTGCTCAAAATACTGTCGGGGTAACAGATGTGGTTGCCCTGAGTGCAGCTCAAGTGAATGCTCAGATTGATGCAGTTCTGAGTGATATCGGCGTGCATGCAGTTAAAACGGGCATGTTGCTAAACAAAGAGATTATGGCGGCGATCGCCGACCAAGCAGCTGCGGGTAAACTCCCAAATTTAGTGATTGACCCGGTGATGGTTTCGCGGGCAGGGGTGAAGTTAATTGCAGAAGAGGCGATCGCCTTTTTACAGGAGCATTTAGTGCCCCAAGCCAAAATCTTGACTCCGAACCGTTATGAGGCGCAGATTCTCAGCGGTATGGATATTACCGACCTTGAGACAATGAAAAATGCCGCAGCAAAAATTTTAGAGTTAGGTTGCCAAGCGGTTCTGGTAAAAGGGGGCGCAATGTCCGGCGAGTTACAGGGCGTTGATGTGTGGTTTGATGGGGATCGCCTCGAAGTTCTTCGCACCAAAACTATTGATACACCCCACACTCACGGCACTGGCTGCACACTTTCGGCGGCTATTACGGCCAATCTTGCTCTAGGAAAAGAACCTTTTGAGGCGGTTCAAGCAGCAAAAAAATACGTCACCGAAGCACTGCAATTTAGTTTGGCGATCGGGAAAGGAACTGGGCCTGTTGGTCACTTTTACCCGCTAATGGTGCGTGATAGTTTTTCGACATTTCCATAGAAATCCAAAAATAAGGGCGGTTTGCAAACCGCCCCTACAACAACTTTTTTGATGATTCTTAGTTCTGTGGGATTTGACTCACATTAGAAGTTGTCGATTCAGTTGTTGCCTTTTCGTCTTCGTCATCTTTAAATATTTCTTCCGCTAAGAACATCCGAAAACAGTCGTCGTTCTTTGCCATATGGGTCACAAAGGATTGAGCCATCGGAAACATGTAGGGATCATTTAGCAGCTCTTCCGGGGGCAACCTAAATTTTGGGGCAAGCTCTAACAACAGTAATGCTGATTCGCTACCGTACTCGGCGATGAGCTTTCCGGCAATTTTTTCATAGCCACCATCACCAAAAAATTCTCCTGTTGCAAGGTAGTCGGCACACATTTCTCCGGCGAGAAATTCCCCCATCTGCTCTGGTGTAGGGGATTGCGCGAAGGCTGGGAAGGGGGCGATCACCGCCAAAGATAAAGTTAGGAGTAATTTTTTCATAGCAAGATTAAATGTTGCGAATGGCAGTTTTACAGGTAACGAAGAGAACAATTTATGGCGTTAGGGGCATTTCGGACTGGAGTCGGTACAGGAGGGTACGGCGATCGCATTGTTTTAGAATTTCTTGGATCGTTGTACTGGCTCCGAGGTTACCCCAGCTACAACCCTGCTGGAGGTAGGTTTTCGTGACTTTGCCGATAATATAACAGCCGTAGGCCGCGATGCCGCCTTGGGCCAGGGCTGCTGTGCCATAAACGCCGATAGCGCTGGGATTTAGAGTGAGTGCTCCAAGTCCTGCGGTTCTCCCTAAACCGACGAAAAAACCACTACCCAGTTCCACCGCAAATAAAATTCCGGCACTGACGACGATATTGCGCCATAGTTTAGCCGCTTCGTAGCTGGTCATCGGCAAACCATAAAGACGAGCCAAAGCACGAATTAATGCAAGGTCGGTAAAGGTTCCGGCAAAGATATCGATCACGCCAATGGGATTTAGGGCGATCGCCGCCGCTTTGTATTTCGCGTAATTCCAGATGAGTTCTTCGGCTTCTTGCTGCCGGTGGTCGATGGTTTTATCGGCAATTTTTTGTTGTAATTTTTTTCCTTGGACAAGGGCATGAACCGCCATTAAGGATTTTCCCTCTTGGCTGAGAATCTGAAAAATTTTGTCCCGCAACGGATCGATTTGGGCATCGGGAGTTTCCCAAGTTTCCTCGACACGGCCATCGGGATGTTCAATGCGCATCGCCATCGGTTGAGGTTCGGCGGCCACCATCACAATTTCTTCAGCTGTCAGCGGTAACGCGGTGTCATCGGCTTCTTGGCCTAACTGTTGTAGCTGCTGAAAAATAGCTTGGCGATCACGGTCAGGATAGAGATCAATTTTGTTAAACACCACAAGAATGGGTTTTTGCTGTTGCCGCAACTCGTAGAGAGCTTGGTATTCGGTGCGGGTAATATCGTCAGACACGATAAACAAAATCAAATCGGAGTCAGCCGCGACTGTTGCCGCCATTTTGCTGCGCTGTTCTCCCGAAATTTCGTCTAAGCCGGGGGTATCAATTAAATCAATTTTGAGTTTGTCTGTCGGCAATTCCCAACGAATGGTTTGGGGGTATTGAGTCACACCGTGCAATGGCCCCGTTTCTAAAACTTTATTGCCAATTAATGCGTTAATCACCGCCGATTTACCGCGACTGACCAACCCGAATGTTGCAATCCGTAGTAGTTGTCGATCAAGTTTGGCGATCGCCTGTTGTAGTTTTTGGAGTTCTGGACGAACAGCAGCTTTCAGTTCTGGATCTGGGGGATAGTGCCAATGGCGACGGGTATTGCCATACCAAGTAAGAGCCTGTTGCAGACTCGCTTTGGCAAGATTAAAATGTCGCTCCTGTTGTTGACTATCCATAAATTTTGCAGTTCATCTTACTCTTTATTGTGCCTGACAAAAGCTTTTCAAAGATCTAAGAAATTGTTGGAATTTGAACTGCTTGCACAAGTTTTTGATCTACTGTCGCTAAAGTCAAATCATAGTGAATCGCTGTAGCGGCTAGAAATCGATCAGCAGGATCTTGGTGAGGCAAAGAAATTTGTCGGCTAAGAATAGCTATTTCGTAATTTAAAGGTGCTTCTTGAACTTCAAAAGTAGCCAAAGTATTTCTGATCCAAACTTCTGGCGGCTCACCGATACTGATTTTGCCCTTTTCTATCAGAAGTAAAAATTCCCAAAGACTAACTGGACTTAGCCACAACTGATTATTAGGGGCGGTGAGTTGCGTACTTAAACTATCCGATAACTTAGGATTTCCTTCTAAATACCACAACCAGATATGGGTATCTAATAAAATCCTCACTGTAGTGCTTCCCAGTCAGACTCCGGCGCTGCGGGAGAAACAATATCACCAACTATTTCAAAAGTACCTTTCATACAACCAAATCCTCCTCGTTTCTGGGGTTGAGCAGGCGAGACAATCGCCAGAGTTTGCTCCTCATCAACAATTTTTAAAGACTCATTATTCTGGCGCAGTTGCATAATCAAATCTTGGAGTTCTTGGGATAACTGTTGCAGTTGAATTTCCATCTCGTTAAACCTCAATCAAAGTTTTGTAGACTGGCATAAAAATGGAGAATAGGGGATTCGAACCCCTGACCTCTGCGGTGCGATCGCA
>CAZXBK010000196.1:0-7446 GCA_964638765.1 uncultured Synechococcus sp. | reverse complement strand
TCTCGTGCTAAACCATGAAAATCATTATCCAGCGAGTTATCAGCTCCAAAGTCGCAGTCGAAGGAGAAGTAATCGGCGAAATTGGGCGGGGTTTAAATCTTTTAGTCGGGATTGCAGCGACAGACACCACAGCAGAACTCGAATGGATGGCCAATAAATGTTTAAACCTGAAGCTATTTCCAGATAAGACAGGCAAACCTTGGGCGCAATCAGTCCAAGATATCGGCGGTGAAATTTTAATTATTAGTCAATTTACGCTCTACGGAGATTGCCGTAAGGGTCGCCGCCCTTCCTTTAGTCATTCCGCCAAACCCACCGCTGCGGAAAAACTCTACAACGAATTTGTGGCGTTACTCCAAGATAGTGGCGCACCGATTCAAACAGGGAAATTTGGTGCCATGATGCAAGTTGATATCGTCAATGATGGCCCTGTCACTCTAATCCTCGAACGAGAAGCAACTTCTTGAAGTTTCTCTAAGGGTACAGGCAGCATTCGAGTGCTATCGATCATGAATCTTTAAGTTTTTCTGTAGCGATCGCCCTAAAAAAAACAGAAAATGAAGGAGCATTACGGATTAGTCTGCGTCAATTTAGATAAATGCAATGTGACGCAACATGATTGTTTAGAGGTATTTCTGTGTTTCGTTTAAATAGTCTGTTAGCTACTGTTTTGATGCCACTGCCAATAACTTTGACTTTTTCAGCGGTGGCGATCGCCCAACTTTCAGTGGCAAATGACGGCACAGGTACGACCGTAAATCAGCAGGACAACGACTTTGTCATTGGTGGCGGCAGTCTATCGGGCAACGGCGCGAATCTCTTTCACAATTTTGCTGACTTTAATCTAAGCTCTTCCCAAACAGCGATATTTCTCAGCAATCCAAGTCTACAAAATATTCTCTCAAGGGTTAGCGGCGGTAATCCTTCTTATATTGATGGAATTTTGCGGGTCAATGGTAGTGATGCCAATTTATTTTTACTCAATAGCTCAGGTATTGTTTTTGGTGCAAATGCTCAACTGGATCTCACCGGCAACTTCACAGCCACAACAGCTTCAGGCATCGGCTTCGATAACGATGAATGGCTAGCCAACAATAATTATGTTGACTTAGTAGGGACACCAACTTTTTTTTCCTTTGATGGTACTGGCGCAATTATTAATGCTGCAGATCTGGCAGTAAATGCCGGGCGATCGCTGAATCTTTTTGCCTCTAATGTCGTTAATACTGGAACCCTAACTGCTGAGCAGGGCAACATCCAGGTAATGGCAGTCCCTGACAGTAATACGCTGCGTCTCAATCAAGCGGGTCAAATTTTGGGTCTCGAACTGCCGATGCCCACAGAAAGTTTAAGCTTCGTCGATCTGCCCGCACTGCTAACTGGTAGCAGCGTAGACACAGGTCTAATCGTTGATGGCAATCTCATTAAATTAGCCGCGGACCAAACCATTATTTCTCAAAATCCTGGCAGTCTTTTTGTGAATGGCTTGGTCTCCACTGTCGGTGAGATGGGTGGAAATATTGGTTTATTTGGTCAGGCGATCGCCCTGCATGACGCAACCATCGATGTTTCTGGAACATTCGGTGGCGGCAGAATTTTAGTCGGTGGCGATTATCAAGGTCTCGGAGATTTACCCCGTTCCCAAACTACTTTAGTGAATGCCAATTCGTTTTTAGAAGCTAATGCAATAGATACAGGTGAAGGCGGCGAAATAATCTTTTGGTCAGACGGCAGAACAGATTTTGATGGTTATCTTTCAGCTACAGGCGGTATCAGTAGTGGCGATGGTGGTTTTGCAGAAGTCTCCTCGAAAGGTCTGCTCAACCTAGCTCCTGGCTGGTCTCAGCGAATTAGTTTAAATGCCCCAAACGGTTTGTCTGGCAAACTACTTTTCGATCCCACAAACATCACTATTGTGGCCGACCCACCAAGCTCAGATTCAATTACAGGTAGCCCTTTCCAGCCAAACGCTACCTCAACCCTATTAGACTCAGACATTGTTGATTTTTTGGATGGTATTCCAGAAATGACAACAGGGGCAGATTTAACAATAACGACCGCAGGTAACGGCGGCGATGAAGGTAATATTCTGATTCAAGAAAATGCCAATATCACTTGGCTTTCCGACTCTAATCTCACGTTACTCGCTGATAACAATATTCAAGTTGAATCGAATGTTGACTTTGAGGCGCAGGGTACAGGTAGTTTGACTTTAGATGCTGGGAACCAAATTACTAGCGATAGCACTTTAAGCGTTAGAGAAGGTGATCTAACGCTTAAAGCAATTAATGACATTAATGTACAAAACTTAGTTGCTTTTGCATTGGGTAGTGATGTTGGTGATATTACTGTCGAGTCTGATGCTGGCTCCATCTCAACAAGTGCGGTCCAGACCGCTGGTTTTGGTGTTGGCAGGACTTCTGGCACTGTAAAGCTGACCGCTCCGGGTGACATTGAAGTTTCGTTTATTAACGCGAGTAGTTTTGATGGTAATGGCGGCACTATCGACATTTTTACAGAAGGATTTTTCCGAGCGACGGGTACAAGCCTTCTGAGCAGTAACGAGGAAGAATTTAGTTTAACGACGGTGAGTGAAGTATTTGTCGAGGGTCAAGGAGGCGGGGATCCTGAATTATTTCCCGGTGGTATTCGAATCGAGCATGGAGGACAAGAGATAACACCGTTTATTGTTGGGGATGCAACTACTAACGGCACTCAAGGTTCAATTATTAGCGGCACGGTCATTACGACAGTTGATCTAGACGAAAATACACAATCCGAGGGCGGCAATCGTATTGTGCCAACGGAAAGTTATTTGCAAACCTATATTCAAGGTGACATTGAAATCATTACAACCGCTGCGCCGGAGCCACCAGTCGAGCCACCAGTCGAGCCACCGACTGTTGAACCACCTGTAATGCCAGAGCCACCGGACTGTTTTCCCAATTGCTCTAAAGACAAGCCAGACAATCCCACGACTACGACAACGCAGGAAGAAGAGATTGAGGGGGAAAACCCCCGCGATACTCTGAAATTTATTAGTGAAACGACAGATCAAGAACCCGCTCTTCTTTACGTTTACACGGAGATGGTTGATGAGGAGTCTACGGATGAAGATATCGTTTCGGTTAAAAGTCTTGGTTCCAAGGCAAATCCAAAAACACTGGATGTAGATAGTGAGACTCAATGGGAATTTAGTGGCGATCGCCTGACGGACTATCTCAATAACGCCACGTACAATTTCCTCAATCCCCGTGCGACTTTAGATGGCGATGCTGTTTTAAATCTGGTGTTGGTTACCCCTGACGGCGAATTTTTTCGGCGACGTATTCGAGGCATTAGTCGTCGTGAACTGATTAGCCAAGCCCAAGCGTTTATGCGAGCTGTCAGTAATCCCCGGTCAAGCACAGCGTATCTAAAGCCGGCTCAGTATCTCTACAACGCCATTATTGCGCCGATAGAAGATACACTCGGCACTAAAAATATTAATAATTTGAGCTTCATTCTTGATGATGGTCTGCGTACTTTACCGGTGGCGGCGCTCCACGATGGTGAGCAATTTTTGGCCGAAAAATATAGTTTGGGCTTGATGCCGAGCTTTTCGTTGACGAATACAGCTGGTTATTTGCCGCCAAAGGAAAATCAACTCTTGGCATTGGGAGCTTCGGATTTTGACAATCAACAGGATTTACCTGCGGCACCACTAGAGGTAGAAATTATCACCAAAGAGATTTGGCAAGGGGAAACCAGCACCTTCTTAAATCAGCAATTTACAGTGGATAATTTGCTCAATGCGCGAGAAAAACGTTCCTATGGCATTGTGCATCTTGCGACCCACGGCGAATTTACGGGTAGTGGCGCGGATACTTCTTATATTCAATTTCAAAATCAAAAAGTGACCCTCGATGAGCTGGAACAGTTGCGTTTAGGAGAGCCACCGATTGAACTACTCGTTCTCTCTGCTTGTCGCACAGCCATTGGCGATCGCCGTTCTGAGTTGGGATTTGCAGGGTTGGCGCTCTATTCTGGTGCGAAGTCGGCTATTGGTAGTGTCTGGTACGTGAGTGATTTAGGGACAATGGGTTTGATGGCAAAATTTTACGACGAATTGCAAAAGTCACCGACTAAAGCAGAGGCTCTGCGGCAAGCACAAGTGGCGCTTCTCAATAATAAAGTACGCATCGAAGACTTCACGCTACGCGTCGGCGATCGCATTATTCCTTTGCCGGACGAAGTAAGTGGCATACAAAATCTCGACCTATCTCATCCCTACTACTGGAGTGGTTTCACCCTCGTGGGCAACCCTTGGTAAATGTAGCTGCACACATTCTTTTTGAGTTCGTGTAGGCAAATTTTAGAGACTGTTAGTTGTAACAATTTTGTTACCATCCTCCGTAATTGTACGGAGAGTCTGGCTATGATGGGCGTGAATTTAGATCGCACAATATTGCCAGTCAGTTTAGGCGCTCATTTGGACTAGGGTCATCGCCGGAAAGCTGAGCTAGTCAGAGGTTAGAGTCGTGTTGCGCTTCAGTTTACTCGTCCCAATTTTGTCGTTGTATTTTGCCCTCGCGAATATGGCTGGGGCGATCGCCCAGATCACCTCAGCCAATGATCATACGGGTACGGTGGTCACGCCCATTGGCTCCGAGTTTGAGATTACAGGCGGCAAAGCTTCCGGTGATGGCCGTAATCTATTTCACCATTTCAGCGATTTCAATTTAGACACAACCGAAAGTGCAACATTTACCACTGAGGCGGCGATCGCCAATGTTTTATCGCGGGTCAGCGGTGGCAATGCATCCTATATTGATGGGCTACTGCAAGTCGTTGGGAGTGATGCCAACTTATTTTTGCTCAATCCCCAAGGCGTGGTCTTTGGCGACAATGCCCAGCTAAATTTACCCGCTGATTTTACGGCGAGTACCGCCACAGGTGTAGGGTTTGCGGATGGGACATGGCAAGGAGAAACAGAAGATTTTAGTGCCCTCAGTGGTAAGCCAACCCAATTCTTTTTTGACAGCAATAGCGCAATTATCAATGCGGCGGATCTAACCCTAAATGCAGGGCGATCGCTGAATTTATTTAGTAACAATGTCGTCAATCTCGGCGAAATCACCGTACCGGAAGGTCAGATTCAACTTGCCGCTGTTCCGGAGAACCAAACCCTTCGCCTCAGTCAAACTGGACATTTACTTAGTCTCGAACTGGATACTGCGAATGCACCTATCGATACTCTCACCGCCACAAATCTGCCAGAACTCCTCACAGGTCATGTCGATATCCCGACTGGTTTGACGCTACAGGGAGAAAAACCTTTCCATGTCGCGACACAAACGGCGATCGTCCCGGAGTCTGGTAATTTATTTGTCTCCAAAAGTCTTAATGTTTCTGGCGATATAGGTGGGGAAATAGGTCTCTTTGGTCAAAATATTCAGGTTATCGATGGCACGCTAAATGCAACCGGGGTGAGTGATGGTGGCGAGATTACAGTTGGCGGAGATTTCCAAGGACAAGGCGATCGCCCCCGTGCTGATCAAACTTTTGTTGATACGAACTCTGTTCTCGATGCCAGTGCCCTCGACGTTGGCAATGGTGGTGACATCATTGTTTGGTCAGAGGAGCGTACAGATTTTGATGGCTCGCTGTTTGCCACAGGCGGGACGAATGGTGGTGATGGCGGTTTTGCTGAAATTTCCTCAAAAAATATTTTAGATCTAGCTCCCGGTTGGTCTGGGCGGGTGAGCTTAGCCAGTGAATATGGCACAAAGGGTCAACTGCTCCTTGATCCCACTGATATTCGTATTGTTGATGACTTTGCCTCTGGTACTCCCATCACCTCACCGGAAAGTGGCTCTTTATTAACTGATATCGATATTCAAAATTTCCTTAGCAACAATGGCGACCTCACCATTGCTACCGCAGATGTTGGTAATGAGCTGGGCAACATCACCATTGAAGAAGACGTACAAATTTTTTGGTTTGGTGATTCTTCTCTAATTTTGGAAGCGGATAACGACATCATTGTTGACGAGAGTGTTTTGATTTTTGGGAGAGCCGTTAGCTTTAGTGCGGATAAAGTGCTGCGTTTTGAAGCAGGTAATAATATCAACCATGCGGGTTCAGTTGGTGGTGCCAACATGGATGTGGAGTTTGTTGCTGGCGGCAATATTATTGGCGGCGGTGATATTAGTTCTGACTCTTCTGATCTGACGATTGAAGCGCTGAACGGCTCGATTGAACTGGGAAGAGTTAGTGGTCAAACCCAATTTTTGGGAGATGCGGGAACGGTTACTGTGCGTGCCTCTGGGGATATTACCCTTGACTCAGTCGATACCCAATCTTTAAATGCGGGTGGCGATATAAATATCGAATCGACTAATGGCTTGGTGCGGGTAACAGGTAATGTCTCTGGGTTTGTGACAGAGGACGGCGATCGCCCGAGTATTGATGCGCGGGGTTGTTTACCTTTTAACAATACGCAACGACCCATCACCAAACCCTATGGCGTTGCTGCGGCTCAACCACAACGAGACGAACTTTTATTAGCTGCGAAAGATCTTGACCATACTCAGTTAGGACAGATTACAACTCCCTCAAAGCTGCTAGAGGCGATCGCCGAATCTACAGATTCTGTCCCGAGTTTGCCAAAGCTACCCCAAACCCATCTCGCTCAGATTAATGATCCAAACCCTTTTAATGACCTAGGCGGTTGTACAGCAGGGGGAGAAATTAGTAATGGTGAAATTTATATTTTCCACACAGGTGCTGAAGAAACGCCATTTACGGTGGGCAATGCGGCAGAAAATGGTACGGCGGGTGTGATCACAACAGGTGACTCGGAAATTTTAGTCGTCGAAAGTTTCCCAGAGACGGAGGAACGAGGCAGTATCACTATCGAAACGCGATCGCCGGAACCTGAAATTCCAGAGCCAGAAATTCCCGAACCTGAGATGCCTTCCGAAGAAACGACACCAGAAGTGGTCGATTGTTTCCCTGATTGCGCCAAGGAAACTATTTCTGGGGAAAATGTGCCGACAGGGGAGCCGCTAGATTCCAATTTAGAGATTGAACAAATCACTTTAAAGCTAGAAAAAATCCACGAGCAAACAGGGGTCACTCCTGCTTTAATCTATGTCTTTTTCAACGAGGAATCGGGTGACTTGGCCCAAGCGACGGCTGGCGCAAAAAGTTCAACTCTCAAAGATCAAAAAGCGGCTGAGTTTGAATCAATTCAATGGCAATTTAAAGGCGATCGCCTCACGGATTTTATTAATGCCGCGACCCGAAATTTCCTCAATCCCCGACCAGTTCTAAATGGCAAAGACGAGCTGGAGCTGGTGATGGTGACCTATAACGGCAACATTATTCGCAAGCAATTGTCCGATGTAACCCGCGCTGAAGTGATGGCAGAAGTTTCAAAGTTTGTCGGAGGCGTGACTAACC
>CAZXBK010000195.1:0-7472 GCA_964638765.1 uncultured Synechococcus sp. | reverse complement strand
CAATGGCAACGGGTGGCGATCGCCCGCGCTTTGATGCGCATCTCAGAGGCGAACTTATTGATTTTCGACGAACCGACCGCAGCCCTCGACCCAAAAAATGAGCACGAAATCTACCAGATTTTCCGAAAAATTGCAGAGGGAAGAATGAGTGTTGTTGTCAGTCACCGTCTAGCTTTAGCAAAAATGGCCGACCGAATTATCGTGATGGAACATGGCGAAATCATTGAAATGGGCAACCACAATGAATTGATGGAGCAAAATGGCGTTTATCACATGATGTTTAGCCGCCAAAAGAGTAGCTATATCTAAAAAATTTACGGCGATCGCCTCCCACTACTAACGGGCAACCACTCAATCAAATTAATATCCGATGTGAAGCTTAAACCATTTGCCAGGTCATCTCTTCTCCAGCTCGCAATGGCACCAAGCCAGAATCAAGGAAGGGTAATTCATCAGGAATACGCCAAGTTGTTTTACTTAGCGTGACCGTATCTGTGTTGCGCGGTAGTTGATAAAAATCTGCGCCGTGGAAACTCGCAAAAGCTTCTAATTTGTCGAGGGCATTCACGCTTTCAAAGGCTTCAGCGTACAGTTCCAGAGCATGCAACGCCGAATAGCAACCCGCACAACCACAGGACGTTTCCTTGCGATCACGGCCGTGGGGAGCACTGTCAGTACCCAAGAAAAATTTAGGATTACCAGAAGCTGCCACTGCCATCAGAGCTTCGCGGTGGATCTCTCGTTTCAAAATGGGCAAACAATAGTAGTGGGGACGAATGCCACCTTGAAAAATACTGTTGCGATTGAGTAAAAGGTGCTGGGGCGTAATCGTTGCCGCAACCTTTTCATCGGTGGACAACACAAACTTCACCGCATCTTCAGTCGTGATGTGCTCTAGAACAATCCGTAATTTAGGAAATTTTTCCTTCAGAGGGACTAGATATCTTTGGATAAAAACTTTCTCACGGTCAAAAACATCCACGTCACCATGGGTGACTTCGCCGTGGAGTAACAAAGGTAAATCGACCTCTTCCATTGCCGCAAACACGCGATCGCCATTCCGAATATTAGTCAGACCAGAATCAGAATTGGTTGTCGCACCTGCTGGATAGTACTTAACGGCTTTCACGAAGTGGGATTCTTTTGCAGCAAAAATATCTTCAGGGGATGTGTTGTCCGTCAGATAAAGCGTCATCAATGGCTCAAATTTTTCACCCGCCGGAATTGCAGCAAGGATGCGATCTCGATAGGCAGCAGCATCTGCCACAGTGCGCACAGGAGGCTTAAGATTTGGCATAACAATCGCCCTTGCAAACTGTCTTGCAGTGTGGGGTAAAACAGCTTTTAAGGCTTCACCATCTCGTAGGTGTAGATGCCAGTCGTCGGGTCTGGTAATCGTTAAATTTTCCATTGGCAAATTATAGATCAGCCCATAACTCCATCAAGAAGGTGAGCAACATCAAAAACAATACTTAGTGATCTTCACTTAGTGATCCGCTCCGCAAAATTTATCAAAACAACATTGAGTAAAGTGTAAATTTTTCTGGAAATCCAATTATAGTTTCAGAAAAGCCTATAAATGATACAAGCAAGGCCATCACACTCTGTCACCATAATGTAGCCGCATTAAAATCCGACAAATTGACTTTCTAGGTCTCACAACCACTGCTAATTTTTTTGTTTCAACCATAAAGCTCGACGATGGAAAAATCTAAAACTCAACTATCTTCGACAGACATCAAGCTGACTCAGTTAAGAGCTGAGCTAGCCCAAGCCCATGACGAAATTCAAAAACTGAAACAAGAAAAATTGCAGGAACGCAAAAAACGTAAGTACATCGAGTCAATTTTGGCGACCTCCCAGCACATGCTGCAATTGGTGATGGATACTCTTCCGGAGTCCGTTTTCTGGAAAGATCGCAACTTAGTTTACTTAGGCTGCAATCAAAACTTTGCTGATGATGCAGGGTTGAAATTGCCTGTAGATATTGTTGGGAAAACAGATTTTGATATGCCTTGGAAAGAAGAGGAGGCAGAATTCTACCGTGTGTGTGATCGGCGCATTATGCATTCTCAGAAAGCTGAGTTTGGCATTATTGAGTCTCAACTTAACGGTGATGGCGAAGAAACATGGCTCGAAACCAATAAAGCGCCCCTCTACAATGCAGAAGGAGAAGTTGTCGGTATTTTAGGGACTTATCAGGATATTACTGAGCGTAAAACGGCAGAAATTGCCCTCCAAGAACTGAACCAAAAACTCGCCAACCAAACGACAGAACTTTCACGCACTTTAGAGCAGCTTCAACAGTCCCAATTACAACTTATTCAAACAGAAAAAATGTCAGCTCTCGGCAATCTCATTGCAGGGGTCGCCCATGAAATTAACAATCCGACGAGCTTTCTCTCAGGCAATTTAGAACCGGCGAAAGAATATGCACAAGATATTTTTGAATTACTTGATCTGTATCAAGAGTGCTTCTCGGAACCTCCCGACGACATTTTACAAACCATAGAAGATATTGATCTTGAATATATTCGAGAGGATTTACCTAAAATTTTCGACTCCATGGCGGAGGGCGTCAAACGTATCACTAATATCAGTAAAAGTTTGCGGACATTTTCGCGGGCAGATACGGAAGCAAAGGTGCCTTTCCAGTTACATGAAGGCATTGACAGTACTTTATTAATTTTGCAACATCGCCTCAAAGCTAATGAGCAACGACCAGCAATTCAAATTGTGCGAGACTATGGCGACATCCCAGTGGTGAGCTGCTTTCCGGGACAAATCAATCAGGTTTTCATGAACCTATTGGCTAATGCCATCGACGCATTGGATGAGTCAAATCAGGACAAGGCATTCCATGAAATCGAAGCTCAACCTAATGTAATCACCATCAAGACTGACTTATCTATTGATAAACAGTTTGTCACGATCGCCATCAAAGATAATGGCAAGGGAATGACAGAAGCAATCCAAAGTCAGATTTTTAAAAATTCTTTTACTACTAAAGCTGTTGGGAAAGGTACGGGTTTAGGTTTGGCGATCGCCCAACAAATTATTGTCGATAAGCACGGTGGCAATATTCACGTCGCCTCAGAACTTGGTCTTGGCACGGAGTTTGCCATACAACTTCCCATGGTCAAATAATGATAGCGACTCATTAGTTTTCAGCCCAAACATACAGTCATTTCAAAGAAAAGTCCCCCCCATTCTGAAAGAAAAAGACGTATTTATTGGCCTTAATCTGTTGTTGGAATAGAAAAAGTTATTGTGTGAAAAACTGCCAAATCATTTGGGGTAAAGCAATAATTTGTTCTGCAATTTGATCGGAGCGAATCCCAAACGCAATTTGTAAAACCAAGGCGATCGCCGCAATTGTGAGTGCAGTTTTAATACTGGTTTTAACAATATTGACGAATGCCGTAAAGACTAGCCAAGAGACAATTACGGCGGCAACAATGATAATAATTTCGACGGGCATGGGCAGAAGCAGTAGAGAAAAAAATGTGATATTACAGCAACTGGCGATCGCCAATAGCCGTAGATTTAGCCTTTAGGATACAGGATGGCATCAAAGCCGCCATTTTTTCTGCGGAAAGACGACGGAAGTAAATTTCTTTAGGATTGCACTTTGCGCAGCCACAGATCTTCATCAGAACTGTCTTTGACGATCGCCAGATAAGTATGTTCCGTCCGTTCAACAATAATAATTTTTTGGCCCCGCGTTGGCACAACTGTTGCCCAGTGGGGACTACTGGCATTAACCGTCACCATATTGCGAGCCGCATCATAGACATCCACTTGCCCTACTTTGCCATCGATATAGGGGGGCAAGATTTTTGAAGAGACAGTTCCTTCGCAACCAACAAGGCGATCGCTACTGACATCTTCCCCAAAGGACGCAAACATTTTACCGAGGGGAAACGCTAATAATTTACCGCTCCACAGGGCGATCGCCCCACTCAGCACGAAAACCCCAGCGCCCATAATGCCAGTCGGAATTTCGCCAGTACCCGCGCCTACCCAAACATTAAAAATCCAGCCGAGCAATCCCCATAGACTACAGTCGATAGCCAGCAAAATCATCAGGGGAGCTTGCCCAAAGCCAAACCAAGACAAAATCGACAGAATACCAGAGCCAGCTTCAGCATCGGCATCGACGTCGCCGTCTACATCTCCATCGATATCTGCATCTACATCCGCGTCAATATCAGCATCAAAGTCCGCGTCTACATCAACGTCCAAATCCGCATCAACATCGGTGTCTAAATCATCGTCGCCGCCGCCAGAAAAAATGACGAAGAGAAAAAGTAGTACCCCCATGCCTAGCAAGACCCAATATCCTAAATTCGCAGCGTCAAAAATCATTACTTTCTCAGATTCAATGGCAATGGAGAGGTTTGCTTTTCAGGATAATCTGAAGTTCTCGGCAGTTTCCGGAAAATGACAAGGTTTGTAATTGAGGCAGTTCAGCCAAAAAAATCCAGGCGATCGCCGCCTTTTTTAATGAAGCGACCCTAGAGACAATTTTTACTTACCGAAGCGTTGCTGGGCCCGAACAACCAGTTCCGCTGTAATTTCCTCCACTTCCTCTTCACGCGCCAGTTCTTCAATGGTTTGACGAGCTTGGGAGCGAGCATAGAAAGGAATATTTTTGTACTTTACCTTGGCGGCTTCAGTCCAAGGAATCTCTTCTGGAAAGTTGGGATAATTCATAGCACTACTCATCTCTACTGGTACGTCGATCATAGCAGGAAATTTTCAGTGCAAAACTAGATAGAGTAGGGCTTTTCGTTTCTTTCCTTGCCAGTTTATCGAGACCCGTAAGATGGCAGTTTATTCACAACAGAAAATAGTGAATGGCAAGCTTAGTGGACATCTCACAAAAAGATGGTGGGATGACATCTACACGAGATACATCGCTCCAGCTGAAACAGCAGGTTATAGCCCAAAGGTGGGAAATAGTTATCAAACAAGCGCGAAAGCGAAAGAGTTTCTTATAATTAAATGTTGGACTGTTTTTTGGAGCCTTTTAAGTCGTGGTTATGCAAGCTCAAGCCAATTATGAATCTCAAACTCAGGCGATCGCCAAGGAGTTAATCTCTGCAACCCGGGAAAAGCGCTCATTTTTCTCGAAATTACAGGATCAAATGCGCCTAGACGATAAGTTGCTGGGCTGGACAATGGAAAACCCCTTTTTACGGGTGCAACTGTTCCGGTTTATCGATGCATTGCCCGCGTTGAAAGATAACGCAGAGATTGCCCGGCACTTGCAGCAATATCTCAGTGATGACAATGTCGAGCTGCCCAATGCGCTGAAAAAAATCCTCAACTTTACTGAAGCCAATACTCCGCCTGCTCAGATTGCGGCGGCCACTATCAGTAAGTCGGTGGAAACCCTTGCGTTTAAATATATTTCTGGTGAAAACACGAAGCAGGTTCTGAAAACTGTCGAACGTCTCCGCAAAGACAAAATGGCGTTCACTATCGACCTCCTAGGAGAAGCGGTAATCACAGAGTCCGAAGCTCAGAAATACCAGCAGACTTATCTTGACCTGATGGCGGATTTGGCTGCTGCTGCAAAGAATTGGTCGAAGGTAAATGCCATCGATGAAGCGGATGGACAAGACCTTGCGAAAGTTCAAGTTTCGGTGAAATTAACGGCTTTTTATTCTCAGTTTGACCCCCTCGATCCGGTGGGCAGTAAAGAGAATGTGGCAGAGCGGGTGCGGCTATTGTTGCGTCACGCGGAGGAGCTTGGGGTTGCTGTTCATTTCGATATGGAGCATTACGAGTACAAGACGCTAACTCTGCAAATCCTCAAGGAAGTTTTGCTAGAGGATGAGTTCCGCGATCGCAGTGATATTGGCGTGACAATGCAAGGTTACCTACGGGATTCCTATGCCGATCTTGAAGGTCTGGTTGCTTGGGCGAAAGAGCGGGGAACACCTGTTACTGTGCGTCTTGTGAAGGGGGCATATTGGGACCAAGAAACCATCACCGCATTGCAAAACCATTGGGAACAACCGGTCTACAACGATAAAGGTGCGACGGATATTAACTACGAAAAAATGACTCGCCTCCTCCTCGAAAATCATCAGTATCTCTACGGGGCGATCGCCAGCCATAATGTACGGTCTCAGGCGGTAGCTTGTGCGATCGCCAAGGAACTGAATATTCCCCGCCGGAACTTTGAATGTCAGGTGCTGTATGGCATGGGTGATCAACTGGCGAAAGCTTTGGTGAAAGAAGGTTATCGCGTGCGGGTGTATTGCCCTTACGGTAAGTTGTTGCCCGGCATGGCGTACCTTATTCGTCGTTTATTGGAGAATACTGCCAATAGTTCTTTCCTCCGCCAAAACCTTGAGGAGCGTCCCGTTGAGGAGTTAATTGCGCCGCCGACAGGTGATTTAAACGCAACTATCCATGACATCGCCGCCAGCCCCATTCATTTTGATGCGGCTCCCAATACGGATTATGCAGAAGTAGATTTGCGGAGTAAGGCTGAGTTTGCTCTCGATGAGGTAAAAAAGCAACTGGGCAAACGCTATCTTCCCTACATCAACGGTGAATATGTGCAAACGGAAAATTGGGTGGACTCGGTAAATCCCTCTCGTTCTGCGGAACTAATCGGTAAAGTCGGGCAAATTTCTCAAGACCAAGCAACTGAGGCGATCGCCGCTGCAAAAGCTGCATTCCCGGCATGGAAGAAAACTCCCGCCACAGAACGAGCAAACATTCTCCGCAAGGCAGCGGACATCATGGAAACCCGCCGCCACGAACTCAATGCTTGGATTTGTCTAGAGACGGGCAAAATTCTCAAGGAAGCCGATCCGGAAGTGTCCGAGGCGATCGATTTTTGTCGCTACTATGCCGATGAAATGGAACGTCTCGCTAATGGTTTCGCTGTGAAACCCGATGATTTGTCCCAAGTGCGCGGCTATAAAAAATACGATGTGTGCGGTGAAACAAACCGATATCATTACCAACCGCGCGGCATTGCTGTGGTCATTTCCCCTTGGAATTTCCCCTTTGCGATCGCCACAGGGATGACCGTTGCAGCATTGGTCACAGGCAATTGCACATTACTGAAACCTGCCGCCACATCCAGCGTTATCGGTGCAAAAATCGCTGAAATTCTTATCGAAGCGGGAATGCCCAAAGGCGTATTTCAGTTTGTGCCGGGGCGTGGTTCCACCGTCGGTAACTACATGGTGAAACACCCCGATGTCCATCTCATTGCGTTCACTGGTTCCCGCGAAGTCGGTTGCGATATTTATGCCAATGCGGCGATCGTGCAGCCCGGTCAAAAGCATCTCAAGCGCGTCATTGCAGAGATGGGCGGTAAGAATGCCATCATCGTTGATGACAGTGCCGACCTCGATCAAGCAGTGGCGGGAGTGCTCCATTCTGCGTTTGGTTATAGCGGTCAAAAATGTTCAGCTTGTTCGCGGGCGATCGTCATGGAAACC
>CAZXBK010000194.1:0-7539 GCA_964638765.1 uncultured Synechococcus sp. | reverse complement strand
CAACATTTATTTGAAGTAACGATTCAAGCGAATAATTGGTCGCAGGCAGTGCTTGATCTGCGTATGCCAGTGTGGACTCCTGGTTCGTATTTGGTGCGTGAATATGCTCGCCATGTCCAAGATTTTCAGGCGATCGCCACAGCGACAGAGAAACCATTAGCTTGGCAAAAACAAGGCAAAAATCATTGGCAAATTGCAGCGGATTCTACTGAGTCAATTACGGTTAAATATCGTGTCTTCGCGAATGAGTTGACTGTCCGAACCAATCATTTAGATAGTACCCACGGCTACTTTAATGGTGCGGCCATCTTTTTCTTTGTGCCCGGTCACCAAAACCAATCTTTTGTGCTCAATGTACAGCCGCCCGATGAGTCTTGGCAAATTAGTACAACGCTGCCGCTTTTAGAAGATTCTGAAACGCAGTTTTGGGTCGAAAATTTTGATGTTTTAGTGGATAGTCCGGTCGAAGTTGGTATTCACGAAAGCCACGAATTTCTTTATGCGGACAAACCCCACCGTTGGGTGATTTGGGGTGATGGTGATTTTGATGCTGATAAGGCGATCGCCGATACAAAAAAAATCATTGAGGTAGAAGCCGATATTTATGGCGGTGGTTTACCTTACGACGAATATATGTTCCTGCTGCACTTATCCGGTAGTGGCTATGGCGGCTTGGAGCACAAAGAAAGCTGCTCTCTAAATTATCCTCGTTTTGGGTTTGGCGATCAGAGTAACTACAACCGCTTTATGCAGCTCGTTGCCCACGAGTTTTTCCATTTGTGGAACATTAAGCGTATTCGCCCGAAAGCTCTCGAAACTTTTGACTACGAAAATGAAAATTACACCACTTCTTTGTGGTTTGCCGAAGGCGTGACGAGCTATTACGACCTGATTATTCCCCGCTGGGCGAATGTCTATGACGATGACTTTTTCCTTGAGAGCCTAGGGAAAGATATTTCTCGTTACCTCAAAACACCGGGACGCTTTGTGCAGCCCCTCGCCGAGTCTAGTTTTGATGCTTGGATTAAGCTGTATCGCCGTAATGCCAATAGCAACAATAACCAGATGTCCTACTACCTCAAGGGGGCAATGGTGTCATTAATGCTGGATCTAATGATCCGCGATCGCCACGATAATCAAAAATCCCTTGATGATGTGATGCAGCGGATGTGGCAAAAATTCGGGAAGGATGAAATTGGTTTTACGCCTAAGGAAGTGGAAACCGTCATCGCAGAGGTTGCCGACTGTGACTTAACAGATTTCTTTAATCGTTATCTGTATAGCAGCACAGAAGAACTTCCCCTCGAAAAATCCCTCGAACCTTTTGGTTTAATCCTCAAGCCAATTTACGACGATAAAAAAATTCCCCATCTCGGTGCAGATATCAAGGATGACAATAATCGCACTCTTGTGAAATCTATCGAAAGTGGCTCGCCATTCCATATCGCTGGTGTCGATCCGGGAGATGAAATTTTGGCAATAGCCGGCTATCGCGTCAATGCCGAGCAAGTGAGCAAACGCCTTCAGAACTACCGTGCAGGTGATACAATTTCAATCACGATTTTTCAGCAAGATCAATTAAAAACCCTTGCCGTAACCCTCGCTGAACCCCAGCCTAGTAGTTACCAAGTGAAGAAAAATCCCGACGCATCTGACCAACAAAAATCAAGATTAAAAGGCTGGCTTTCTCGCTAACGCCTGATCTTCATTTTCTAGTCAGAATCATCACCTTGATATTTAAACATCGACTTAAATCGCCCGTTCCTTAACCTAATGCATAATTTTCTCCCTACCGCCTATTTCCAAGGAAAATTTGTTCCGTTCGCTGAGGCGAATATTTCCATCGCAACCCACGCGTTGCACTACGGTACGGGAGCCTTTGGGGGCTTGCGGGGTATTCCTGATCCGAATGATGCTAGCCAAATTTTGTTGTTTCGTTTAGATCGTCACTGTCGTCGCCTCAGCAATAGCGCCAACTTTTTACAGTTTGAGCTGCCTGCGGACAAAATTGAGCATGTCATTGTTGATTTTGTGAAAAAGAATCAGCCTAGCCAGTCTTTCTATATTCGTCCCTTTGTCTATACTTCAGACCTTGGTATTGCGCCCCGCCTCCACAAAATCGAAAAAGACTTTTTTGTTTACGGTTTAGAGTTGGGTGATTATCTATCGCCAGAAGGAATTACCTGCCGCATTAGTTCTTGGTCCCGCCAAGAGGATCGCAGTTTCCCATTGCGGGGCAAAATTAGCGGTGCCTATATCGCGTCTGCTTTGGCAAAATCTGAAGCGGTTGCCTCAGGCTTTGACGAAGCTTTATTGATGAATTCCCAAGGTAAAGTCTGTGAAGCATCGGGCATGAATGTGTTTATTGTGCGTGATGGAAAATTAATTACTCCCGGTTCGGATCAAGATATCCTCGAAGGCATTACCCGCGACAGCATTATCAAACTGGCGAAAAACTTTGGGATCGAGGTAATCGAACGTCCCATCGATAAGACAGAATTATTGATCGCTGATGAAGTTTTCCTGAGTGGTACGGCAGCAAAGGTTACACCCGTAAAACAAATTGAAAATTACAAGCTTCCCGGCGATCGCCCTATTACTGAAAAGCTGCGGGAAAAACTAACGGCCATTACCCGTAACGAAGACAGCGAATTTTCTGAGTGGGTTTACAAAATCTCTCTAAATTAAGCTCCTATAGAGGCTGTGTTGTGGCTTGCATTTAAGCGGCGACTTCTGCCTCGACAAAGGTTAATTTGCCAAACTGAATTTCATCAAGGACGCGATTGATCGCGTGACGTTCGTCCTTGTTCACTAAACCATCATTAAGACAACTGCTCATGAGCTGCATATGCTCCTCACGAGTGAGTTCACCGGTGCTAAGGATGCGTTCGCAAACTTGTTGAATGTTCATCACAATCGCTATGTTGGTGGTAGTTGGCATGGCTCAAACGAGGCAGACATTACAGCTAGTTTAAAACCAATCTTGATATTATCGATGCGACCCTTCAATCATGTTGCTCGAAAATTATGGAAATTGTCCGTCTGCCAGCATTTCACGATAATTATATTTTTGTTTTGCAGCATCGCCCGTCAGGGTTAGCAGCGGTGGTTGATCCGGGAGATGGCCGGGTTGTTTTGGATTATCTGCGGCAGGAAAATTTACAGTTAACGGCAATTTTAATTACCCATCACCACCACGATCATGTGGGGGGAAATCGGCAATTGGCGGCACAGTTTCCGAAAGTGAAAGTTTATGCCAGCGAACATGATCAAGGGAAAGGGCGGATCCCCTGTCAAACTGATGTTCTCAAAGAAGGCGATCGCCTGAATGTATTAGATCGCACCGCTGAAATTATGTTTGTGCCTGGCCATACCCAAGGCCATATTATTTACTATTTTCCGCCGACAAAACCGGACGGCATGGGGGATTTATTTTGTGGGGATACGCTGTTTGCGGGGGGCTGTGGTCGTTTACTGGAAGGAAATCCGACGCAAATGTGGCGATCGCTGCAACGAATTCGGGAACTGCCTGAACAAACTCGCGTGTGGTGTGCCCACGAATATACGCTGAAGAATTTGCGATTTGCAACAAGTTTAAATATTGACAATACTCAGCTGCACCAACGATTTGAGAAAGTGAAAGCTCTACGACAACAGAAACAGCCAACAGTCCCCAGTTTGCTCGGCATTGAAAAACAAACTAATCCTTTCCTGCGGTGTGATCAGCCAGAGGTACAAGCTGCGATTAACCATCCCGACCCTCAGCGAGTCTTTTCAAAGCTGCGAGGTAAGCGGGATTTATTTTGAATTTCAAGTCTCAATTTGGCGATCGCCTGATGTTATCACCCAATCAAAAATGTTTGATTCATTAGATATTTTTACCTAAAAGTGTGAGGCTCTACGCCGTCCGAAAGATTACGGAGATTGAAAAAAAGACTAAGGTGAAAGTTGATCTTTTTAAACGCGACTTTTTAAAACATTTAGGTGATTTTTCGTGAAATGCTTGGGTTTTTGTCGATTACTACAGATTCCCGTTAGCAAGAATCTAATCATCTTTTTTCATCAGTAACCCGCAATTTATCTTCGGTGACTTCCATAATGCCTACTGCGATTACACCTGAACAGGTTCATCAGATCGTCTCCAACTACCACGACAATCCCCATACAATTTTGGGTTGTCATCCTGTCGAAATTGATGGCGCGTCAACGTGGTCGGTGCGTGCGTTTTTACCCAGAGCTGAGCAGGCTTGGGTTGTTGACCCTGTATCCCAGCAGGAATATCCGATGGCATCGGTGCATAATCCCCACTTTTTTGAATGCCTCGTCGAGCAGGAAATATCACCGAAATATCAGCTGAAATACAAGTCTGGCGATCGCCAAATCACTATTTACGATCCTTACGCCTTTAGCGAAACGCCACAGATTAGCGAGCTAGATCTTCATCTCTTTGCCGAAGGTAATCATCACCGCGTTTACGAAAAACTAGGGGCACACCCCATCAAAATCAATGGCGTGGAAGGGGTTCATTTCGCCGTTTGGGCACCTAATGCCCGCAACGTTTCTGTCATTGGTGACTTTAATAATTGGGATGGCCGAGAGCACCAAATGCGTAAGCTGAACGGTGCTATTTGGGAGATTTTCATCCCAGAACTGACCACTGGCGAAAAATATAAATACGAAGTCAAAAACCAAGACGGACATATCTATACAAAGTCTGACCCCTATGGTTTTTTCCAAGAAGTACGCCCTAATTTTGCCTCTATCGTTACCGACTTAGATCAATACGAATGGAACGATGCCGAGTGGCTAGAACAACGCGCTGATACCGATCCCCTCAAGGTTCCCGTCTCGATTTACGAGCTCCATTTAGGCTCATGGCTCCATGCCTCTGCTGAAGAGAAAATGCAGTTGCTGTCTGGTGAGGCCGAGCCAATTCCCGTTAACGAAGCCAAGGAAGGCGCCCGTTATCTTAGCTATTACGAGTTGGCCGATAAACTCATTCCCTATGTGAAAGAGCTGGGCTACACCCACATCGAGCTACTACCGATCGCCGAACACCCCTTTGATGGTTCTTGGGGTTATCAGGTGACAGGTTACTACGCGCCGACATCCCGCTTCGGAAATCCAGAAGACTTAATGTATTTCATCGACAAATGCCACGAAAATGGCATCGGTGTTCTTGTAGATTGGGTTCCCGGTCACTTCCCCAAAGATAGTCATGGACTGGCATTTTTCGATGGTACGCACCTCTATGAACATGCTGACCCCCGCAAAGGCGAACATAAAGAATGGGGCACATTAATCTTTAACTACAACCGGAATGAGGTGCGTAATTTCCTCATTGCCAATGCTCTGTTCTGGTTCGATAAATATCACATCGACGGCATTCGAGTTGATGCGGTTGCTTCGATGTTGTATCTCGACTATGACCGTGAAGATGGCGAGTGGGTTGCCAATGATTACGGCGGTAATGAGCATTTAGAAGCAGTTGAATTTTTACGCCAAACCAATAACTTGATTTTCAAGTATTATCCCGGTGCAATTTCCGTGGCGGAAGAATCTACTGCGTGGCCCATGGTTTCCCGCCCCACTTATCTCGGTGGTTTAGGCTTTAACCTGAAGTGGAATATGGGCTGGATGCATGACAACCTCGACTATTTCAGTATGGATCCTTGGTTCCGTCAGCACCACCAAAACAGCATTACCTTCAGTATGTGGTATCACTTCAGCGAGAACTACATGTTGGCGTTATCCCACGATGAGGTAGTGCACGGTAAGAGTTCGATTATCGGTAAGATGCCCGGTGATGAGTGGCAGAAGTTTGCCAATGTTCGGGCTTTGTTTACCTATATGTTTATGCATCCGGGCAAGAAAACCATGTTTATGAGCATGGAGTTTGGGCAGTGGAATGAGTGGAATGTCTGGACTGACCTCAACTGGGATCTGCTGAACCATGAACCCCATGCAAAGCTCAAAGGTTTCTTCTCTGAGCTAAATGCTTTCTATAAAGAGCAACCGGCTCTCTATGAGCGAGATTTTGAGGAAGAGGGTTTCCAATGGATTGACTGCTCAGATAATCAAAATAGTGTGGTGTCGTTTATTCGTCGTGCCCAAGATCCAAATGATTTCTTGATTGTGGCTTGTAACTTCACGCCGCAGTTGCATGAGCATTATCGTGTGGGGATGCCGGAGCAAGGATGCTACACAGAAGTCTTCAATAGTGATGTTGAGACATTTGGTGGCAGTAACAAGAAAAACTTCGGTGGTGTCTGGACAGAGGATTGGGGCATGCATGGCCTGCCTTATTCGGCAGATCTTTGTTTACCTCCCCTTGGTGTCGTCGTTCTAAAACTTGATCGTCAACGCACCGCTGAGGCGATCGCCGCGAAAAAGGCGCAGACAGTAGAGAGCTCTGCTGAATAGATAAATTATTGGGCAATTAAAAATAATCTCAATTCCTAGCTACTGCGAGTGGTTAGGAATTTTTTTGTGATGGAGAAATATGGGGCGATCGCCCCTAATCAACGTGAGTTCTGGATAAGAGACAGACACTCTAATCAAGCTGCAAAGAAGGTTTCTTGGGTGGATGACAGTAGGCACTTAGCCCACACAGTAAGTTGACACAGAAGTTTGCCGGGCTGCGATGGCGAGAATGTTCAATTTGTGAAATGTTCTTGAGTTGGTCAATGACTGTCTCAATCAAAGCCCACTTGCGAGCTATGAGCTTGTCCTGATAAAGCATCAAACGATTCTTCAGATTGCGACGAGGTTTAGCAATCAAAATTACTCCACATTCCTCTCGAAGACGTTGAGCTAAAGGTTGAGAGACATAGCCCTTATCACCAAAAACTGTTCCCCATAATCCTTGCAATAGTGCGACGACTGGTTGGCGGTCATCGATATTTCCTGACGTAATTTGGACGTTGAGTAATTCTCCTCGCTCATTGATGACAAGGTGTAGCTTGAAGCCAAAGAACCATCCCACTGAAGTTTTACCTCTCGCGGCATGACCTTCAAAAACGCGATGTTGAGAGATACGGCGATTATGGCAGACCTTGATACTGGTGGCATCAATGAAGCTAATGCCAGTGCATTGTCCGAAACAGTGACGCAAATAGGCACAGAGGGGAATCAAGCTCGAAGGTATCAATGCCACAAAGCGTTGATAACTCACAGCTCTGGGGAACTCTTGTCGCCAATGGTGCAGCACATTGATGAGGTAGAAATGCTTGAAATTACGGTAGTGAGACTGATGGAAAGCAATGAGAATAGTCATCACCTCACTCAAGCTTAGACTTCTAGAACGACGACGATACTTTTTTCCAGAGTTGAATAACTCTTGGTGCCATAGAGGTTCAAAGATTTGGCAAAAATCATCAACCTGGCAAAACAGAGCATCTAAACTGAACATGGGAGAAAGCTGTGGATTGGTTACAACTTCCACGATATGAGCTTTCTCCTTTTCTTTTCTTGATAGCTTCCCCGGAGAGTTTCAAGCAAGTAACGTTGTAGCAAAATAGAGTGAGTAGTCCTTTCTGA
>CAZXBK010000193.1:0-7637 GCA_964638765.1 uncultured Synechococcus sp. | reverse complement strand
GATCCGTAGTCAGCTGCTCTAATCCGCTGAGCTACAGACCCATGTGGAAGAGAAGCGTTGTTTCACCAACAGTCAACCAATCTAACAGACATTTTTTCTTTATGCAAGACTTTTCCGAAAAAAAAATCATAAATACTGATCTTTCTCACATTAATGACGCCGGTGAAGCACAGATGGTGGATGTCTCCGATAAAAAAATCACCAAGCGCGAGGCGATCGCCACAGGTCGGGTGCTGATGAGCCAAGCTTGTTTTGATGCGATTCAGGCGGGAGATGCGCCAAAAGGTGATGTCTTAGGGACAGCTCGTATTGCTGGGATTATGGCGGCGAAACAAACCTCTAACCTTATTCCGATGTGCCACCCATTGCCCATTAAAAAAGTGAATGTGACCTTTGCGCCTGATCCAGAAAATGTTGGTTATGTTGTCGAAGCCAGCGTTACAACAAAATCTGAGACTGGGGTAGAAATGGAAGCCCTCACAGCGGCATCAGTGGCGGCGCTGACGCTCTACGACATGGCAAAAGCCCTCGACAAAGCCATGACCATCACCGATATCCAGCTCCAGAAGAAAACAGGCGGCAAATCTGGGGACTATCTCCGAAACTCCTTATAATATTCATCGGTTCATTTTCAGCGAGAAACACAAGACTATGCCCCGCAGTTGGCCCCGTAAACCTAACCGTCAAACTGATCCCGAATTCCGTCGTGCAGAGGACATGATGAACTTCATCGTCCATGTGATGGTCTTTCTAGCGATTAATTCCGGCATCTGGTTTTTTCATAATATCTACCGATCAGACTCCACTTGGGATATATGGTTTACCGCGATTTGGTTTGGTATTGTGCTGTTACACATCACTTACATTAGGGTGATTGCAAACTATTCGGAGACTTCGTAATGGCTAGTGCAGTTGACATTGAACGTCTAGCGGCAGAAATCGGCGAGAACATCTACATCGATGTGGCGGGCTGGCATTTATATTTGTCGGATGCCCATTTACATACTTCGATTGCTGAGAAGGTGATGCCTTTGGTGGAGGATAACGACATCAACGAAACAACCGTCCTGAATGTCGTTAAAAATATCCAAGTTCCCCTCGGCGGAAAACAGACCTTTGTGGCGCTTACCCAATTAATTCCCACGGCGGTACAACAGGATTTGGTCAAGCTACTCGAAGAGTATCAAGCGAATTTCTAGGATTGATATGGCGAAATCAATTCTGCTGGCAGATCGAGAGGCCACCCTAGAGTTTGGCAAACAGCTTGGGCAAAAGTTGCAGCCCTACTCGGTATTGCTCCTTAAAGGAGATCTAGGGGCAGGAAAAACAACTCTCACCCAAGGAATGGGTTTAGGTCTAGGCATCACCGAGGCGATCGCCAGTCCGACATTTACGCTGGTCAATGAATATCATGCCGGACGAATCCCGTTGTACCACTTGGATTTGTATCGACTAGAGCCGGACCAGATAGATAGCGTTTACCCAGAGACTTATTGGGAAGGCATTGAAAGTGAGCCGGGTATTACTGTGATCGAATGGTCAGAGCGACTACCATTTCTGCCCGAAAGCTATTTTGAGATTCGGCTGAGCCATACCGACGATGATCAGCGGCAGGCAACAATCACCGCAATAAATGCAGATCTCGCCGGACTTTTTCAGTAGAGTTAAAGAGTTTATCTGTTGGGCGATCGCCATGGAACTTTTAACTATTCTCTTATCCGGTTTACTCTCAGCAGGTGCGCCCACTGGGTTAATCGTGGAAGAAATTACAGGTTCCCAATTAAGTCGACGCCTTGAATCCGCTGAAACATTTGAAGTGCGGGTTGATAGTGTTCCAGCTCACAAGATCGCCAAGGGAAAAATTGATCACATTCGCATTGCCAGTCGCGGCGTGGAAATTGTCGAAGGATTTCGTCTAGAAGCCCTAGAACTAGAAACAGATCCACTAGATGTTGATTTACAAAAATTACGTCAAAGACAGTTTGATGCAGAAACCTTTCGCGAACCAGTACAGGCAGGATTGCGCCTTGTGCTTACAGAAGATGATCTCAATGATTCCCTGCGATCGCCGAGTGTGCGTCGAGTGTTGCAGCCCTTGGTAAATCGCTTGCTCATCCGTCCCGGCTCTCCGAAGCCACCCCAATACACATTGGATGAAGCGACTATTGATTTTGTCGGTGAAAATCGCTTCGAATTTCAAGGGAAAATTTCTCAGACTGACCCGCAAACAGGTGAACTCGAAAATTCAGAATTAACTCTTTCCTATACTCTCGAACTGACATCTGGCAGTGAAATACAATGGACAGAAGGTGCAGGCACGATTAACGGTCAACCTTTGCCATCGCCAGCAATTATGGGATTTTCCCAGGGTATTAGTGGTCGCTTGAATTTAACTCGATTTGATGAGCGGGGAGTCACGGCTCGATTTTTTGCTCTAAATCTTGATGAAGATGCTTTGGAAACAGCCTTGTTTTTACAATTTAGCCCGCAAGCATCTCAGTAAGTGGAAACGCAAGAGATAGAAGATACAAATGACCTCGAATATTACGTTGCGTAATTATCAAGATGAAGACTTTCCCGCACTGCAACAATTACTAATTGATACTCAGATCTTTTACGCGCCGTTGGATACCAGAGCTATATTCCAGCGAAAAATCGAACATGATTGCGAGTCAATTGTCATCGCAGCACAAGAAAATCGAATTATTGGCACAGTCTTTTTTGTTTATGACCCGTGGAATTCTTTTATATTCCATCTAGGCGTCCATCCTAATTATCAAAAGCAAGGCCTTGCCAATATACTGATGGATGAAGCGGAAAAACGTCTGAGGAATCGGGGAATGCCCCGCCCCACATTATTTGTAGAGGAAGATAACAAACAAGTTTTAGAGTTTTATCAGAAGCGCGGCTGGGAAGTTCTCTATAAAGTATTTTGTTTAGAAAAAGATTTACAGAAGTCCTAGAAATAGATTGGTTTTGATAAGAGGTTAGGTGATCGCCTCATCAGAAAGATATTTGATGATAGTAGATGGCTCAGGAAATACAAAAAATATTGATGAATGTATCTTCGTGTCCAGATAAGTCGATATGCTTAAGGGGAGAATGCTCTGGTCTAAATGGGTCGCGATCTTCTATCCATGAAAAAAATTCTGATCCTCACAGCAAATCCAACGAATACGACCCCACTGCGGTTGAGTGAAGAGGTGCGGGAAATTGAAGCATCTTGGGAGCGATCGCCAACAGCCAGAAAAACTTTTGACATCATCGTCAAGCAAGCTGTTCGTCCGAAAGAGTTTCGGCGAGCTTTGATAGAAAACAAGCCTGATATTGTCCATTTTGCGGGGCATGGAGGCGGCGAAAATGGTCTAGCTCTGATGGGTGATAGTGGTGTCGCAGTTTTGCTCAAACCGGCAGCGCTGAGAAGATTTTTTAAAGGTTTACAAGATATTTTTCACATCAATTGCGTGGTGCTAAATGCCTGTTATTCAGAGGTGCAGGCCAACGAAATTTCTCCCTATGTTGATTGTGTAGTGGGGATGAACCAAAAAATTGGAGACCAAGCGGCACGAGAATTTGCGATTGGGTTTTATGACACGCTTTTTGCAGGAGAGCCTATCGAAACGTCATTTAATATCGGTTGTAGTGCCATCGAGCTGGAGGCAATTCCAGAACATCTAACACCCGTTCTCAAACAAAAAGACGCTGAAGATGCTGAAACCCGACCGATTGAAAAAGAAGAACAAGTAACATCTCAGCCTGCTGTTGCCAGAGTGATTGATATTCCCTTCGAAAATTTAGATGGGCAAGTGCCTCTAGGATCACCGTTTTATGTGGAGCGTCCCCCAGCGGAAAAGGATAGTTTTAATGCAATTCAGAAAAAGGCGGGATTAATTCGGATTAAAGCACCGCGTCAGATGGGGAAAACATCTCTAATGAGTCGCATTCTCGCGGAGGGAGAAACACTGGGTTACAAATCCGCGATGATTAATTTATGGGACAAGAAGTTTCTTGATGATATTGATACTTTCCTTGAGTATTTCTGTGCCTGTGTGAGTGATGAGCTGGGTATTGAGGAGAAAATCGACAAATATTGGAAAAAACGCCTCGGTAGTCAGAAAAATTGCAGTAATTATTTCCAAAAGTATTTACTAAAGGAAATCGACAAACCCATCATTTTGGGATTGGATGAGGTGGATCGCGTTTTTACCCACCCTGAGATTGCGGATGATTTCTTTGCGTTGCTGAGGTCGTGGCATGAGCTTGGCAAAAATAATGATACTTGGCAGAAATTGCGCCTTGTAATTTCTCACTCTCAGGAGGTTTATATTCCGCTGAATGTAAATAGATCGCCCTTTAATGTGGGTCTGCCAATTGAACTGGGAGAATTCACAAGGGAGCAAGTCAAAGATTTAGTGGAACGGCATGGTCTGGACTGGTCGGATGCGGAGGTTGATCGCTTAATGCAGATGATTGATGGACATCCCTATCTGATTCGGGTAGCACTCTATCAAATTGCAGCCAATTCAATGACCCTAGACAAACTCTTAGAAATTGCGCCGACAGAGGAGGGCATCTACGGTGATCATCTTTACCGACATTTACTTTTACTAGAAGAAAATCCTCGGCTGAGGGATGCCATGCTAGAACTAGTGGAAAGCGATCGCCCGGTGCGTTTGGCTCCGGTGGATTCTTTTAAACTCAAGAGTATGGGTCTCGCAAAAGCCGTCGGTAATGAACTGGCTCCCCTCTGTGATTTATATCGTCTCTACTTCGGCGATCGGCTTAACGATTAGAGCAATTGTGTCCTTCCTTGGGGAAGGTGCCCTCAGGGGGTCAGGGGTTGCAGAGGGTGGCGTAACCTACCGAGAACCCTCCCCTAAACCCCCTCCCAAAAGGGGACTTTGAAATACTTTTCACTTCAATTCTGATTAACCGTAAAACAAATGGTTTCGGCACAACCTAACTTTGAATATCAATATGGTGGTAGTCTGCCTGCTGATGCGCCGACCTATGTGACTCGGGAAGCAGATGAAAAGCTCTATGCAGCCCTCAAGCGGAGTGAATTTTCCTATGTGCTGAATTCGCGGCAGATGGGTAAGTCTTCCTTGCGGGTGCGGGTACAAAGAAGGCTTGAGGCTGTGGGGATTGTCTGTGCATTTATCGATATTACGAGTCTCGGCAGTAGCAATGTTGATGAGGCTACTTGGTATGCGGATCTAATTGATACTTTGGCGGGAGAGCTGAAGCTAGAAGAGAAGTGTGATTTTGATATTGATGAGTTTCTGGATTCGGTAGAGAAATTATCACCGGTGCGGTGGTTCGGCAAGTTTATCGAGGATATTTTGCTTACCCAGATCCCGGAGCAAATTGTTGTCTTTATCGATGAAATTGACAGCACCATCAACCTCAATTTCTCGACGGATGATTTCTTTGCGCTCATTCGGGCTTTTTATAATCAGCGGGTCAATAATCCTGAGTACGGCAAAATCACGTTTTGTCTGTTGGGAGTAGCAACACCGGGCGACCTAATCGAAGACAAAACTCGTACGCCCTTTAATATCGGTACAGCGATTAATCTCTCTGGGTTTACACTTTCTGAGGCACAGCCTCTGGTAGCGGGTCTTCAGGAAAAAGCAGCGGATGGGGAAGCGGTTCTGAATGCCATTCTGGGGTGGACTGGTGGGCAACCTTTTCTAACGCAAAAGCTTTGTCGGTTGGTGATGGATGCGGCGGGAGATATTCCAGTAGATACTGAAGGGGTTTGGGTTGATGGTTTGGTGCAGCAAAAAATCCTTGACCATTGGGAGTCGCAGGATGAGCCAGAGCATTTACGGACAATTCAAAATCGCTTGTTCTCACGAGATGAAAAGGTTACAGGACGATTACTCGGTATTTATCAGCAAGTATTAAGTTCTCCCCCCTTAATAAGGGGGGTTGGGGGGGATCCTGCATCAGGTTTTGCAACAACCAATATTTCAGATTCTGCCAGCACACAAGTCCTCCAAACACCCCCCTTAATAAGGGGGGCTGGGGGGGATCCTCAGTCAACTCAAGACACAACAGAAATTTTTCCCAGTTCTATTGATGCACCGGAACAGAATATTGGTGAGTCAGAAGAGATAACTGGGGAGATCCCCATTCCTTATCAAAGGGGGAGACAGACTAATCAAGTTGCGAACGAAGTTTCAGGAACTTCCAACGCGCAAGAAACGACTACTCCCCCCTTAACAAGGGGGGCTGGGGGGGATCCAAACCTCGCAGAGGAGATGGCGCTGCGGCTAACGGGTCTAGTGAAAAAGGATGGCGGCAAACTTATAGTCAGTAATCAGATCTACCGGACAATTTTTGATGAGCGATGGATCGAAGCGGCTCTCGCAAAGTTGCGTCCCTATGGCGAGGCAATTTCCCAATGGCTAGCGACAGGTGATGAGTCCTATCTGCTGAAAGGGAAAGCCCTAGAAGAAGCTCTGGCGTGGGCAGCCGATAAAAGTCTAAGTCCCCAGGATTATCAGTTTTTTAATGCGTCGCGGGAATTTAAAGAAAAAGAATTAGTCGAGGCAAATGCCATTCTTGCAGTGGCGGAACAGGAAGCCAATCTCAAGCTAGCGGAAGCGGACAAGAAACTACAGGCGACAAACCGACGGGTATTTTGGGGTCTTGGGTTACTTGTTTGTTCGTTAGTTGCTTCGGTGGCGGCATTGCTAGTAGCAGGCGAAAATCTACAAGATGCAAAGGATGCAGAGGCTGCTTTGCAAGATATGCAAATCGAGGCGGATGATGCCAAAAGTGAACTGTTGGGCGTATCAGCACAAGCAGAACAGGCACAAGCTGATTTAGAGCAAGCCAATGCAGAGGTTGAAGTAGCACGCCAAAATGTCGAACAAGCGGAAAAAGATCTAGAGGAAGCAAAGCAGCAAACGGCAGCGCAGGAACAAGAGGCTCAAGCGAGATTGGCTGCAGCACAGAAACAACTACAGGCGGCAGAAGCGAAACAAAGGGAAGCAGCTTCACAGGCACAAAAAGCTCAACAGGATTTGGCAGGGGCACAACAAGCTATTGCAGCAGTAAGGCAGGAAAAAGCTGAACTCGAAGCACAGGAAGCCCAGCTACAGGATGAAATCGAATATGCAAGATTCGAGCAAGAAGCAATCAGAGTGCAAACCCAGGCACAACAAGCAAAAATCGTTCAACAACGTAGTCCCACTTCTCTGGAGGGATTGCTGGAAACACTGGCAACAGTAACCAGCTTAAAAAAGCTTGAAGACTCAAAACAATTTACGAAAGAGCAAAACTCGAAGGAATATAAAACCGCACAACAGCAAACACGAGCAAGTTTAATTCCTAGTTGGTATGAGGTGCAGGAAAAAAACAACTTCACGGGTCATTCAAGTAGAGTCTGGAGTGTGAATTTTAGCCCCGATGGCAAAACCCTCGCCTCCGTCAGTGATGACAACACGATCAAACTTTGGGCTGTGGAGACAAAGGAAGAAATCCATACCTTCACGGGTCATTCAAGTGCAGTCTGGAGTGTGAATTTTAGCCCTGATGGCAAAACCTTCGCCTCCGCCAGTGATGACAACACGATCAAACTTTGGGATGTGGAGACAAAGGAAGAAATCCATACCTTCACGGGTCAT
>CAZXBK010000192.1:0-7700 GCA_964638765.1 uncultured Synechococcus sp. | reverse complement strand
CTTATTGAAAAACTCCATGTCTTCGGGACAGTTTTCTAAAACGTACTTGAAGACATAGCGCAAAAATTCTTCGGCTAAATCTTGATCACCAATGATGTCGCAGAACGCCATTTCAGGTTCCACCATCCAGAACTCTGCAAGGTGACGGGATGTATTGGAATTTTCGGCGCGGAAGGTGGGGCCAAAAGTGTAGACATCTTTGAAAGACATTGCCATTACTTCGGCTTCGAGCTGACCACTAACTGTCAAATAGGAAGGCCGACCGAAAAAGTCTTCGGCATAATCCACCGCACCCTTGTCATCCCGCTTGGGGTTGGCAATATCGAAATTCGTGACAGCAAACATCTCACCAGCACCTTCACAATCGCTGGCTGTAATGACAGGAGTGTGTGCCCAAATAAAGCCTTTTTCTTGGAAAAATTGGTGGATGGCAGTAGCACAAGCATTTCGAATTCGCATTACCGCGCCGAGAGTATTGGTTTTGCCGCGTAGGTGACCAATCGTCCGCAAAAATTCAAAGCTATGGCGTTTTTTCTGGAGGGGATAAGTTTCAGGATCGGCTTCACCATGAACGGTAATTGCTGAAGCTTGTACTTCAATGCGTTGGCCTTTACCGGGAGACTCGACCACTAATCCTTCTGCGGTCACCGATGCGCCTGTGTTGAGCTGCTTAATTACATCGTCATAACCATCTAAATCTTTATCGATAATGACCTGTACGCCATTCATCGTGGAGCCATCACTAATCTCAATAAAGGAAAACGCTTTCAGTTCCCGCTTTGTTTTTACCCAGCCCTCGATGGTGACAGTGGATTGAATTTCAGCGGATTTGAGGATTTCTTTTACGCGCATAGGAATTGAAACTGTAGTGATGAGATAAAGAGGCGATCGCCAACAATATTTATCTTATCGACTTTGTGGATTCCAAGCTTAAGCTAATGTCAGGGAATTGTACGCTAAACTGTACAAGTAAGATTCGGGCAGCAAGATTTAGTATGCAAGTTATTTCTTTTACCGAAGCACGGAAAAAATTAAAAGCAGTTCTTGATCGAGTGACAAATGATGCGGATTGTACGGTGATTACTCGTCGTGATGCCGAGGATGCGGTGGTTATGTCTTTGGAGTATTACAACAGTTTGATGGAGACGGTTTATCTCCTAAAATCTCCCGCGAATGCAGCGCATCTTTCCCGTTCTATTGAGCAGTTTCGGGCAGGTCAGATTCAGAAACACGAACTAATCGATGAGTAATCGCTTATTAGCTTGGACTGATGCCGCATGGGAAGACTATTTGTATTGGCAAACCCAAGATCGTAAAACGCTCAAACGTATTAATCGGTTGATTCAAGATGCACGGCGATCACCTTTTGACGGTATTGGCAAACCAGAGGCACTCAAGGAGAATTTGTCTGGCTTTTGGTCGCGCCGTATTGATGAAACAAACCGTCTGATTTATGCAGTAGATGATCAATATTTGACGATTATTGCTTGCCGTTATCATTATTAGGAGCTTTTCCAAATATCGATTTTAGGATTGCCACAAGAAACGTACGTCTAATTCAAACCCGACTAAAACATCCTCTCCAGAAAGCTTCTCTGGTGCTTCAAGAATTTCCACAGGGCGATCGCCGCGATAGATGCTAACTCGTTTATTTTTCGGATCAAGGAGCCAGCCCAACCGACAGCCATTTTTTTGATACTCTTCCATCTTTTCTGTGCCGAGTTTCCAAGAATCCGAAGGCGACAATAATTCGATCACAAAATCAGGACAGAGAGGCAAAAATCCTTTGCGTTGGGCAAGCGTTAAACTTTCCCATTTTTCTAGCGGAATCCACGACACATCCGGAGAGCGATCGCCACCATTCGGCAAAGAAAAGCCAGTCGAAGAGTCACACACAATGCCTGTTTTTTGTTTACGATTCCAAAGTCCAACATCAAGGTTGAGCTCAGAGTTTCGATAGCCTGTTTCGCCGCCAGTAGGAGCCATAACAATTAGTTCTCCATTGGGACTTCTTTCAAGTTTACGGTCTGGGTTTGCTTCGCAGAGGCGATAAAACTGTTCACGGGTCAAGTTTGTCAGGGGACTGAGATCTAGGACAAATGCAGTCATAGCTCTGATAAATGTGAGAGTATTCCTAGGATAACAGCCAAATTTTGCGCGACCGCCGTTTGGTCTCACATCATGTTTAGCAGAATCAAATATAAGGATTTAAACCCCCGCCAACAGGAAAATTATAATTTTCAGAAAATTGCGGCACAGCTTGCTGACTATGGTTTTAACTGTTTGTGGCTTACGGATGACTGGCAAGGAGCTGATTTTATTGCCTGTCATATTGATGGCAATACTTTTTTAAAGGTTCAATTGAAAGGTCGCCTAACGTTTTCAAAAAAATATCGCGGCAAAGATATTTACATTGCTTTTAACCAAAATGCCCAATGGTATGTTTACCCCCATGACCAGCTTTGTGACGACTTGATTAGTCTTGGATTAATGACTGGCTCTAAGTCGTGGGACGCTCGTGGTGAATATAGTTGGCCAAAAATTCCTAAACATCTTGCGGGTCGGATGGAACAATATGCAATATGAGCTTGGAGAGAATGAATTTGGTGAGTACAGAAGACCAGAAAACAATGGCAATTCTTGGAACTGGTGCGTGGGGCAGTGCCCTTGCTACGCTGGCGGCGGTAAATAATCACGAACTACGGATTTGGTCGCGGCGAGGTGAGTTGAGTTTAAAAGAGGCGATCGCCGACGCGGATATTGTTTTATTCGCCATTTCGATGAAAGGTGTGCTGAGTGTTGCGGCGCAGGTTGATGAAATTGGGATTTCTGAAACAACAATCCTTGTGACGGCCACCAAAGGTCTTGATCCTAAAACAACGCTGACACCCTCAAAAATTTTGCAGGAGACGTTTCCTAATAATCCTGTCGTGGTTTTGTCCGGGCCAAATTTATCTAAGGAAATTGAAGCGGGTTTACCTGCTGCGACAGTTGCGGCGAGCCATAATTTAGAGGCAGCGGAAACGATGCAAGCAGTGTTTTCTTCGGATTGTTTTCGGGTGTATACCAATAACGATCCCCTTGGCACAGAGCTGGGCGGCACACTAAAAAATGTAATGGCGATCGCCGTCGGTGTTTGTGCAGGATTAAAACTGGGAACTAATGCCCAATCCGCTTTAATTACGCGGGCTTTACCGGAGATTATGCGTATTGGCACTCACTTCGGCGCACAACCGGAAACCTTTTTAGGCTTGGCTGGTTTGGGAGATATGTTGGCAACTTGTACAAGTCCGCTCAGCCGTAATTATCGAGTTGGAATGGGGCTATCCCAAGGGAAAGATTTAGAGCAAATTCTCGAAGAGTTGGGCAGTACAGCGGAAGGTGTGAACACGACACAAGTTTTAGTAAATTTGGCGAATCGCGAGGGTATTCCAATTCCGATTTCTCGTCAGGTTTATCGTTTGCTAAAGGGCAAGATTACGCCCCTTGAAGCAGTTAGCAATTTAATGGATCGCGAATTGAAGCCAGAATCTTGTGACATCCTAGATGAGAGTGTTGGTTAGAATGCCGTCTGCTGAAAACGATCTGCTAAACGCAACGAAGGTGGCGATCGCCCTCGGCAGTAATCTTGGTGATTCTCTGCAAACTCTCGAAGCTGCGGTTATTGAAATTGAGCAAACACCAGAAATCTCATTAATCCAAAAATCTTCGTGGTATCGCACTAAACCCATTGGCCCACCGCAACCCGATTACATCAACGGCTGTATTACCTGTGAAACAACGCTAGAACCGGAAGTTTTACTCGAAAAATTGCATCAGATCGAAAATCAATTTGGGCGGGAACGTAAAGAGCATTGGGGGGCTCGAACCCTCGATTTAGACTTGATTTTGTATGGCGATCGCCGCATCAACACACCAACTTTGACAGTTCCCCATCCCAGAATGCAGGAGCGAGCTTTTGTGTTAGTTCCCCTCGCCGAGATTGCTGCTGATTGGGTTGATCCTCGCAATGGTTTAAGGCTCAAAGAGTTGGGCGATCGCCTATCTCAGAGAGACTTAGATGAGATTAAACTCATCAAGCATTAATCCTTGGATTTCTTTTTCTTGCCCTCTTTTTTCAGTCGATCAAGTTTGTATTGCACTGCTTCAATCACGGTCTCAATTACAAAAACCCGTGCATACAATTTGTCGTTGCCGGGAACTACAGTCCAAGGGGCAGCCGGAGTACTTGTGCGGGCGATCGCCTGATTAATCGCAACATCGTACAAATCCCATTTTTCGCGATTGCGCCAGTCCTCTTCCGTTAACTTGTATTTTTTGAAAGGATCATTTTTACGTTGCTCAAATCTTGCCAGTTGTTCATCTTGGTCAACGTGGAGCCAAAATTTCAGGACAACGTAGCCCGCATGGGTTAGTTGCGCTTCAAACTCATTAATTTCCCGATAAGCCCGTCGCCACTCTTTTTCCGTCGCGAAATTTTCCACCCGTTCTACTAAAACCCGGCCATACCAACTGCGATCAAAAATTCCGATAGTACCTTTACCCGGTAACCGCCGCGAAAAACGCCAGAGATAATGGTACTGATTTTCCTCAGCCGTCGGTGCTGCGAAGGCATCAACTTTATAGCTGCGCGGATCAAGCACTTCCGTTAAACGCTTAATCGCTCCCCCTTTCCCTGCTGCGTCCCAGCCTTCAAACATCAGTAAAACAGGTAGTTGGTGTTTGTGAATCTGCTGTTGCAATTGGCGTAGCTTTAACTGAGCCGCTCGGAGACGTTCCTTGTATTCATCCGGCTCTAGCTTCAAACTCAAATCAACCTTTGCCAAAAAATCCGGCTCTGTCGCCAATAGTTGTTTCTGAGGTTCGAGGTGGATTTTTGTCGGTAATTCAAGCTTACGGCGATCCAATGCTTCCGTAATTGTGGCGACAAGCTGTGAGAGAACTTTTACCCTAGCCCATCGTTTGTCGTCGCCTTCGACTAAAACCCAAGGGGCTGCTCCGGTGCTGGTTTGCACGAGCATTTCTTCCGCGAGCTGGCTATAGGTCTGATAATTTTCTTCCTGTTGCCAGTCCTCTGGTCGGACGCGCCATGCTTCTAAATCATCTTTAGCCGCTTTTTTGAGGCGTTTTTTGAGTTCATCTTGGGATAAATGAATCCAAAATTTGGCGATCGCCATACCCTCTTCTACCAGCTGACGTTCGAAGCTATTTATCTCCCGCACCACCATTGGCACATCTTGGAAGTCAAGCCGTTCAAATAATCGATCTTCAAGGAGATGGGTATACCAGCTGTGATAGAAAAATGCCACACTACCTCGCGCTGGTAGCTTGTGCCAAAATCGCCAGAGAAATGGATATCGCTCTTCCCGCGCCGATGGCTCAAAAATTGGCAACACAGAAAATCCACGGGGATCCATGTAGCGGGTCATTTTTTTTACTAATGCTCCTTTCCCCGCTGCGGCCCAACCTTCTAAAACAACGGTCACTGGTAGTTTATGTTGCCAACACGCATTTTGTAGCGAGCGCAGCTGACCCATCAACTCACCCATTTGCTTTTTGTAATCTTGTTTCGGGAGAGTTAGGTCGAGGTCTAAAGTTTCAAGCACAGCTCATTACAGCAATGGTTTTGCCGGAGAAAGTGGTCTCACTTCAGTATGAAAGTCTTTCTTTTAGAATCTTGGGCGATCGCCGTAAAAGTTTATGAATCCCAAGCTTTGTTAACGCTCCCTAGCAATTGCTTAGAATGTCGCCAGCGTTCTATCGAGTGATGTATTGCATTGGCTCAGGGCACAACAAGGTTAAATTCACATCATCCCACTCCGGTATTTTTGCGGTGCTAGAACCGGGCTGGGGTGTTTCGCAAATGATGGTTTTAATTTCAGCTTTGTTTTGATAAAGAGTCGTGGCGCCGGTATAAGCTCGGATACTATCTTCCACTAGAGGTGTGGCAAAGACCGATCCTTGGGTTCTTGTGACCACAAAACTATAGGAATAGAATTTTGATTTTTTATTTTGCAGGATATTGAGGCGGTCAATACTATCCGCAAACTCAAGGCGTTCCATCATGTAGGCTTGCTGAGCGCGATTAATGGAACCGACAAATAATTTTCCTTCAGACTGACGGGCTTTTGCTGCTTGGCTAAGGAAGGCTGGCAGGGCGATCGCCGACAGAATACCGATGATAATAATGACAACGAGTAATTCGATCAGCGTGAATCCCGAAGTTGACTCTGACTTATGTGTATTGTGACGAAAGAGTAAAAATTTCAGAATATCCATGAAAATCCTGGTGATGCCCTAGGTTCTTACTAAGTTACCCACTGCGTTGTTTTCAACAATCGGGGAAAATAACTACGAAGAAGTTCATTTGCTAAAAGTTTGTCTGCGTAGATACGTAGTTGATGCCGCAGGTCTTTCCACATCCATTGCAAGCTGTCGTTACTATTTGTCCATTCAGCCAGACATTTTCAGCAAACTATTAATACAAGGAAAGTTCAGGCTTAACAGGATAGTTTGACAATAAAAAATGCCCCAAATAGTCGTCTTGCGACATGGATAGTTCCTATTTTTTAGTGGAAATCTGCCGCGGGACGGCGATCGCCTAGAAATTAGTCATGATCCGACAAGAGGAACAAACCCAAACAAAAACTAAGCTATGCTTAGAGAATTAATGCTTTTAAGAGTCTGAAACCTAACAATCTCAGTTCTCTTGCACATCTACTACTGCTACGTTTCTATTCTGATTATTTCGGCAACAATTCATGGATACCAAAGCTTTTAGCGAGCTTTTCCCTCTCTTCGGCAACGCGAACCCTGAAACTATCGAATCCTTACTGTCGATCACCACAGAACATGAGTATCCAGTCGGACGTACCGTACTTATGGAAGATTCTTGGGGGAATGCTGTCTACTTTATCCAGTCTGGCTGGGTGAAAGTGCGGCGACTCACGGGTGATAGCACAATGACTTTGGCAATTTTGGGTCAGGGCGATTTTTTTGGAGAAATGGCCATTTTAGATGAGTCACCCCGTTCAACGGATGTAGTGGCTTTATCTCAAGTGAAATTACTGAGTATTTCAGCCCAGAGATTTATTCAAACTTTGTTTCGGGATCATCAGCTCCATCACAAAATGTTGCAGCTTATGGTGCAGCGACTCCGTAATGCCAATGCTCGTTTTCAGTGGCGCAATCAACCGCCAGCGCTCAAGTTGGCAAAAATGTTGATTTTATTGGCCGAAAGTTATGGCGAGCCGACAGATCAGGGTGTGAAAATTATTAATATCCCTGCGACGGATCTCGCAGAGGTTGCCGATATTAAACCCAAAGAAGTGGACATCATTCTCACCAAGCTGCGGAGTAAGGGGTGGCTAGAGATGGACGATGCTACTATTCACTTTATTAATTTCAAACAGTTATCAAAGCTAGCCGGGCGGGCTTAGGATAAATTTTACTAATGGTTCAAACAGTTACTTCTTCGAAGATTGCGCAGACGACCAAAAATGAAGCATCGGTAGAGATTTTGTATGGGGTGGCGATGCCAAATCCCCATCAGCATTTATTTGAGGTCACTATTCAAATTGACCATTGGTCGGAGACGCTACTAGATCTGAAGATGCCTGTCTGGACACCGGGGTCTTAGTTAGTACGATAGTATGCTCGCCAGGTCCAAGATGTTCAGGCGATCGCCACAGCGACAGAGA
>CAZXBK010000191.1:5388-7758 GCA_964638765.1 uncultured Synechococcus sp. | reverse complement strand
TTACGAGTTGTTGGGGGAAATGAGTCGGTGTGCGGATGATGAATATTGTTTTATCGAGACGGATTTTTGCGAAGTGGGGACTCAGCGTTATTGGTGAGGAGCAGGTTGACTGGAGTTTAGACAAAATCGTCAGCTTTTCAGAAAGTTGGGAGGACTTCGTTAAAAACTTAGAAGCCACTCATCACAAGTCTTTCAGCTAGTTTCCGCACCGGGTTTGCATGGGAATATCCTACGATTTCGGGGATTTTTACTCGACTTTGAGCGGCTTGCCATGATGCCCAAATTCGCCAAAAGTCTCCAAAATTCCCCCAAACTCAATTGAGTTTGGGGGATGAAATTCTTGAAACCATTGCCAGTATAGGAATTATGCCGATCTTGAGCCTAATTTTTTTCTCCTCGATGTTCGTCAATTTGTCTAAACTCCAGAGGTTGACTGACAAAACTTCTATTAAATTACTCAGTACAGGACAAAAAACCTGAAACCCTTGATACATATAGGTTTTTTGAAAAATAGCCGCAACCCTCTGCTGAATCTGGCTTTCAACTGTTTTTCAAAACATGGCATCCAAGTTTTGTCCTGTACTCAGATTAAATTATTGTTTTTCAATTTTTTTCTATAAATACTTCTGAATATACTGAATATTTTTTAAACCTTGATTTTTTATTTTTTAAGACAATATGTATATCAAGAAATTATATCTACATTTTCAAATTTATAGGCTGAGTGTTTACTTTATTATGGTCAAATATATTTGTAGTTTTTTAATAATGCTAATCTTCTCTTCCTGCAAAGAGCAAGTTGTAGAAAATCAAGCCTATGAATACCAAGGATTATTGCTACCGAGTTTAGAAAGAGAGTGGACAGCCAAAGATTTTATAGAGACTGTTAGTAGCCTAGCAGACAGTGACAAAATAAGTGACAAAAACATCCCTGGATTCAACAATCAAGGAAAAAAACTCTTCGAAAAGATTATAAGTGATGAAAATTTACTCTTCTTTCAAGATATGAAGACCTCTCCTGATGAAAAATTGCAAACATCATCCAAAATTATTCCTGCTTATCTTCAACTGATATCCAAATATAATTTATCTTTCAAAAAAAGCTACTTTTTCCAATCTGAACTTGTAGAATTAAATTATACAATTCTAAAAATCACTTCACAAACATTAAATCTTATCAACAATTATAAACAGAGTTTTTCAGCAAAGGATTTTGCTGAATTTGAAAATAATCTAAAACCTTTCATAATAGGTTCGATTTCTATCGTGACTAACAGAAATTTAACTGCTCATGTAGCAAAAAAACATGCGAAAAATATGCTTAATATAATACCAAATATTGCTATAAATTTATCAAATAATTCAGCAAAAGAAATAAAAATAGCTGTTAATAACAGTTTACAAAAAACAGAAAAAAAAGCAATTCAGGAAAAGCTTATGACTCTAGTCAACAGACTAGAACATATCATCAATTAAATTAAATTCCAAGGCTAATATTAATTTTATTCTTGATTTTTTTATTTATATAGCCCTCTTCTATCACTCTTCGAAAAGCCTTGTGTTTTCGCACATGCTCTAGCGTCGGTAGAGCATGAGATCGCCTGCTTTTTTCCTCAGAGCCATTCATGAGAATGCTAACTAAATTGGTCAAAATACGATCGTCAAACGCTGCATCGTTCAATATACCTTGTCTGAGAAAATTACTCATAATACGAAAAACCGGAGGGCACCTCTAAAAATCATGTAATTGGTAATGTTGATGGAAAGCTGCCTATTATGTGGCCAATATGGCGATATTTTTTTGTTAAAGCATTGTTTTGAAGTGATTTTTGTAAATTTAGACGCACTTATCCTGTTGTTTTGGCTTGGAAGTAAACAAAACGCTGTATGTTATAAGCAATATTTTTGAGTATGATTTTGAGCTTGGCTCTGTCGAGGCCAAAGGTGTGAATCATGGTTCCCCCCATAGCAGTGATCATGTGAGCAAAGACATGTTCTACATGTTCTACCCTGGCGCGGACTTTAGAGCGTGTGGTGTTGGTCTTTTTCTGGTGTCCCGGAGAGTGACAGAAGAGGGTTACAACAAGTTAATAACACCTCCATCAACCTCTTCTTCAGTCAAGCCGCCAATGTTAGCAACATTAACCACACTACCTAGACCATTAGCACGGACAGTAAGTATTCCAGAAGGAACGCTAGCAAGGTTATTCAGATTCAACGTGCCGCTGTTAAGGGCTTGGGCCAGATTGTTCCCACTATAAGTGGTTAGGGCTAGAAAGCTAAGAATACTGTTATCGCTGGTTAAGTCAACCCCATCGAGATTGGTGAGGTTGGCTGCTAGAATCGTGCCGCTGTTGAGTGCTGACAAGC
>CAZXBK010000191.1:0-5288 GCA_964638765.1 uncultured Synechococcus sp. | reverse complement strand
CGAGAACGCTACCCGCTCCTTCGGCTCGGAAGAAGTTATCGGCGCTGAATTCGTCGCCTATGGTAAAGCTGCTGGCTGAGGGAAGCGATAGGGTCACGCCTCCACTGACAAAGAAGCTGGCACCATCAATGTTCGCTGCATTATCCAGGTTGGCTGTGCCGCCATTAATCAGCCGGAAGCTGCTGCCGCTGACATCGGTCATGCCGCTGAAGTCGGCGGCGACTTCATCAATTTGGGCTTCTCCATTGGTGTAAGTTGTCATTTGTTCTGTGGCGAGCGTCCCCGTGCTGTCGAGATTCAGGTCAACTCCGTCGAGATTGGTGAGGTTGGCTGCTAGAATCGTGCCGCTGTTGAGTGCTGACAAGCTGGAGTCGGGGTCGGCAGCACTGTTGCTGAAACTTCCCAAACTGGACAGGTCTACTTGGCTGTTGAGTCCGTCTGCTTCGATTTGAATCCCCCGCCTGTTACCGGAACCCCCGGCCGGACCAGTAATCTCGGTTGTTCCGCTCAGGTCGATGAAACCCCCTTCGAGAGCTTCTACGAACAGATAGGAGAAGGGTTGACTCGAACCTTCAAGACTATTCAGGTTAGACAGGTCGAGAACGCTACCCGCTCCTTCGGCTCGGAAGAAGTTATCGGCGCTGAATTCGTCAGCCACCATAAAGCTGCTGGCTGAGGGGAGGCTGAGGAAGCCCCCATCAAGCGCGAATAAACTTGCCCCGTCAATGTTGACGGTATTATTGGCAACCAAAGATGCAGTTACACCACTAACGGTCAGCGAGCCGCTGTTGTTAATAGAGAACTCGCTATTGATAACGGAATCATCCGTAACGGTTAGGGAACCGCCAGCGATGACTAGGGGTTCTTCACTGCGGATGCTATTGACGGTCACATCTCCAGAAATTGTAATGACGGGATTCACGTCTGGAAGGTTAATGACTACATCGTCGTCAGCTCCGGGAACGGTGCCGCTACTCCAGTTGTTGGGGTCGTTCCAATCTCCGTTCGTTCCCGAAATCCAAGCAATGGCATCGAGCGGTGCGTCAATACTGGTGAATTGAAGGTTGAAGGGTGCAGCTAAGAAGTTTCCGGCAGGGTCGGCGATGATTCCAGAATCGAGAGTGAGTTGATGATTACCGACATCCAGAGGATTTTCTGGCAAAATCAGCACGCGATTTGGCGATGGAGTTTCTACGCCTTGGAGGGAAACAATTCGATCGTCGCCGCCGCCAACTGTACCATCAGCGCCTAGGTGGGTGAGCGTAACGCCCGACATATCCAAAAGCGAAGTGTCGAGCGCTTCGTTAAAAATGATGCTGATGGGTCGAGTATTGAGACCAAAACCACCCGCAATCGGTAATGTGGCACTGACTTCGGGGGCAAAAGTGTCTGGAATCACTTCAAAGGTGAGGGAGTTTGACAGGGTACTGTTACCGCCTGTATCGGTAGCGCGTACCCGAACGTCAAGGGTAGTCGCCCCTGCTACCAGTTGGGGTGCTGTCGCTGAAAGGTCGAAGGGGAAAGAAACATCGTTGCGAGCGACTTCGCCATCGAATAATAGTTCGACGTTTCGGACTTGTACGTCATCTTCGACAGCAGCATTGAACGAGAGAACCGAACCTTCTACGACCTGGATACCGGGAGAGATCGAGTCTGCATCAATAACAGAGGAGTTGAGCGTAACGTTGGTTGGGGCTTGTCCCTGATTATCGAAAGAACGGTAGTTAATGACTTGCAAGCCATTGGAACCATCAGCAACATAGGCGATTCCAGAAGCGATAGCAACATCGCGGGCAAAGCCTGGAGTATCGATTTGCGTCAAGAAGGCGTTAGTATTCTGCGGATCGGAGACATCGTAGATGCCGAGACCCTGACCTTCGGCAGCAACCAACCCCAAGCCAGAACCATTTGATGCGATATCGCGAGCGGCAAAGAAGTTATCGGCTCCACTGATGAGAGCAGGATTGATGGGATCGGTCACATCAATAGTTCGCAAACCACTGCCTGCCAGATAAGCAACGCCGTTGCCTGCAAATACACCCACATCGGACGATGCAACGAAAACTTCAATTTCGCCTTGTACTGTCGCGGCACCGGCGATATCAATAACGGAGAACGTGTCGGAACCGCTGACGAAAGCATAGAGCCGGGTTCCTTCGCGAGCTAAGCCAGTCACCGTACCATTTCCAGGCAGCGAGAGGGTTTGCAGTTCTTCACCCAATTGCAAGTCAATTGCGTACAGTTCGTTGCCTGCGGTGGCATAGGCGATGCCATTGGCAATCTCTACTTGGTTCGCATCGATATTAAAGGTCTGCGCCAAGGCGGGAAGCATAGGATCGGAAACATCCACCAACTGCAAGCCACCATTATTGGTTGCTACTGCCGCAATTTGCAGATTGGGATCGACGGCAATGTCTGTAGCGTCACCCGGTAAATTGAGTTGACCGAGGGTGATGGGATTGTCGAATTGGGAGGCATCGACAATGGCAAGTCCGTGGGAACCCGTGGCAATATAGGCTGTTTGACTTTCAGAATCGAGCGTTGAGCCTTCTAAAACAACTGTTTTGGATTCTCCTTGCAAAGGAAGGCTGGAAATAATGCCGGTGGGGAAAGCGCGACCCTCAAGTGGATCGAGTCCTTGCTGAATTTCGGCAAGGTCGCTGATACCGTCTCCGTCTGTATCAACCGCCCCTAAACTGGTGCCAATAACATCTTCTATCTCATCTGTTAATCCGTCATTATCGGAATCTAGTCCGTTTGAGGAACCGAAAATCACTTCCGGAAGTTCTATCCGTTCCCCAGATTCTCCTGTCTGTACAAATGTACGAGCAATAGAAGAACTTATAGGCTCTACCCATGTAACAGCTACAGATCGATCGGGAGGAAGGACGACATCAGTAAGCCGACCCAGTGTATTAGTTTGTGTACGTAACTCAAAATCATTTTCGACTTCTATTAGAACAAAATGAGACTGTGCATTGGGTTTTGTATTTTCCTCAAAAAAAGATTTGAGGTGATCTGGGGCGACTTCAAGAACATCGTACAAACGTTCAAATAAGTTAGAAAATCCAGCGACTTCCTCTTCTATCGCCAATTGTTTTAGTTGCTGATTTTTTTGCTCTAAGTCCGTCAAGTCAATAAAATCAACATCTAATTCGAGAATATCAATTAAATCTTGAATGGCATCACGAATTTCTGATGAACGCTCAACTTCTTCAAAGTCTTCGGACAATAAATCAATCGAACTTATTTGGGTTGTTTTAATCTCTTGTACAGTCAATTCATTCTCAGCAAAATCCAAGAGAGTATTTCTTAATTCGCTTGGTTCGTTTTGCGAGCTAGAATCTCCAACATCAAGCACCTTATTAAAGGGAAAAGGCAAAGCATTTTTAAAGGCATCAGACAGATCGTTTAAAGCTTTCTTCCTGCGTTCATCTGCCCTATCTGTATTTCCATTGAAAGCATCACCAATAATATCAGTAATTTCATTAAAGAAATTTCCAACTCCTATGGGAATATTTAAGACACTTGATGCAGGACTACCTCCTTGTTTTGCCAGACGTTTAGCCGCAGCCCCCAAAAGATTAATATCATTTGAATCTAATGATGGATCGCTATCACCATTGCCTCCACCACCGTCGTCATCGTCATCGTCATTGCCTGTACTACTATCGTCATTGGAAGAGTTTGGAGGATTACTATTTGTTGGCACACCTGGATTCGCCAAGTGCCACCCAGGTGCGCGAATTCCTACACCTGGATCGGATTCAATCATCAACCCATCCTCGCTGACCGTCCCCGTCCCAATCACTTCCCAATCCCCCGCATCATGATTGAAAGACCAGATGAGACTCTTCTCTCCAGGTTCTAACCCTTCCAAATTGGGGAATACTACGGGTGCAGGTACGTCAAAAGTGGTTGCACCTTCGGCTTGAATGGAAATCACCAAATTGGGATCGAGATTTGGCGGCAGAGGTGCGGGAAGTCGATCGGGATTGACGGGAACGATCGCCGCTTGTGTCGCCACATTGCCATTTTCATCCTGTGCCGAACCTGCCGGAAACGTTACCCGTACCTGTTCCCAAACGGCTGGATCGACTTCGGGGAAGAGTTCTTCCAACTGCGCTGTTCCGGCATCCCCAAAACCAACTTCCGTGTTTTCTGTTGTCGAAAGTTGCTCTATATCCCCTGCTGCCATTGGTGGCAGATAGATATCGAATTCTTCCCCGTCCATCTCTAGGCGCGTTGTTTGACCCGGTACGCTGTGGAAGGGTTTGCCGAGGGTGGCGTAGGTAGCTCCCTCTGGTGCGTTGGTTGCCGTACTGCCGTCGATGTGGACGAAGAATTCTGGCGCGGGTACGTCTTCGAGGATGAAGTAGCCGTTTTCGTCGGTGACGGCTTCTACGCCGGGTAAGGAATCGACTCGAATGGTTGCTCCCACGACCGGAATGTTAGAACCATCATCATTGGTATTGTAGGAGTCGTAGACGTAGCCTTCGACATTCGTCCCTTCGATCCGCGTCAGGGGGACGGTGCGGAAATCGGCGGTGGCAATCCCCCCAAATGTACCGTCGTTATCGGCATCGAGCGGCTCACCACTGCGAGTGACGATTTTATCCCCATCTACCACTACGCGCACTTCAGTCGATTGAGGTAGGGGTTCGTCGTAGTAGAAGGTGGCAAATTCCTCGGTACTGGAAACGACAATCCGTCCGGGCAATTGTTCGCCGTTCGCAATGAGGTAGAAGGACTCATCAGTTATTGTTGCCGGATCGACTTTTTGACCGAAACGAACGATCGTCTCGCGAGTCAAGGCAACCATTTCTTCGCCATTGGTGGGAGAAATTTCAATACTAGCGGCGAGAACATTGAAATCGAGCGTTTGCATTTCATCGACGGCATTGCCCGCCAAATCCATCACGGCAGAAGCAATTGTCAATTGATAGTTTTCTGCTGCTAAAGATGTGGCTAGGTTGAGTCGTACCTCAGTGTCGCTGAGTTGTTCGGCGGAAGTAATATCAACGATTTGACCGTCGTTATCGCCACCAGAAACGGTCAGCGTATAATTCCCGGCGACAAATGCTGCATTGTCAATCGCCTCACTGAAGGATAATTCGACAAACGTGGAAGCTGTATCCAGGGAATTGGCGAGTGCTACTGTTGGTGCTGTGGTATCGATGATAACGGTCAGCGGTGCGGTGCTATTGCTGGTATTTCCGGCAATGTCAGTACTGGTGGCAGTGAACTCGTAAATGCCGTCGCTTAACGAGGGGGCGGTGAATTGGACG
>CAZXBK010000190.1:0-7761 GCA_964638765.1 uncultured Synechococcus sp. | reverse complement strand
ATAAGTAGTGCCATCCCTGAAATCCAACGTATTTCTTTCGTTTCTTGATCTAAATGCATAATTTTTCTGGCCTCCTATGCTTAGCGGTTATTAAAGTGAAACCGCCCTACCTTTGAGTATAAGTACTCAGCAGACTTTTGCCTACTCTTTTCCTGCCACTCAATTAATGTCGATGGGCAAGACTAAATACCAAAAAAGGGGCGATCGCCCCTTTTTGAAACTGCCCTAGGCAGAAGTTGATTGACTTATTGGTTGTAGTGCAATGACCTATGCAGCAGCATCAAACTCTTCGTAGGGAACGAAAGTTTTCTTCGTTGCGCCACAGATGGGACATTCCCAATCTTCGGGGATATCTTCAAAATTAGTGCCAGCAACGATACCAGAGTCAGGATCGCCAACAACCGGATCGTAAATCATGGAGCATTTCTTACAGATCCACTTTTGGCCAAGGGAGCGAGATGCAGGCTGTCCACCGTCTAACACCTTAAGGGCATCACTGTATTGATTGGCGTGGTGCTCCTCAATAGATGTGAGCAAACCGAAGTTTTTGCCTGCGGTGTGGAACATTTCCGCGTGTTCTTTGGATTCTTCCTCTTGCTCTTTAAATTCAGCAACTGCACCTTCATCTTTGTCCTTTTGCGCCTGAGCCGCGAACTCTGGGTACATCGTTTCGTACTCGTAGGTTTCGCCGGCGATCGCCAACTCTAGACAACGAGCCGCAATCTTTTTCTTTTCCTCATCACTAAGGGCATCGGCATCTTCAACGACCAACTCAGGGTGCAACAACCGGAAGTGAGCAAAGGCGTGTTCTGTTTCCTGCTGCGCCGTTTCCCGAAATAACTTTGCCAAGTCAGACATACCGAGCTTTTTAGCCACATCTGCGAAGAAAAGATATTTGCGATTGGCTTGGGACTCACCGCCGAAAGCCGCCTCTAAATTTTCTACCGTGCGAGTGTTTTGCATATCCATAACTTAAACCTCTTAGTAAACGATTCACTTAATCCAGAATAATTCTTAGATAGGAAAATGTCAACTAAAACAATCATTCTCAGGATAGAGCGACTATCAACTAAAAATGTTACAATGATGTTTGTGATTCCAATCACCTAGTGACGAAGCCTTATAAATCTCAAGAAAACATTAAGAAAAGAGATTTAAGTTAATTTTGTCTCAAACAAACTTGATTTATGTTTTAGAACTTCGTCACAATAACGCGCAGTACTACTTTGGTTCAGCCATCGAGTCCACACCATGCACAACAAATCATCGAACGCCACTGAAATCCGTGAAGTCATGAAAAATGAGGGGTTAAGAATTACCCCCCAGCGTTTTGCGGTGTATGCCAACCTATTGCGTCGCGAAGATCACCCGACAGTTGAGCAGATCCTAGAGGATGTCAACGCAGATATTCCCATCGCCTCAAAAGCCAGTGTTTATAGTGCTCTAACGATTTTGCGTGAGGTGAATTTAGTGAGAGAAGTGCTCCTTGATGAAGGGGTAACTCGCTACGATGCCAACGTTAATCCCCACCATCACTTTGTCTGTAGCGATTGCGGTGCAATTCATGATTTAGAGTGGCAAACCTTTAGCTGTTTTGATCTCAATCAGCTCTCGGATGGGCTACAGGCAGAAAGCTACGAAGTTACTGTTAAAGGTCGTTGTAAGTCCTGTCAGTAATTGGCGATCGCCGCAACACTCAAAAATTCCATACATAATCAAAAATCCCCCTGATGCAACACATTGGGGGGATTTATTTTTATACAAGGTTAAAAGCAGTCTGTTAATTCAATTCGCGCGACAACCAATCCAAAATTAGAGAGTTCACTAACGTTGGGTTTTCGTCGTGGGGACAGTGGCCTGCACCGGGAATCGGGTGAAATTCTACCCCCTCATTGGCCGCTGCTAAATCTTGATAAATTTGTGACCCTTTAATCGGTGTCCAAGGATCTTTATCGCCCCACAAAACAAGCAATGGATGTTGACGCTTGGGTAAAAGTTCAGTCGGGCTTTCTCCCGGTGGCGCAGTGATTACTGAGGCAAAAACTTCCTGCGCACCAGCATCACAAGAAGGCGCATAGAGCATGTCCACTAGCTCATCCGTTACCGCTTGGCGATCGCCATAGACCTGATAGAGGGTTCCTTTAATGCGAAACTTACGGCGCACTTCGTTAAAAATTAATTTGCCTGTGAGGGGAGAACTAACTAATTTTGCAAAGGCACCCATCACCGCTCGCAGAGGTAATGCCAGCTCATCAGGACGATGGTTTAGACCGCCAGCACAGTTAACCAAAACCCCGCCAGCACAAAGATCAGGGTAATTTGCCAACATCGACAAACTCAGTAGACCACCAATGGAATTACCAATAAATACTGTGGGTCGTTGGATTTTTGCCTGCCAAAAATCGTGGAGCAGATCTTGCCACAACTCTAGGGTGTAATCCCACGCCGGTTTTGCAGAACCACCAAACCCTAATAAATCAATGGCAAAAACTTGGTAACCTTGCTCCGCAATGGCAGGAATATTATGTTTCCAATGACCGATAGATGCACCAAAGCCGTGGATAAGCAGCAGAGGTTGACCTTCACCTTGGACGGTGTAGCAAATTTTCTGATCGCGCCAGTGCCAGTCAAGGGGCACAAAGGCTTGGGGAGCAATAGGGGTCTGGGTCATCGACAAAATAACGTCTAAAACAGTTCGTTCAGATAGTATAACGCTCCTTATTTTGGCGGGTTGGCGAGGCGAATTTTAGGTTTGTGGCGGGTTGCAGAGTTGGCGATCGTCGTCGCGAACTTTGGGGTTATGGCGCAAATAGGATGCAATCCAACGACAACTTTGCTCTAGTAACGGTTCTAGTTCTAGCTCCCAAATGATCGCTGTCTTGTCATTACTAGATGTGGCGATCGCCCCGCCGTTGGGACTCCAATCTAAACCCGTAATAAAATCCGTGTGGCCCTCTAGACTTTTGAGGAGGGTATCGTCAAGCGTCCACAGCTGGAGCTGATTGTTCCAAGTGCTCGTCGCGAGGAGTGGCACCATAGGATTAAATTTCAAACTGGCAATACTATCACTATGGCCTTTGAGCGTGAACGGCTCTGCAAACTGAGGATTGTTATTGTCGTAGGTCATCGGACGGATCTGAATAATATTGTCGTAGCCAGAAAAGGCTAAATATTCGCCATCACCAGAAAAAGTCACATCCGTCACCCAGCTACTGTGGGGTTCTAGCTGGGTCACCAAAAAGAAAGTATCATCGTCCCGACGCTGCCAAACTTTGACGGTGCGATCATCACTAGCCGATGCCAGTAATTTACTGTCAGGACTGAAATCAACACTATTAACGCGATCACCGTGCTCAGCCAAAGTTTGTAGTAAAGTACCGTCTGCTGACCAGAGCCGAATCACTCCATCTAAATCCGACGATGCAAAGAGCTGACCATCGGGACTGTACTCCACATCTAAGACACGATTTTGGTGGGCTTCTAAACTACCCAGCGATCGCCCATTACGAGACCAGAGGCGGACGGTTTGATCATCGCTGCCACTGATTAAGGTTTGTCCATCGGGATGCCACGCCAATGCATTCACCCAGTCCGTATGGCCCCGCAATATATGTTGCAATTTGCCGCTACTACGCTCCCATAACCGAATCGTTTTGTCGGCACTGGCCGTGGCAATTTGTCTGCCGTCTGTCGCAAACCGTAAATCACGAATGGCCTCGGTATGCTCTAGGACAACGCGGCTTTCCTCTGCGGATTCCCACAGACGAACTGTTTTATCCATGCTGGCAGAGATAAGTTGTGGCGTTTCAGGGTGAAAAATAACAGCACGAATGTCGTCGCGATGGCCGGAAAAGGTTTTTAGCAGATTAAAATCACTGTCCCAAACTTTCACGAGGTTATCGGCACTAGCGGTGGCAAATTTACTGCCATCTTGGTGAAAGCTCACAAAGAAAATTGGTTCGGTATGGGCTGCCAAGATATTTAAACTCGCCGCAGGAAATAAAGCTTGGCGATCGTCCCGTTGCCAGAGAGTTAAATTACCATTACTATCACTGCCGATAAGGGTTTTACCGTCGGGGCTAAAGGTCGCAAACAATAGCTGTGTATCGTCAGAATTTTCGAGGCGGAGAGTTTGGCGTACATTACCCCCTTGATCCCACAGGGTGAGTTGGTTGTTATCATCGAGGGTCAAAATTTCTTGGTCATCGGCACTAAAACTAATCCAATACACAATGCGATCGCTGATCAATTTTTTAATTAAAGTACCGTCCGCATCGTACAAAGCTGCCCCAGAACCACTGGCGATCGCCAAACGCTGTCCGTCACTGCTCAGGTTGATTGCCGTAAGCGTATCTAAATCAATTTCAAAGGTGCGTAACACATCACCATCTAGCGACCATTTTTTAACGGTATTGTCCCAACTACTGGAAAATAAAGACCGACTATCGGGTGAAAAAACGACTCGCGTTACCCGTTCTTCGTGACCGACCATTGTTTCCAGTAACTGTCCCTCCATATTCCAGAGGCGCACTGTATTATCTAAACCCGCCGATGCTAAGTAACGACCATTCGGAGAAATACTAATATCAAAGACCGAATCGCTATGGCCTTCGAGGCGATTTTTTTCCTGTAAACCAAAATAAGACTGCTCTAGGGTACTAAGTACTTTTAGTTTTGTCGCAGGGGCGATCGCCTGGGGATTAGAGGCGAGTAACTTTTTTAGTCGTACGGTTGCCCGCAAACTTTCTAGTAGTGCTTCAAACTGTTGATCACTGTAAAGAAGCGCTTCCGAGGCATTACTCAACGCCATTAGTTCAGCGTTTTGGGTGACCTGCCACTGGCGATAGCGCTGACGATTGACCCGTTGGGACAACACAATCATGGAAATTACCACCCCAAGTAACGCCACAATGGTGGCAATAGATTGTCCCCAATGGCGGCGGATACGACTAATTTCGCGGTCTTGAAAAGCTAGGCGATCGGCCCATTCCCGCGACTGGGCATCACTTTGGCGGCTGCGAATGGGTTGGACTAAATAGTCATGAACCAGTTGGTAGGTATCCTGAGCGCCATAGCGGTGGCGAATCACCAATCCCGTCCCCACAAAAATATGCAAAATCAGATCGGCGATCGCCCGACAACCTTCTTCAGCCCCCTGCTGACTACGACATAAACGGAGAAATTCGTCATAGGTCACTTCCGGCCGCGTCTGACGGGGACTAGTGAGCTGATATAAACATTGCCACGCCAGCTGATGATGCTCCGAACCACACTGATCAACAATTTGCGATAAAAAACGCTTTAGGACAGTTTGTTTAGGGTCTTTCCCCAATTCCAAATACTTTTCAAGGGTATTAATCTTGTCTCGCTGGAGCTGAAAGCCAATTACCTGCAATTCAATGGGTCGCACTGTACCCAGATCATCACTCAAGTCACCAATAAGACGATCAATAAAAGCCGCCTCAAGGGGGCGGGGCGCTTGCTCAGAAAGGAATGTTAGTAAATTGTGGGCTGCTTCCGCGTGGAGATTACCGAGGCGATAACGAATATTGCGATCCAGCAGGTTGTCATTAACGATGCCCAGCCGCCCCGCCGTTTCCCATTCCAAGAGGTAGGACAGGTGGTCTTCCCGGAGGGACAAAATAATTTTGACAAAGGGCAACTGCAAACATTGGGAAAGAAAATCAAAGAATGTCCGCCGGGCTGAGGGGCTAGGATATTGCTCTAAAAATTGCTCAAACTGGTCAAAAATTAATACCGTCAATAAATTATGGTGACCATTTTCTTGCAGGAGCGTAATGGGGTCACTATTATTGCCGGGGTTGGGATGGTGAATAAATTGCAGCCGTTCAACGGCGATCGCCTTTGTCAGTTGCTGATGCCATTGCCCGTATTTTTTGAGCATGATGGGCAGGGTTTCACGGGCATTCACCATTTGGCCCCGCAAATTTGGCACCAGTCCCGCCTGCAACAGCGACGTTTTACCGACCCCCGAAAAACCGTGGAGAATAGTGAGCTTATGTTCGTCGCGACTGAGCCGTTCCAGGAGCCGCTTTACATCATCTTGGCGACGGGATGCCAATAAAATATTTTGAGTATTTTGCCGTAGCTCGGCGGTTGTCGTCGGTAAGGGAGCGGGTAATGCCGCCGCCCCAAAAAACACTTGCCAGCCCCATTGTTGTTCACACTGCTGCAACTCCCGCTGCAAATCAAAGGCTTGTTCGTAGTGACCCGCGCTCTGGTGGAGGTGGCGCAACAGTTGCAAAATGTCGCGGTACAGCCGCAGATACCAGCCCGACCAAGTTTGCCGTTGGGCTTGGGCTTTGCCGAGATGACGCAAAATCTGATCATGGGCCGCTTCGAGGTAGGCGATCGCCGCCTGAGTTCCCACGAGATGCTGTTGGGCTTGGGCAATGACGAGATAATACCAAGGCAAATCATATTCTGAAGTATCTTCGTCCGAGCGCTCATAGGTTTCGACCGCACTGTGGGCAAGCATATTCGCCTTTTCCCACTGCTGGTTGGCGATCGCCACCTCGGCCAGTAACCCATAGTTGCGGGTGAGGAGCATCTGAGAACAATAAATATCCAGATGTTTTGTGGTTTCCCACGCCAAATTTTCTAGGGCCGACCAATTTTCCAGTTGCCGCAACATCAAGCCGAGGGCCGTTGTTAGATGGGCAACCCAAGACCAATTTTTGAGACGGTGCCACAACACCAAACCAGTCCTTAAATAGGCTTCGCCCTGTTGCCACGCATGGTCTGCATCGTACTGTTCCTGAGCCCATTCGTCGTACAACAAACTCAAATGGAAACAAATAATCGCCAACTTCGCTAGGCGATCGCCTTTTAGATCTGCTGTTTGAACGAGAAAGTCTTTCTGTAGAAATGCCGCCGTAATTTCTGTATCCGGCTCTAGATCACCATAAATTTTGAGGCACTTTAAATACTCTCGGTGAGCCGTAATCAAATCCCTCGCACCGTAAGCTTCTCGCCCTTGAATAAAAGCCCAAAACCCCTCACTACAGCGAGACATGGGCACCTGCTGTTTTTGTAGCTCTTCCCGCGCCAACTCCAGTTCCCGACGCTTTCTACTATGGCGAGCCAGCTCCAAGTCTTGATTACTCACAAACTTGAGGCCGCCAGCCAGCTCTAGCTGCCGAAAACAATCCGCTTCAAATTCCTTCCACAGCTGCCGTAAATGCTCCACATCCCACGCAAACTGAATCGAAGCCGCCGTCCAAGTTTTTACATCGGGCGCTAGGCGAAACAACTTGCGTGCCCCCCGCTCCGTCAACCACAGTACGAGGGGACAGGGCAACAAATAACTCAACTGGTCCCGCACCTGATTCAGTAATGCCAAGCTCAGCTCCAACCGCCCCACCTGCTCTAAGCCCGAAACCATTACCCCATTAACGCAGTCCCGCTGGACGCCGATCGCCTCTAGATGCTGAAAAGTGTCCCTTAAAATACTTTCCAAATTCGTCGAGGTTGGGGTTAGCTCAATCGCAATTAAGCCTCGATGTCCCTGGCCTGCGGTGAGGTCATCAAATGCAACATCCCCAAAATATTCCAAGCGATAGTCCGACTCCTGTTGCTGCCAGAGTTTATTGAGCTTATGGGTTTGGCAAAGTTGGGTTTGTACTTTCTCGGCTAAACGACGGTAATTACAACGCACCAACAAAAGGGAAAATTCTTGGGGGGCGAAAAAGAGCGATCGCTCTAAAACAAACTGCGATCGCCGATTTTGTGCATTAATGA
>CAZXBK010000189.1:288-7828 GCA_964638765.1 uncultured Synechococcus sp. | reverse complement strand
CATCGCCAAGAATGGAATGAGCTGGTAGTGGGGTAACTCCCAACGAGCTTTGAGGAGACGATCGCACAACGTACGAGCTTCGAGAATTTGGGGACTATCGGGTAAGAGATCTAGGGGAGAAGGATAGAGAAATTTTTCGGGATAGGCGGCAAGGCGACTTAGATCTTGGGTGGCAATTTGCTGGCGATCGCCTAAAACTTTGAGAGCATCCCTTAGACAATCGGGGGAATGGGGACGATCAAGAAAACGCAAAATGGCATAAATTTCGGCGGGAATGTGGCTGTTGTTATTACGGTCTTGGGCTTCATAAACCTCAAAGGGACTTTGCCGAAATCTTTCTTTTAATATGTCCGCAATAAATTTGCCTTGGCGATGACGACGCACCAAAATAGCGGCATTATGGTCAGGATTTTCTGTAAGCAACATTTCGAGGCGATCACCGATCAGTTCTACCGTTTGATAAATATCATCGGGCTGCATAATCTCCACACCTTGACCCGTCGGCGCAGGATTGGCATTGGGTTGGGGATCGTCAGCTTCCACTGGCGCGATTTTTTGGAGACGATAGGCGCGTCGCTCCGCATTGGACTGTGACCCGGCCCAATACAGTAGTCGGTTAGCCGCTTCAATAATCGAGACGCTTGAGCGACCAGCCTGTTGAATTTCAGCACAATTTACCTGCTCACAAAAACGATTGAAATAAAACGGATCAGCAGGGGTAAAGGTGGAATTAATCGCCTGATTAGGGTCACCCACCCGCACTAAATTTGTTTTGCCCGTCGCGCGATCACCCGCTAGAAGATGTAGCAACTCTTCCTGTAGCGGACTTGAATCCTGCGCCTCATCTTCAAATACACCATAAATTTGTGTTTGCCACAGATCTTGCAATTCCTCTACTTTTAAAACCCGCAACGCCCCAAGGATCATGTCATCGTAATCAATCAAGTTGTGCTGGAGTAAAAGCGTTTGATATTTCTCGTATAAACCCGCCGCCGTCTCCATCAACCCATAGCGATCGCCTTTCAGTTCTCCCAAATACTCAAGATCGAGGGGCTGTAAATTAGAGCTTTTTGCCTCATGGATAACCGTTTGGGCTAGCTGGGGCAAGATTTCTGTTCTTAGCGCAAACTGCCGCCTCAAACGTTCTGTTTCCTCTTGATCTTCTTGGTTTCCCGCCAATAGATTTTGGAAGAGCAATTCATTTTCTTTAATCCACAGCTCTACCGCCTCACGCATTACCGGATGACTGGCGTGGGTGTGGGTTAGCGTAACGCGATCTAAATCTAGTCCCGAAATTTCTGGGTGACGGCTAGCAATCTGTAACGCCAAGCCGTGCAGCGTCTGCACTGAAAAACCAACAGCAGGCAACCGAGCAGCCTTAAGATAATCACAAATTCTCTGCTTAATACTGCTCGCTGCTGACCGTGTAAAGGTTACGACTAACAACTGCTTTTGCTGGTGGAGCTGCTGTCGCGCCAAGGTCATCACAGCGGCGATCGCCAAGGCATGGGATTTTCCCGAACCGGGGACTGCAGAAATAGCCATGGCCCCTGAAGACCACTGGGCTAACTCCTTTTGACCCGGCCGCAACCCTAATATCAAGGCTTGCAAAAAAGCGTCTTGATCAGAACTTAGATGATTCATCTCCCCCTAAAGAATGATCTTTCCTAGGGATAGCTGTATTCAAAAGAACAAAAAACAGCATCCAAACATTTATCCTGCTTATGAATTCAAAAACAAAGGATTAGCAAAGCTTTTAAATAAGAAATCATAATACGCTCTTTACCCTAACTTTCTTTCTTGTCGAGCAAACCCTTGTCCATCGGGAAATTTAGCTTTTTTTAAAGGTTGTCGAAGTGTAGCCCATAAGTATTTTGTACTAATAAGCTTGGGGATCGCCTAGTTTTCCACAGGATTCATTAGGTTATAAAACTTGAATTGAAACAAATATTACATGCGTTGGTACTTCTCTACCCAATGTTATAGGGCTTTGGCAGTGATGTATTACCGCAATTTTTTTGAATTTTTAAATTTCATTTGTTTATGCGCTTATCAAAACTGACGGGATTTCTGTCTGGTTTAGGTGTTTCTGTTGTTGTCACAGCGACAGAGCTGATGCCTGTGGCGGCGATCGCCACGACTGACCACTCAAAATCAAACAATCGCTTCGGTGAAAAGCACACGGCTGAGGTTGTGGCAACTTTACAATCACCAGCTCAACCATCGAGTATTGCTCAGACCAAAGGTGCGCTTGAAGGCGAAACAGTTCTTGCTGAGGCTGAGCTGGCATCCCAGCGTGAAGAATTAGCAGAAAATCCTCTTTGCAAGTTAGTTACAGAAACAGTAGAAATTCCGTCGGCGATTACAGACGCGAATGCGAAGGCACCGACGCCCTCTCGCTTTTCAAATTATGTTTCTAGTTTTATCCAGAAACTATTACGGTTTGTCGGTCTTGGCCGCTTCGCTCAAGCAGAAGAAATTGTAACCAGCCCAGTGGCAGTGGTTAGCAAGCCCATCGAAAATTCCACAGAGGATGCTCCTTCCCAAACGGCGGCGAATCCCAGCAGTGCTCGTTTTGTCAGCGATCGCCCCCAATCAGCAGTGGCAGACGCAGAGCGGGATTACGAAGTATGGGTAAAAGGTAGTTTGGTTGCCACTGTGCGCTCCCAAGAAAAAGCGAGTCTGTTAGCCCAGCGCCTTGAGCGTCTTGTGGAAACAGAGGCGTTTAATGCCACAGCGATCACTCCCAAGCTTCACCAAGATCAACCGGCGATCGCCATGGATGAGCAAATTCTATTTGTCATCGACGAATCCATTACCCGCGAAGACATCAAGAACTACGAAATCTTGGCTATCCGTTGGGCAAACAACCTACGTTTAGCATTCGGCGTTCCTGCCCTAGATTTGATTACAGCGCAAACGCAAATGTACCAAATCGAACCCACCGAGCAATCCATTGATGGTTTAGCCTCTTGGTATGGCACCTATTTCCATGGTCGACTTACTGCCAATGGTGAAACCTATGACCAATATGCTTTCACAGCGGCCCATCCTTCCATGAAGCTTGATACTTTCCTGAAGGTGACAAACCTCGATAATCAGAAAAGTGTCATTATTCGCCTCAATGATCGCGGTCCCTATATTGCTCCCCGTAACCTCGATCTTTCCCTTGGGGCAGCCCGTTGTCTAGGAAGTGTCGAAACCGGCGTAATTCCTTACAAAGCAACTATTATGGAACGCCGCCCAACTTTGGAAACAGATGCAATCTAAACATCTGTCCACATCAAATCAAATAACTTGATTATTAGCAGAGGCAAATTGTCTCTGCTTTATAATTTTTTGAGCCTTAAATTTTTGTCGTGCAATTTTCGCGCCTATAAATACAAGTCCGGCGATCGCCCTTTTGGAGTGCCCATGTCCATCATTGCAGTTGAGCAACTTAGCAAAATCTATCCCGTCGCGCTCAAAGAACCCGGTCTTAAGGGCACAATTCAACACTTTTTTAAACGGCGCTACCGTCATGTTAAAGCCGTCGAAAATATTTCATTTGATATCCAGCCCGGCGAGATGGTCGGTTTCCTCGGTCCCAACGGCGCAGGCAAAACCACAACCCTAAAAATGCTCACGGGCTTAATTCATCCTTCCCAAGGACGAGTACAAGTGGCTGGAGCGACACCCTTTAGCCGCAAATCCAGCTTCCTGCGCAAAATCAGCCTAGTGATGGGACAAAAGCAACAGCTCCTATGGGATTTGCCTGCCCTCGATTCCCTACGCATTAATGCCGCCATCTACGATATTCCCGAAAATATTTTCCAAGAGCGCCTCAGTGAACTGAGCGGCATGCTTTCCCTCGATAGCAAACTCACCCAGCCTATCCGCAAGCTTTCCCTCGGCGAACGAATGAAAGCCGAACTCCTTGCAGCGCTCCTCCATCACCCGCAGGTACTCTTTCTCGATGAGCCGACCCTAGGGCTTGATGTAAACGCTCAGGTGGCTGTGCGGGATTTTCTACGAGAATATAACCAACGCTATGGCGCAACAGTTCTCTTAACGAGCCACTACATGGCTGACATTACAGCGCTGTGTGAACGGGTTTTATTGATTCACCAGGGCAGCCTCATTTACGATGGCAGTCTCGATCAACTATTAGCAGATTTTTCGCCTTATCGGGAAGTCAAAGTAGAACTCGCCAAACCCTACAGTCGAGAGCAACTTACTGATTTTGGGGAAGTTGAAAGTATTAATGGTCAAGAAATCTGTTTTCTGGTTAAACAGGAAAAGTTAACCGAAAGGATTTCGCAAATCCTAGAACGTCTACCTGTGCTGGATTTGAGTATTAATGATCCTCCCATCGAGGAAATCATTGGACGCGTCTTTAGTCTTGGTGCTGTTACCTAAGGGAAACCAGCGTTTCGACGGAGGTCGAAGTAATGCAGTATATTCCGCTTGTCGCTATGATGGTGATGGGATTTACGACTTTGTAAATCGATTTAACTTTACTTCGTTTTTGATTTTTATTAGGCGATCGCACCACTATGGTTCAGTCACTCACTTCCTACCAGAATTTACTCAGCAAGTCTGACCCCTACACATTTTCCATGGGTGGCTCTGTTGTGCCGATGGTTGTCGAACAATCTGGCATGGGCGAGCGCGCTTTTGATCTTTACTCTCGTCTGCTCCGGGAAAGAATCATTTTCTTGGGTAGCGCCATTGACGATACCGTTGCCGATTCCATCGTGGCTCAACTCCTCTTCCTCGATGCCGAGGATGCCGAGAAAGACATTCAGATTTATATCAATTCCCCCGGTGGGTCTGTGTATGCTGGCATGGCCATCTACGATACGATGCAGCAGATACGCCCTGATGTCGTGACAATTTGTTACGGGATTGCCGCTAGTATGGGTGCTTTTCTGTTATCCGGTGGTACAAAAGGGAAGCGCATGGCTTTGCCTAGCTCACGGGTCATGATTCACCAGCCTTTGGGTGGCGCTCAGGGTCAAGCCGTGGATATCGAGATTCAGGCGAAAGAGATTTTATACATTAAGGAAAAACTGAATTCCTTAATTGCTGACCACACCAGCCAACCATTTGATAAAGTGGCGGAAGATACTGAGCGTGACTTCTATATGTCCGCTGAGGAAGCTTGTGAGTATGGCCTCATTGACAAGGTTATTACCCCTAACGCTGCTTAAATTTATTGCCCATCTTGATCAAGAGGCTCTACGAACAAATTTATGTCTAAATATGACTCCCACCTCAAATGCTCTTTTTGTGGAAAGTCCCAAGAGCAAGTCCGTAAGCTAATCGCTGGACCGGGCGTTTATATTTGCGATGAATGCGTAGAGCTTTGCAATGAAATTCTTGATGAAGAATTGATGGAAAATGCGGCGGGCATGGCTCCTAGTGTCGCGAGATCGCCAGAAAAAAATCAGCAGAAAAGCCCGCCGCCCAAAATCAAGTTTGAAGATATTCCCAAGCCAAGAGAAATCAAGGAATATCTCGATGAACACGTTATCGGCCAAGGCGAAGCAAAAAAAGTTTTGTCCGTAGCGGTTTATAACCATTACAAGCGCCTGAGTCTCTTGCCAGATGAGGAAGATCCAGAACCCGTTGCAGATGGCATTGAACTCAATAAATCCAATATTTTATTAATCGGCCCAACTGGTTGCGGTAAAACCCTGTTGGCACAGACCTTGGCGAAAATCCTCGATGTACCTTTTGCGGTTGCTGATGCAACAACCTTAACGGAAGCAGGTTATGTCGGTGAGGATGTCGAAAATATTCTGCTGAGATTATTGCAGGTTGCCGATCTTGACGTAGAAGAAGCTCAGCGGGGCATTATCTACATTGACGAGATTGATAAGATTGCCCGCAAGAGTGAAAATCCTTCCATTACCCGTGATGTTTCCGGGGAAGGTGTTCAACAGGCTCTCCTCAAGATGCTCGAAGGCACGATCGCCAACGTTCCTCCCCAAGGTGGCCGTAAGCATCCCTATCAAGACTGCATCCAGATTGATACCAAAAATATTTTGTTTATCTGCGGCGGTGCGTTTGTTGGTCTTGATAAAGTGATTGAGCGACGCGTCGGTAAAAAGAGTATGGGTTTTGTGCGACCCGGCGAAGAGGGTTCGAAAAAAGAAGAACGCACAGCCGAACTGCTCCAGCACTTGTCTTCAGAAGACCTCGTTAAATACGGCATGATTCCGGAATTTACCGGCAGAATCCCCGTAATGGCGTCATTAAATTCTTTAGACGAAGATACCCTCATCGAAATTTTGACAAAGCCAAAAAATGCCATCGTCAAGCAGTATTGCAAGTTGCTGAAGATGGACAATGTCGAACTAGAATTTGAACCCGCTGCAGTACGGGCGATCGCCCAAGAAGCTTACCGTCGTAAGACTGGTGCTAGAGCATTACGCGGCATTGTGGAAGAACTGATGCTCGATGTGATGTATGAAATTCCATCGCGGGAAGATTTACAGCGCTGCAAAATCACGAAAGAAATGGTTGAACAACGCTCTACAGCAGAACTTTTGCTCCACCCTTCTTCCCTCCCCAAGCCTGAATCTGCCTAGGAATGACGCAGTATGGCAAAGGTTGATGTGCGTGGCGTTTCTCATTATTTTGAGTGGTTGCGGCAAGACGATTCTAAAGCTAAGCCCACAATGTTATTTGTGCATGGCTGGGGCGGGTCTAGTCAGTATTGGTTAGCGACGGCGCGACAGTTTAGTGCCCAATATGACTGTCTAATTTATGACCTAAAGGGTTTTGGAAAGTCGCAACTACCGGAAGATTATCAAGGTGATTTTGCGCTGCAAGATTACGTGCTAGATTTAGCCGAACTCGTGCAGACTTTAGAACTTTCAACGCCTTTGGTGCTCAATGCCCACTCGATGGGCGCTTCCATCGCAGCTTTATTTGCAGAACAATATCCTCAACAAGTTGAGCGGCTCATCCTTAATTGCAATGGCGTCTTCACTTACGACGAGCGAGCCTTTGCTATTTTTCAAAAAATTGGGAAGGGTATTGTTAAATTTCGCTTTCCTTGGCTGGCTTCTGTGCCCTTTATGGATCAAATCGCGATCGCCCGTTTTCTGAAACGTCCCATTGATAAAGGCGATCGCCAACAATTTTTAGCCGATTATCTTGCCGCTGATGATGCCGCTGCTTCTGGCACATTAGTTGCTGCTGTCAACAAAGATATGGTGACTCGTTTACCTGCTGCCTTTAAACAGATTCAATGTCCGACATTATTTTTGTCGGGAGAAAATGACCAGATTATTCCCGCTGAACAAGCAAAGGCGGCGATCGCCCTGAATCCAAACTTCCAATACACCGAAATTCCCGGCGTTGGGCATTTCCCAATGTTAGAAAGTCCGGACATTTATCAACAGCAAATCCAGCAATTTTTAGGCTGTTAACCGAAATTTGGCAATTCTCTATGGCTTTTGTCTGAGTGGATGATACGCTCTAACAGAACATTCCATTCCGAGACAGCCCTATGCGTATCTTGTTCGTGTCTGCCGAAGCTACTCCTATC
>CAZXBK010000189.1:0-273 GCA_964638765.1 uncultured Synechococcus sp. | reverse complement strand
GCGGGAGGAATGGGTGATGTTGTTGGGGCACTCCCCAAAGCACTACGGCAGTTAGGACATGATGTACGCATCTTTATGCCCTACTACGGCTTTCTCAATCACAAAATGGAGTTGCCGTCGGAACCAGTTTGGTGGGGAACAGCGATGTTTAATGACTTTGCTGTCTACGAAACAACCCTGCCAGATAGCGATGTGCCGTTATATCTCTTTGGTCATCCGGCCTTTGATAATCGCGATATTTAGTGTGCTGATCATATTTGTGGGAATTATGGC
>CAZXBK010000188.1:0-7856 GCA_964638765.1 uncultured Synechococcus sp. | reverse complement strand
CCTAAAGCCCGGCGACGGTATTATCCACTCTTGGCTAAACCGGATGCTGATGCCCGATACCGTTGGTACTGGTGGTGACTCTCACACTCGTTTCCCTCTCGGTATTTCCTTCCCTGCGGGTTCTGGTCTCGTTGCATTTGCCGCAGCACTCGGTGTAATGCCCCTCGACATGCCTGAGTCTGTCCTCGTAAGATTCACTGGCGAACTTCAACCCGGCGTTACACTCCGCGATATTGTGAATGCAATTCCTTGGGTTGCTATGCAGGAAGGTAAACTCACGGCTGGCAAAGGCGACAAGATTAATGTCTTTAACGGTCGCATTATGGAGATGGAAGGTCTCCCTGATCTCAAGGTAGAGCAAGCTTTTGAGTTGACTGATGCTACCGCTGAGCGTTCTTGTTCTGGTTCCACCATTAAACTTAGCGAAGAAACCGTTGCTGAGTACCTGCGCTCCAACGTCGTTCTGATGAAGAACATGATTGCGCGGGGCTATTCTGATGCTCGGACGCTGCTTCGTCGCATCGCCAAGATGGAAGAATGGCTTGCAAATCCTTCTCTCATGTCGGCTGACCCTGATGCGGAATATGCAGATGTCATCGAAGTGAACCTCAACGAAATTAAGGAGCCCATCGTTGCAGCGCCTAACGACCCTGATAACGTCAAGCTGATGTCCGAATGTGCAGGGGACAAAGTAGATGAGGTGTTTATCGGTTCTTGTATGACCAATATTGGTCACTACCGCGCCGCTGCGAAAATCCTTGAAGGGGCTGGCACTGTAAAAGGTCGTCTCTGGATTTGTCCGCCGACTCGCATGGATGAACAGCAGCTTAAAGAAGAGGGTGTTTATGCAACCTTTGCTGGCGCTGGTGCTCGGACTGAAATGCCCGGTTGTTCTCTCTGCATGGGTAATCAAGCGCGGGTTGAAGACAATGCAACTGTTTTCTCTACTTCCACCCGCAACTTCAATAACCGAATGGGTAAAGGCGCTCAGGTTTATCTCGGTTCTGCTGAACTCGCGGCAGTTTGTGCGCTCCTCGGTAAGATTCCAACTGTGGAAGAATATCAGGCGATCGTTTCTGAAAAGATTGATCCATTCAAGGGCGAACTTTACCGCTACCTCAACTTCAATGAAATTGATGGCTTTGAAGATGAAGGTCGCGTCATTCCCCTAGAGGAAATGCCTAAAATTGAGGATCTTCTCGGTATGCCTGTCGGCGCGAAGTAAAAGGATCTAATTTTATAATTGGGGTGGGTCAGTAATGACTCACCTTTTTTTATTGTCGCTACCAATATGCCAGCAAAAGATATTTATCATGATGCAATTAAAAATGCCTTGATTAAAGACGGTTGGGACATTGTGGCTGATCCATATCCTCTTGAATATGAGGATATTGAACTCTATCCAGATTTGGCGATCGTCAAAAATAACTCAGCGAATGGCGAACAACGTAAACTGATTGTAGAAATTAAGAGTTTTATTAGTCCTTCACTGTTTAAGGATTTTGAGTTGGCATTAGGTCAATACATTATTTATCGAAATTTAATTCGTCTTTCTCAGAGTGAATATCAAGAAATTTACTTGGCTATTAAAAATGAAGTACACGAATCATTTTTTCAGCGTAAGTCTGTCCAAGCTCTCATAAATATCAATAATGTTTCACTCGTTTCCATTGATGTCATCAAAGAGGAGGTTGTCAAATGGATAAATTAGAAAACTATCGTCAGTTAGCCAAAAAAGTTCTTACTGAGTATGACGGAAGAGCTAATTCTTCAGGTTTAAAGAAATATGAGACTTGTCTAGTTTTTGATGAAAGTCATGATCACTATCTCTGGCTGACAATGGATTGGAATGGAGCAAAAAGAATCAACTCCACTCACGTTCATCTGCGTCTAAAAAACGACAAGATTTACATTGAGGAAGATTGGACAGAAGAAGGTATTGCAACAGAATTATTGGATCAAGGTATACCCAAAGAAGATATTGTTTTAGCTTTTCATGACCCAGAATCTCGGAAGTTTACTGACTTTGCGATCGCCTAAATATTTCCCCCAAGTAAATATCAATGAAACTAACTATCGTCTCAACGACAGAATTTAAACGTGGACACAAGCTATCGGTATTGAATTACGGTTTATATCACTCGTCTTTTGGCTACTGCTTAATCTCAACTTTAGATAAAGGTATCTGTGGCCTTTATTTTCTTGAGACGGATGATTTGGCGATCGCCGCTGATTTTTTACGAGCAGAATGGGGACAAAGTATCGAGCTTCATCACACACCAGAAGAGATTCAAAACCTAGGCGATCAACTATTTTCGAATAACGCCGCACCTGAGCCACAAGACTTTGATATTTATCTGAAGGGCACAGAGTTTCAGCTCAAAGTTTGGCAAGCACTGTTGACTATTCCCTGCGGACAAACGAGAACCTATCAAGATTTGGCAGAGATGATTGAGCAACCCAAAGCGGTGAGAGCAGTCGGCAATGCTGTCGGAAAAAATCCTGTGAGCTACCTAGTACCTTGTCATCGGATTATCCGTACTTCTGGAGCAATGGGCGGTTATCGCTGGGGCGTGGAGCGCAAAATCGCCATGCTGAATTGGGAAAAGAGTCTTCAGAGCAATGCCAAAGTTAAACAATTGACTGCTTAATCAGACCGGGAAAATAGGCGATCGCCTCCCATTTATCCCCTATTACAAACCCACCATACTTTGAGGAAAGGTCATCACAAAACAGGTTTCATAGGTTTCTTGCCCAGCATCCGGTTCGCTGCTGACTTCGATGGTTCCTTCTAGTTGCTCAACCAATGCTTTCACGAGCGCTAAACCCAGACCAGTACCAGGAATCGCTTTATCAGTGACCCCTGCGCCCCGTCGAAATTTTTCAAAAATATGTTCTTGTTCTTCCACCGAAATACCAGAGCCATCATTGCAAAGTCGCAGCTGGATCTGAGCCGGAGACTTTGCAAAATACTCGACCTCAAGACGAACTTTCGTATTGCGATCCGAATACTTACCAGCATTGGTGAGCAGCTCGCTTAGGGCATTAGTTAAGCTTTCTTCGTCCGTTTCAATTTGTAGTTTGTGGGCGACATTTTCAGGCACATAGGTCACTTCCAGCTCCAAACCCTTTAACAACTGCCAACGCTGATTAAACTCTTGACGCATCGCTTCGAGGATTGGATTTAGCGACAACCGTTGGGGCTTCATCGCAAATTGTTCCGACTCGAAATGCTGCAATTTCAACAAATCTTTAATGAGTTTGCTTTCGCGGGTTAACTCCTGTTCGAGGATATCGAGATAAGTCGCCTGTTTTTCCGGCGATCGCCCCGGTTGTTTGAGCATTTTCACTGCAACTTTCATCGTTGCCAGCGGCGTATTTAGCTCGTGACTCATGGTGCTAAGGAACTCATCCTTGAGCACATTAAGCTGGCGGAGCTGCTGAATTTGTTGACGCATTTTTGCGCCGAGTTTGGCCTGTACATCAAGACTCCATTTCAGCTGGGCGGTACGCTCATCCACAAGGGACTGCACGCGTTGGAGGGACTGCTGGTGAATCATCGCCGTACTCAGTTGGTGGGCGATAAAATCCGCTAGCTGCTTCTCCTCTGCCTGCCACACACGACTTTGCTGTTGCCCCAAAATAACCAACCCCAAAACAGTGCTGTATTGACCATCACCAGATTGCTGTCCCATTAAAGGCGTGATCAAAAAGCTTTGGTATTTCTCGGCGAGAGGCGACGAGCCCAAGTCCGTTTTGGTCAGATCATTCACCGCCAAAACGTTAGGGGAAGCCAACCATCCTTCCCGGCAAAGATCACAATCCTTCAATACAATTTGCCGTGGCACTAAATCCGTTTCATTAACGATATTGAACGTGGCATCAGGACAAGTTTGGGGTTCATTTCTCGCCAGCAATGGATTGGCGTATTTAAACAAACCGACTAGGCCAAAATCCACGTCATAACATTCAATAGCCTCGGCGATCGCCTTTTGTAGCAACCGATTGGTGGTCGTTTCTTGGTCGATTAGTTGATTAATCTTGGCCAGTAGCGCATTACTGTTGCGATTCCGCTGATTTTGCTGTTGCAGAGGGAGCAGTTGCGCTGCCACATTCAGAGGAGCAATGACGATATCTGTCCATTCTTCGAGGGGAGGTAAAGACCCCTTTGAGGCGATACCAGTCCAGCCAGAGTAGCCTGTTTCAGTTTTAAAGGGAACGAGAGCCAGTTGCTCTATGCCCCACTCCCTCAGCCTTTGGTACTTTTTTCCTTTTAAGTCCTTTTTTAATGATGCTTTTGTTGGCGGCTCAACATTGGTAAAACCGTCAAAATCACTGATGTTACTCCAGCTACTGCTTAGAGGTTTTGTCGCTCGACAGTCAAACTCGATATACACGGCTGCCGCTGAAAAATATTCGGCGATCGCCTCAGCTAGATGGGAAACAATAACGTGGGGATCAGAAGAAAGCGTTAAGCAATGGTAGAAAGAATCGGGAGCCATACAGCGTTACTACGGAGAAACATCAGGGGCTAATGCCTTGGCCTTGGCGAGGGCAAGTTCACTATTCTGACGATAGCTCAAGACCCGTTCCTGCGCCTCCGCATACCGAGGATGACTTGGTGCAACTAATTTCATCAGCTCTGATGCCTGTTGCCAGCGGTTTGCGAGATCCACCCATTCACCATAGGTTGTTGCTGATTGACCGCCGTTGGATGCTTGGATTGCCAGTCGCACAGCTTGATTAAACGGTTCAAAACTGAGTTCTGTTGCGCTTGTTTCTGTCGTCTGCGTCACGGTAGAACTGTCAGTGGCATTGGGTTGCACTTGGGTTCTCAGCTGCCACCAGTCATGGCTTAGCCATCCACAAAATCCAGCGGCGATCGCCCCCATTGCTAATTTTGTGCGGGGAGAAAGCTGGCGCAGTGGCGATTTAGATTCTGGTGTTGACTCTGAAGAACCTGAAGGTGACGCAAACTGAAATTTAGAGGATCGTTTTTTTTGCTTTGCTTTCGGTAACTTGATGCCCCACGCTCGCAATGTCCGCTTAACCCAGGACAAGTGACGAATTTGAATTTTTTCAGACCACAGCAATTTACGGCGAGCATCAAAACTCAAAGTAGACACCCACAGAGACTGCACATCATTAGTAAGACAACTCTGAATATGCACCTGTCGAAACGGTCGGGGAGATAGTTGATCTAAACTCCGCTGAATACGACTAACAACCACCCGCTTATCTAAATTTTCAGGATGTCCCGCCTCACACAAAATCTCTAAAGTACCGTTAGCACCAAGGGCAACCCGCGTACTCACACCAGTGTCCTGCAACTGTTTGTTCAGGACTTCCATGATTGCTTTAACACTGCCCTGATGTGCGAGCTGAATAAGATTTTTCATACTGTTGCGTGACTGCCACGATCTCCGCCAATACTCTTAGCCACAGGAAAAGTCAGTCCAAATCCGGACAAAAGCCCTAAATATCTTGTTCTAACTCGGATTGTTCAAGCTTCTCTGACTCCGCATCCATTAGGGCTTTCATAATAAATTTCAGTTTCGGTCGCGCAATGTATGGCCAACCGCCATCTTCTTCCATATCCCGCAGCAAATTATATAAATCCCGTCGTCGCTCCGGTAATGTCGGGTAGAAATACTGTTCACAGATTTGGCGGTGTAGTTTTTCTAGTTCCCGCAAAATAACAAGCTGGGTTTCTCCTTCCCCTTCATTTTCAGCGGCGATCGCCAAAATATCCTGTAAAAGAGCCTCAAGGTTTTGAGATAGATCCAAATTCTTTCCAGCAGCAGTCATAAATCTTGATAAGAAAGGATAGACGCAACGATCTTATAGTACTTTTGGAAAGATAAACTTTACAAGAATTGTCCAAATCAGCTGCAATCTACGCCAGAGAGACAAAAAAATAATCTGATATAAATTGCCCTACATTATTACTTAATCTCTCCTGCTTAATAGACTTCAACAAACTTGCAGACAAGTAAAAAAACATTTGCTTTTATCGCTTTTTTTTAGGTTCTCTAAGCCACTCAATTGTTTTCTAGCCGACTCTATGAAAGTCCTTTTCCGCCTCGCTACTGAAGCTGATATCAATGAAATTTTATCTGTCCAAAAGCTTAATTTAAATATTCTTCTCAATTCAACATTATCAGAAGAAACTTTAGCGGCATTAATTAATGACCAAGAAAAAAAGCGCGACCTAAAACGTGAACTTATTTTTGTTGCAGTTTCTAATGAAAATATTATTGGTTTTATTGCTTTTCTACTGAGTAGTGCAAGAATAACGGGCTTATTCATTCATCCCGACTTTACGCGTCAGGGTATAGGCTCTGAGCTACTGGCGATCACCACCGATATTTTCGCGTCAAAGCACCACCGAAAAATCTCGGCATTATCCTTCGATACGGCAAAAGGATTTTATCGAAAGCATGATTTCCACTCTTCGCGCAGTAGCTATCTACTGTTAGGACGTCATTTAAAAGTTCGTACCTTTGTGATGCGTAAAACTATTCGTCCCCTAACTGAAACCGAACAAACTAGAAATACCGTTATTATGGCGATTTTAATTGTCCTAATTTTAGTTAGTTTAATTACTTCTCTAAGCTAAATGACAGAATCCTTGTCCCTAAAGAAATTGTCGGCGATCGCCGCATCTCTTAGAATACGAGCCAGAGCAAACAAGCTTTTCAACAGACACAAGGTTTCTGGTCTTCGCCTAAATCATTAAAGCTCATGAAAGAAAACAATAGATGTGACTATTTTTTTTCGATAAAGGCAAAATTTAGATAGGAAATTGACAACTACTCCTAGTTCAAAAGAATAATTTTTTAACAAGAAGGCGATCGCCACTATCTTTACCTCTATCGTTTCCTGTTACATTTCGTCACAAAAACCGATCTTTCGGTAATTCTTTCCATTACGCTGACAAATACTGTTTTTTTGTCACACTGTCGCCCATGACTGCCCAAATTCCAGCCCACGAGAAAGCGAAGGGATTGCCCCGCGGTAAAGTACGCCCGGCTAAGGATCTCTGTAGTGATTGCGGATTGTGCGATACTAAGTTCATTTATTACGTTAAGGAAGCCTGCGCCTTCATTAACCAGCAGTTTGACCGCCTCGAAAATCTCGTTCACGGCAGACAGCGTGATTTAGATGACGAACAAGAACTGTATTTCGGTGTCCATCAGAAAATGGTGGCAGCACGGAAAAAACAACCCATTGAAGGGGCGCAGTGGACAGGAATTATCAGTTCCCTTGCCTGTAAAATGCTCGATGCCGGTTGGGTCGAAGGTGTTGTCTGTGTGCAAAATACGCCCGAAGATCGCTTTCAGCCCAGTCCTCTCATTGCAACGACAAAGGAAGACATCCTTGCAGCGCGGGTTAATAAACCAACGCTTTCACCTAATTTGACAATTCTTGAGCAGATCGAGCAAAAGGGCATCAAAAAGCTTTTGGTCATTGGTGTGGGCTGTCAGGTGCAAGCATTACGAGCAGTCCAAGACAAAATTGGCCTTGAGGAAATGTATGTGCTCGGTATGCCCTGTGTGGATAATGTCACGCGCGCGGGACTCCAGAAATTTCTCGACACCACAAGCCGATCGCCGGAGACAGTGGTGTACTACGAATTCATGCAAGATTTTCGAGTACATTTCAAGCACGAAGACGGTTCTACAGAATTAGTACCCTTCTTTGGTCTCAAAACCAATGAACTCAAGGATGTTTTTGCGCCGTCTTGCATGAGCTGCTTTGACTATACCAATGCCCTCGCAGATCTTGTGGTGGGTTATATGGGTGCCCCCTACGGTTGGCAGTGGATGGTGGTGCGCAACGATAAGGGCCAAAAG
>CAZXBK010000187.1:0-7857 GCA_964638765.1 uncultured Synechococcus sp. | reverse complement strand
ACCCATTTCATCTAGCGCGTCCAATAACAGCCATACCTTGCCTTGTTCAATTAAACTAGCAAATTCATTGAGCGTTTCAGGTGCAACAATAAATTGCTTAAAAGCTTGACGGAGCCATGTCGTCGTTAGGTAATCTTCCGGCGATCGCCCGTCGAGATCTGCGAGAGAAATCCAAACTGGAAAATAGGTTTTTGTTTCGCATAAATGCAGCGCAAACTGCTGTAGAAAAGTTGTTTTGCCCGTGCCCGGCTCCCCAACGATAGCTAATCGCTTTGCTTGTCCTGCTGCTGCATTGTTCTGAACAAATAATGCCGGTGTATAGCTCTGTGAATTACCTTCGCTCTCTGAATCTTCATCAGAGAAACTATTGGGAACCACACCCAATGGCACATACAAATCACCCAGTTCAAATACCATGCCATCGACCGCGGTCAGGGGATTGCTGGTCAGGCGAGTACTTAGCGCATTTCGACAAATAGACCACCAGTCATGTTGAGTTTGAGGTTCCGTTTTTTGTGCTTTTGCTTTTGGTGGAACCTGGGTTGTCCCACCCGCACGCCGACTTTCCCATGCTTGCCCAAAACAATCTAGATTGTAATTTCGCTCCCAGCGATCGCCCCAAAAAGTCAGCGTAAAATGCCAGTTCTCTGAACCACGCGTAATGGTGCGATTGTCCTCAAGGATTTCTAGAAAATCGGTAAAACTTTTAAGCGCTGTCTTGATTTGAGGCAACGTTAGCGGTGCATTCGGTGTAGCCAATCGCGATAAGGTTTGCAGATATCGTAATTTCGTCCTTACGACTAAGCGTTCCGCAGACTGCCACTGCGTTTCGATTTGACCCCGCAACCGATCAAGCTGATCCTCATCCGCATCTAAAGAATCATTCGCAAAATCTAACAGCGCAAACAGTAGCGATTGCGATCGCCCCTTGGGTACAGCTCCATAACTCTGTTTCGGCATCGATTATTCTGTCAGGTCATACAGATTTCTAAACCATGTGACAAATGTTTGAGCTTCTGGATGTCGTGGGTCTAGAATTCGCTGTTTGATAGCATCATGTAATTGTCTTCCCGGTGGATCTTGCCATGCTAACCAAGTGTAAATATTCGCTTTATCAAAGTGAGTTTGTTTGAAAGGTGCACCTTGTTCTTTTGCCGTTTGAGTCACATTCTGAGCAAGTTGCCATAATGAATTATTCGAGTCTGGAATTAGATATGTAAGAAAAGTTTCCAGCATTCCCTGCGGTTGATTATCTGGCATGATCCAAACTCCAAACTTAATACCTTCTTCTGTGTCGTGAATTAATCCTTCTCTTGGTAAATCTTTAGGTAAATTAGGAATACTTTCTAAGCAAGCATTTCTCAAGCTTTGCCAACGATTTTCTGGTTCTTCATCTGCATCAATGATAAGACCTAATTTAGTTAATCCAGATGCTTTTAGTTCACTAGATATTAAATCTGGATCGGCTAAATTATCATAGCCTCCACAATCGCGAATATAAACGAGTGGATTGTTGCTTGTTCCCCAATTAATACCATTTGCCTCAATTAATTCAGGAATGACTCGCTGATCCTCGGCTCCTTCAACTAGCAAAATCTTATTACGAATTTTTGCCATTGACTAACGCACCTCAATCCCACGTTCTGCGGCGATCGCCACTTGCCGTTCAGTAAAGACTACACTTTCAGATTTTTCCTTTTCAATTCTGTGAATAGTAATACCGTCATCATTAGGATTTTCTTTATTTGCTAGTTCTGCAAGACTTGTCCAACAATCACTATTATGAGTTGTCGCAAAAACCTGAACATTGAGGCGTTGTGCTGTTTCCCCGATTAATTTCCACATATCAGACATTGTGCTGAAGTGCAAGCCTATATCAATTTCATCAATCAACAAAATACCGTTTTTCGCATTTACGATAGCCAGTGCTAAGCTCAGCATTCTCCATACACCGTCCCCCATACTACCGATAGGTATGGGCTTCTCATCATTATTTAATTTAATGACAAAGTCTCGTTCTAATTTTTGTGGCATATTTTGTTGAGATGCAACTAAAGCTAAACGCTGAATTGATGGTTCAATTGACCGAAGCGCTTCTGTAATCAACTCTTCTTCTGGTTGTAAAACAATTTTATCGAATAATTCTACTATCTTTGTCTTTAAAAAAGAGTGAGAATACATGAGTTGAGTTGTCATTGAGTTGACCTTCATTTTTGTTATGTAGCGCACAACATTTGATGAGGAAAGACAAGTTTCAAAATCTAAAGATAGATCAGTACGATAGTGATTTTTCTCAAAAAAGAAATCAACTTCTAGATATTCTCCTTGAGAATGTCCAGGCTCATTAGCTCCATTGATATACATACCTTCGAGTGACTTTGAAGTCTCTAATTCTAGATATTCTTTTTTAGAAAAAGTTATTCTTTGATTATTTGCTGTTTCTATCGAAAAAGAACTACCAATATTAAGCTCGTGATTGTGAAAAAGATGGCATACATCTAAGTCGAATTTCGAATACCCTTGACTACGTTGATTATATTCTCTTCGATGATCAATGATTTTCAGTAAAGATTGAGGATTGGAGGGAAGATTAAGCAGTTGAATTGCCTCAAGAATTGAAGTTTTACCGCTATTATTTTTCCCAACAAGTAAGTTTACTCGTCCAAGCTTTTTTAGCTCAAATTGTCGAAAGCAACGAAAGTTTTCAATTTTTAGAGATTTAAGCATGATTCTGCTAATAGTAAAGCTTGCTATCAGTTGCCGCTTATACCCATAGATATTTTACGTGATAGAATTAGATCCACAAAAGACTTCATATGATCGCACCTTAAGTACAGAGCCGTAACTCTGCTTTGGCATAGAACTAATTTGCAATAAAAAAAACTCGGCAATCGCCTTTCATCATGCAATGAGTGTAGAAAATCCTGCATGATGTTGGATATAGTCGAAGTGCTACATACTTAAGAGAGGTATTACTTTTGCTGGGATAGTAAAAGTCAACATTACGGTGTGATATCAGAATTTACTTGTGAAGTATGCCTCGTAAAGATCTGAGAGCAGCTTGCTTCAGGCGATCACCCCTTGGGCACAGCTCCATAACTCTGCTTCGGCATAACACCCAGTTTGCCACAGAGAAAACTCGGCGATCGGTCTTAATGAAATTCAATTATCAGGCGACTTACGGTTTGAGTGAAACTCAGCGAAGCTGGAATCCAAACTATCGGTAACTTTTTTGTAAACACTCTTTTAATAGTGGCGGATTTTTGAGGTTCGTTGTGGGATGATAATTTAGGTTTGATACTGATGCTCAACTTGTAGCTGGACATTCTTATTTAGTCTTACGTTTTGATTTATGGAAAATATTTCTGACTTCAACAAAAATATTGCTGTTTTATACGAAAAAGATTCTAGTATCAACAAGACAGTAGCAATTAAAGAGCTATTAGGTTGCGATGAAGTTGGACTGGAGATTGTCAAGCGTTTCGTATTGGATAGAACAAACCGAGTTAGCGTTAGATTGCTGGCGCTTGTTGAACTGTGGAATGATCAAGAAGATTATAAAGATTGGATTATTTCCCTAATTGAAGAAGAACAGGAATATTTGTTTTTACAACAGGATTTTCTGGATTTTTTATACAAAAATGACGATGAACGATGGCTCGCAAGACTCTCTAATAGCCAGAATCAAGAGTTGCGGGCAAAGGCATCTGAAGTCTTTTTAGAAAAGTTAAGAACTCGCATCGTTGAGTTAAATCAATCGGTTGACCCTTACAAAAAATCTGTAGAAGTTGAGAACCAAAAACTCAATGATTTATCTTCACGGCTTGATGTTGAAAAACGTGAAGAGACTCGACTTTATCAAGAAATTGAGCGGATTAAGCAGGAAATTAGCCGTGTAGAGGAGCGCAAACAAAAACTTAATTTAGAAATTTCTGTGCAAAGAGATAACGTTAATTCTTGTCAACGGGAATTAGATAATGTTCAGGCAGAAAAAGAAAGGGAAATTCATGATCTTCAACGAAGAATACAAGAGCTTGCCCAAAGTTTGCCGCAGCCTAATGTGTCTCCCGTAGGAACGAACCATCTACCTGTTACCCATTCTGTTACTTAATATTGGAAAGGGGTAGAGACGTAAATAACAGGCGATCGCCATTGATTGGGGAATGATTGCTTTTGTTATTCAGCCGTGCTGGAAGCTCCGCAAACTTTTTTTCTCCCATCAGTGGGAGTAACCAATTCAAAGGTGTCTTGGGGAAGGAAAGAGGCGGAATTAGTCATGTTTACGACAAGCTCATTGATTTCCCATTCTCCCTGCCGTTTAGCGGCATCAAGGTAGGCAATCCCTTCGCTCTTCTCCACGCCAGATAGTGGAATGTTGAGGCAAGCCACACCTTGGTCGCCAGTTACTGAAATTGAGCCTGTGACCCACCAACCCGGTTTCCAGTCCAACCCGAAATGCTGATTAACCCTTGAGCTTGCCTGTAATTCGGCGATCGCCATTTTAAAAGGCTGGCTTGATTTGAGGATTGAGAGGACAAGCCAAAATATTAAGCCCACAGAGATAAATACCCCCGTAACGCTAGAGCCAATAATAAAGGGAAGTTTTTTCGGCATTGTTCAAAAGTTTAGGCCGTTGGCATGGGGCTACTTTTTATCATAAAAACCATCCATAACTTGGCGATCGCCTGCTCAAACAAAGATCACAAACACCATCAGAAGGTTCACGAAGCATCCTAAGATAAGTAAGTCTGCACGGATTTTAAGTTCATCGATGGAAGATTTGCTCAAAGGATTAAACATTTACCTCGTCGGCATGATGGGCACAGGAAAAAGTACCCTCGCCAAGATTATTGCGGAGATTATGAATTACCGTGTCTTGGATTCTGACGACATTATTGAGCAGCTTGCAGGTGCGTCAATTAGCGATATTTTCGCCGAAATGGGTGAGCAGGAATTCCGTAAACTCGAAACCCAAGTCCTCGGCAAGATTGCCGTTCAAACCCGTACGGTTGTGGCAACAGGTGGCGGCATTATCCTCTCAAAAGATAACTGGTACTATCTCCGTCAAGGTCTGACAATTTGGCTGGATGTACCCACACCGTTACTCATGGATCGTCTCCGCAGCGATACAAAACGGCCACTATTACGCAATGTTGATCTCGAAACGAAACTCAACCAACTCCTCAAGGAGCGGCGACCCCTCTATGGAGAAGCAGACCTCCATTTTCCGATTAGTACCGCCCGTCCCCCCCGCGCCGTTGCCGAAGATATTATTGCAACGATTCCTTCTGTGCTCCGCAAGCCACCGCAAATTATTGGCGAAAATAATTAGAGCCTAATTTCATCAAAAATTGACTAGATGACACATCGTTAACAGATGTGGCGATCGCCCATCCCGTAAAATACCAAGCAACTTATTTTATTTTTTCATCTAGTCAGTACAGCCAAATCATTTATGGAAAGCGAATACATCAGAGAAGTAGATGCTACGCGTGTGCGAATTCTCAGCGAAGCCTTGCCCTACATGCAGCAATTTGCCGGGCGCACAGTTGTTGTGAAATATGGCGGTGCAGCCATGAAAGACAGCACACTCAAAGATAAAGTGATTCGCGATATCGTTTTTCTCTCTTGTATTGGTGTGCGTCCCGTTGTGGTGCATGGTGGTGGTCCCGAAATTAATACATGGCTCGGCAAACTCAATATCGAACCTCAATTTAAAGACGGGTTGCGGGTTACTGATGCCGATACGATGGATGTCGTGGAAATGGTTTTGGTTGGCCGTGTGAATAAAGAAATTGTTTCTTTAATTAACCAAGAGGGGGCTTCCGCCGTCGGCCTATGCGGCAAAGACGGCAAAATGATCCAAGCTCGTCCCGTTGGCAAAGAAGGCGTTGGATTTGTCGGTGAGGTGACAAGTATTGATACCAAGCTGATTAAATCCTTGGTAGAAAACGGTTATGTGCCCGTCATTTCGAGTGTTGCAGCTGATGAAACTGGACAGGCTCACAATATTAATGCTGATACCGTTGCTGGTGAGCTTGCCGCTGCTCTCGGTGCTGAAAAACTAATTTTGTTGACTGATACAGCTGGTATTCTCAAGGACTACCACGACCCGGCAACATTAATTCCGAAGGTCAATCTCCAGGAGGCTCGTGAGCTCATTAATTCCGGTGTTGTTGGCGGTGGGATGATTCCCAAGGTTTCCTGTTGTGTGCGATCGCTGGCGCAGGGTGTGCGGGCAGCGCATATCATTGATGGCCGTATTCCCCATGCCTTGTTGCTTGAAATCTTTACCAACGACGGTATTGGCACAATGATCGTGGCGTCAGATCATGTCTATGAGTCTCCCTACTCGCCATTCAAATAATCTGATATTCAAAAAAAAAGGAACGAAACCACCGTATTGCCTCCCTTCCGAAGGGAGGTTGCGAAGTCGGAAGGATTGTTCCCTAGAACGATACACCACATAAAAAAGAGGGCGATCGCCTACTTTTTTACCTCTCCATACCTGAATCTTTTTTTGCATCATTGTCAGGTTGCTTCAGCGTACTGAAATCCACACGAGCTAAAGCTTTATCCGGTAATACAAAAGAGTTGCTGAGTAAGGTTTCATTATCTTCGGCAATTTCTGGGAACCGAATACCGGGTAGTACAGACACCGCAAAAATTTCCTGTACAGCATCCTCAAATCTTAGGAAAGCAATAATCTGAGCTGTTTCAATATTGACGACCCAAACGCCGCAGATTCGTTCTTCTAATTTTTCGGTGATGGGAATACCACTAAATACAGCAGTTTCACGCACTTGGGATAAACCGACAAAAGCTAGCGGCCCCCAGAAATCAATGCCTCTGGTGAAACCAGGTAAAGTCACAATGGTATTGAGTTCGCCTGTTTCAAGATCAACCGTCGCGAGGCTACCATTGCCAGATTCTAGTACCCATAGCTGATCACGATACCACCGGGGCGAGTGAGGCATGGATAAACCTTTCACCAGAAATTCGTTAGTTGAAATGTCCATTAAGATGCCGCCGTTGGCTTTCGTTTCGCGCCACCCTTGATGACTATCGGTTTCGCCGAGGGCTGTGATATAGCGGGGTTGATTCTCGCGTACAGCTAAACCATTGAGGTGACACCGATCGCCGAGGTCATAGGCAGAAACGAAAGGCGGTTGCCAACGAGGAACAAAACTATTTTTTCGGTCGAGAGTGCACAGGCAGGAAAAGCGCGTATTGATAAACCACAGCTCGTCGTCGCAGTAAGCCATCTCGTGAATATCAATGTCCCCAGTAATATGGCAATCGCGGGGGAGATAGCAAGCATCATGGAGATCAGGTGGATTGAGCTTTGTCGCAGCGGCAGGAACATTGCGAAATTCCCAAACTTCGTAGGCTGTGCCAAGGGCAATTTTTTCATGATCAGCGGCGATACCCATCGGTTGCTTAAACACCCGAAAGTGAGTGTTGATCGTTTTTTCCTCTGCCCTAACAAGGATTAATTTTCCGGCTTGGTAAGTCGAAATAACAAGGGAGATGCCGCATTGCTTCAAAATATCCAGCAAATTCTGCGTATAGACGCTGCGTAGTGGTTCAGGATTCGGAGAAGCTGCCATAGAAAAATATTGTTTGTGTGAAATATTGCAGAATGATATTGAAAAATTTCTAGATGCAGCTTATTCTGACCAAGGTTCACTATCGTTACCTAGCAATGTCTTCCGGATTAGACAGGTCGATAGACAAAGAACTCTAGGAAATAAAGCAAGCATCTAGAACAATCAAAACATGACTCCCTCACATTCAGTATCTAGAGAGTTTCAAGAGAGTAATGCTAGGCGTGAGTAGCAAAGTGAATCAATGGAG
>CAZXBK010000186.1:6732-7901 GCA_964638765.1 uncultured Synechococcus sp. | reverse complement strand
ATGACCTTGATCCCGACGAAATTATCAACGTAATTTTTACAACCACAGCTGATCTTGATGCCGTTTTTCCGGCGAAAATAGCTCGACAGCGAGACAAGTGGGATAGTGTACCTCTACTAGATGTACAGCAAATGGCTGTGGAATCTAGCTTAAAGCTCTGTATTCGTGTGCTGATTCAATTTAATACGCAGAAAAAACAGGCAGAAATCCAGCATTCTTATCTCCGCCATGCCAGTAACCTCTGACGCCAGTTATTAATTCCTAGCCAATTGCTAAATTCTCTAGCTCAATATCCCAACCGAATTCCATCGATAATCGTTGCAATGCTTGCCAACATCTAGCGCGCACCACCACTTCGGATTCGATGTTGATAAATGCTTGGAGTTGTTCTGCGACTTTATGTTGCCAATCAGTGGATAACGATTTTGTTAATCCTTCCAGCCCGGCGATCGCCCCGTAGCGCACAACCCATTCGCCATCTTCTAACGCTAAAAGCAAGCAATCTAAAACCTTTTGCTGCCATTGCGAACGCTCATTTGTATCCGTAATTTCATCCCAGAGAATTGTTCCTAAACCTCTTGTTGCTGCTCGACGCACACTCAAAGAAAAATCAGTATTCGCTGCTTCCACTAAAAGCTGTAATGCTCGTGGATCACCAACTCCTGCAAATACCCGAATCATCCATGCCCGAGCGCCATAGTTATAGCTGTCAAGGTTACTTAGCAAGTAAGGAATGACCGGTTTGCCGATTTGAATGAGTCCATCAACCGCTGCTACTGCCGCCCCCGGATTGTTGAACTTGAGCACATCCACAAGAGTTATCATCGCAGTTTGGTCTGCAACTGCTGATAAATCTTCGACCGCATCGATTAAACCTTGGGCAGAATCAGCATTATTTACAGCAGTAATTAGTTCAGCAACAGTCATAAAACTCGGAAAAATTCTGGAATTGGATAACTAAGATTAGAGTAAACTGTCCATCAACTGGAGCAAATTATCGGCATCATCATCGAGCTTGTGATCAACATTGGCTAAATGTTTTTCCATCAACCCTTTCATGGAAATTAACTTAAGACTATTTTCTGCCAAAGTATCGGCGATCGCCCGACCTGCCGGCACATAACCAATTGCACCGAGATCCATTAATGCTGATCGGCGCAATTGCAGCG
>CAZXBK010000186.1:0-6722 GCA_964638765.1 uncultured Synechococcus sp. | reverse complement strand
CCCAAAGCCTCAATCAATTGTTCCGCATATGTTGCCTTTCCAGTGAGTTGGTACATCGCCCGTAAAGCCGCATAACGAATCTTTTCTGCTTCGTGACCAAGAAATACTTCAATCTCAGGAATCGCTTCAATTGCACCAATGGCTCCTAGCGCTTCAATAATTGCTTCATAGGGCTGGACATAGTGAGGCTTCCCTTCCTTGAGAACTGCCGCTTCAACACCACCAGTCAATAACTTACGCAGTGGGGCGATCGCCCGTTCATCTTTCAATAACTCTAAAGACTGGGCTGCTGATTCTCGCACATAATAATCATCACTTTCCAGACAATCGATTAGCGGCTTTACAACAGCTGGATTATTTAATTTTCCTAAAGCTTTAGCTGCATTACGACGCAAAGGATAACCACCATCCGGTGATCGATCTCGCTCATCCTTTAAAGCTGCCACCAATGCAGAAATAGCTCGCTGATCCGTCACTCGAAATCGACCGAACCACCAAGCTGCGTAATATCTTTTTCCTAAATCTTCTGTTTGCTGGATATTGGCGATCGCTTCTTCAAGCGTCCAGGCCTCGGCCATCTGCCAATCACTATCCTGTGTCACCACGTTTATCTAGACCTCTACCTGAAACATTCAACACTCAAATTATTTTCAGACATAACAAGACCCAGGTAAACAATCGATTACCGACAGTAAAGCCACTAACCAATTGTCTACCTAGGTCATCAAACCATCAACGATTAGATAAGAGCGTTAATCGCGTAATCGATGTAGTTGTTAGCTTCAGTAGCTTCTGCGCCAGAAAGGCCATGGTTTGCCTTAATGTAGTTAAGAGCTTCAACGTACCAGCTAGGGGAAAGCTCAAAAGTACGGTTGATTTCATCAAGACCAGCAACGAGGTACTCATCCATAGGTCCAGTGCCACCAGCAACGAGACAGTAGGTTACCATGCGGAGATAGTAACCGATGTCACGAGAGCACTTTTCCTTACCAACAGGAGTGGAAGCGTAAGTATCACCGGGAGTTGTAGTGGTGTAGGGAAACTTGCTGTAAACGGCGTTTGCAGCACCATTAATGAGAGAAGCGGAGTTAGCAGAAAGCTTCTTCGCTGCACTAATGCAAGCCGCGCCACGAGACAAACGGCCGAACAAAGACTGGAGCTCAGTACTGCTGAGGAAACGACCTTGAGAATCTGCAAGAGATACTGCTTCGGTAAGAGGGGTTTTCATTGTCAAATTATCTCCCTAAGAAGAATTATCAATAACTTTCTTTAAAAAGTGCCTTACAAGCTAGTGCGTAAGACTGCATTTAAAAACATCGCCTGAAAGAGACGAAGATGCATTACTCAACTGCTTTAGCTGCAGCTTCAAAGTAAAGATCGATCTCTTTGAGAAGGGTAGTGCAGTCACCCTTAGTGATGCCATTAGGATTAGCAACAATCTTGTTAGCAGCTGCGCCCATCATGCGAACACCAACAGCTACAGAAGCACCAGGAGTACCGAGAGCGTTGTAAGTCTCACGAAGACCATTGAGACAACGGTCGTTAAGCACAGAAGCATCGCCAGTGAAGATAGCGTAAGTTACGTAACGGAGGATAATCTCCATGTCACGCAAACAAGCAGCCATACGACGGCTAGTGTAAGCGTTGCCACCAGGAGCGATAAGCTGAGGCTGGTCAGCAAAAAGTTGGCGAGCAGCTTCAGTAACAATCTTGGAAGCAGAACCAGTGATGAGGTTTACAGCGTCAGCACGCTTGTTACCATCTGCAATGATCTTGCTGAGGGTGTCGAGTTTGTCAGTAGAGATGAACTCACCTCGGGCATCAGCCTGAGAAACAACCCGAGTAAATACGTCAAACATGTTTTTATCTCCTACTTATATTTATGAGTGGGATTTATTGAGTATGTTTTCGCTTAGTTTTTTTTAAGCTTGGTTCAGAGGATCAACGCTACACAAGCTCGATTCATTAAAAGAAGCAAGTCATTGTGAGAACGTAATATTTTCCCCAAACCATTTAAGAGTGTGAGCTATTTTCGTTGTTTTTTTCCCCGTGCCTTTAAGAAACTTTACATACCTTAAGCAGAAAAGGTTCGAGCTAGGAAATAGGGAATTCAACGATCAAAGCCTTTGCCTACAAAGGTCTTTGCGATTGCTCTTTTTTTATCTTAGGTACAAGTTATACAACGTACTTCACAGTTTATTCATTACATCTTGTAAAAACGGCGCTTTACAATCCGCAATATTATGAGGAGCTTTCGGAGTATGTCTTGTTTCATAAGGCAGCAGGATTGAAATACTCGCCTAAATGGGCAAAAGCCTTCTGTAAGTAGCGTTGGGGAGATTTCTCGCCTGTCTTAAATCTAATTGCGTCTCCGCCAAAGCAGATGTAGTTACGCTTCAATACATGTAATTTTGAGGGTGCAGATACTTTCTTGCCTGCTTTACAAAAAGCGACAAACCAAACTCGCAAAATATCGCGGGCAATACATGTGGGGTAAAAACAAAGACTTTCCGCCTTTCTCCCAAAGACATTGGCAACAAAAAACCCTCCACAAATCAAATGGAGGGTCTCAAAATTTTGGCTAACTACTTAACTTGGCTCAAGCAGACGTTCTCAAACCAAGCTAAGAAAAGTAACTTTAGCCTTCGGAATCGGAGCTTGAGGGAGAGCTAAAGATGACATCAGACTCTTTAACAAAGCCACTGTAAGCTTCCATACCGTGCTCGGAGATGTCGAGACCGCGAAGTTCTTCGTCTTCATGGACACGAATACCGCCCAATACTGCGGCGATCGCGTACCAAGCGATGAAGCTAAAGGCTACGGTGAAACCACCGATAGAAGCAATACCAACAATCTGAGCGATGAGCTGAGTGATACCACCACCAGTGAAGAGGCCGCCGCCGTCCATCTTGAAGAGACCAACAGCGAAAGTACCCCAAATACCACAAACAAGGTGAACGGAAGTCGCACCAACGGGGTCGTCAATCTTGATTGCATCAAAGAATGCAACAGAGAATACAACGAGTACACCAGCAACTGCACCAATGATGACAGCGGAGAAGATGGAGACACTGTCACAACCAGCAGTGATACCAACGAGACCAGCAAGGATACCGTTGATAATCATGGAAAGGTCAGGCTTACCATCTTTGAGCCAAGACGTAATTGTTGCAGTACAACCACCAGCAGCAGCAGCCAAGTTAGTAGTTACAGCAATGTAAGGAACAGCTTGGTCAGCAGCCAACTGAGAACCAGGGTTAAAACCAAACCAGCCAATCCAGAGAATCAAACAACCTAGGGTTGCAATACTCATGTTGTGACCGGGAATCGCATTAACTTTGCCATCGCGGTATTTACCAGCACGGGGTCCGAGAATAGCAGCACCAACAAGAGCGGCCCAACCACCAACGGAGTGTACAACGGTAGAGCCAGCAAAGTCGTGGAAGCCAAATTGGCTTAACCACTCACCATCCCACTGCCAGTGACCAGTGATGGGGTAGGAAACCGCAACGAGCAAGAAGCTAAAGATCAAGAATGCATCGAACTTAATCCTTTCTGCGACTGCACCGGAAACAATAGTTGCAGCTGTAGCAGCAAATGCAACTTGGAACAGGAAGGAAACACTCTCAGGAACGAAGTTGAGAATCTGAGTCTCTCCGTCCATGGTGTACCACTCTTCACCGCTGTAGGGAACACTACTACCGGAGAAGAAAAATCCTTTCAAACCGATAAATGTATTACCTTCACCGTACATAAATGCGTAACCGATCGCCCAATAAGCAATGGTTGCAACAGCAAAAACGATTAAGTTTTTGGAAAGAATGTTAACGGCGTTTTTCTGGCGACAGAAACCAGCCTCAAGCATACCGAAACCCGCGTTCATGAAGATAACGAGTACAGATGCGATGAGGAGAAAAATAGTGTCAAGAATGATCTGGACTTGACCAGCAGCATCAACGGCTGAGTCTTGAGCCATGGCGGCTGTGCCCCAAACTACAGTGATAATCGCTGCAGCAGGAATACAAGCTAGCCAGATGGGAGAAAAATTACGGGAGATTTTACGGGCAAAGTCCAGAACAACACTGTCGTCTTGTGGTGCACTGAAGCGACCTTGCTCCATAGCCATACTCCGCTTTTGGAAAGTTGACTTAGGCATTAGTTTGAGATGTTTTAGGCATTCATGCCTTTGAATAACATAGGCAAAAATTCTCATCGGTAGCAGAGATAACCTTTTACCGAAGTGAATATGGCTTTTGCTTCACAGAATACTAATGTTATCGAGCGTTCTAATCAACAGCTAAGTTGTAGGTTCTGGTTCGAACGCCTTAATTTCCACTATTTCTTAGCGAAAACCATACAGCTATTTCCAGAATGTAGCTAGTATCTGTGAATCTCAAGTCTTAATCGATGTTAAGAAATGATTTTGGTTATCCTAAGGCTTACTGGTATGTAAAACGATTTTTGGGTTGATTCCGTATCAAATGCTACACTTTGGGCAATGTACTTAAGTATTTGAAGGAAATTCCAACAATTCAAATCTGTCTAGAGCTTGCTCGCCTTTCTCGTCGCTTACCAAACGGGATCACTAAATAAATTGATCGTAATTTCGGGGCGATCGCCGGGAATCCCAGAAATACAGGCACACACACTAGAGCCATCATCCAGCTCGACCTCACAAGCATGACAAGACCCCATCAAGCATCCAGTCGGAATAGACACCCCAGCCCGACGCGCAACCTCTAGCATTGGCTCACCTGGCTCAGCATCAATCACAACGTCATTGGGCATGAACTTCACGGCAATTTTCGACATTTTGTTTGATCTCCTTAGCGTTAAATAGTGAACTTTACGAAACAATGCTTGTAAGACATTGTGAACTAATCACCAAACCAACACCCAAATTGCCCTGATTCCGTAGAATAATAAACTGTTACAAATTTCCTCCCAGAACTCGGGATATTGGATATTCAGTTAAATAACCTAAATTACAAAAGCTAAATTTTATAGAACTTGCTTAAAGGAGAAATAATTTGGTTACTACAGCTTTAAATACGACCAAATCAGACGAAATTTTTGGCGCTGCCCAGAAACTTATGCCCGGTGGTGTCAGCTCCCCCGTGCGCGCTTTCAAATCGGTCGGTGGTCAACCCATCGTTTTTGACCGGGTGAAAGGTTCTCACGTATGGGATGTCGATGGCAACGAATACATCGATTACGTCGGTACTTGGGGCCCTGCAATTTGTGGGCACGCCAACGATGAAGTAAATACAGCTCTCCGTGACACCCTCGAAAAAGGTACAAGCTTTGGTGCTCCCTGCCTCAAAGAAAATATCTTGGCAGAGATGGTGATTAATGCCGTACCCAGCGTTGAGATGGTACGCTTCGTCAACTCTGGTACAGAAGCCTGTATGTCTGTATTACGCTTAATGCGTGCCTTCACTGGCCGTGAAAAAATCATCAAATTTGAGGGTTGCTATCACGGTCACGCCGACATGTTCCTTGTGCAGGCAGGTTCCGGTGTTGCAACTTTAGGTTTGCCCGATTCTCCCGGCGTGCCAAAGTCTACAACTGCTTCGACTTTGACTGCTCCTTACAATGACCTCGATGCAGTTAAAAAGCTTTTTGAAGAAAATCCCGACGAAATCGCCGGTCTCATTCTTGAGCCTGTTGTCGGTAATTCTGGTTTTGTAACCCCCGACGCTGGTTTCCTTGAGGGTTTACGTGAACTAACAAAAGAGCATGGTGCCTTACTTGTCTTTGATGAGGTGATGACTGGTTTCCGCATTTCCTACGGTGGTGCTCAAGCGAAATTTGGCGTTACCCCTGACCTCACGACGATGGGTAAAGTGATTGGTGGCGGTCTTCCTGTAGGCGCCTATGGCGGTCGCAAAGACATTATGTCTATGGTTGCGCCTGCTGGCCCGATGTACCAAGCGGGAACGCTTTCTGGTAATCCTTTGGCGATGACAGCGGGTATTAAAACCCTCGAATTACTACAACGTCCCGGTACTTATGAGCACCTTGAGGCTGTGACGAGCAAGCTTGTTAATGGTTTGTTGAGTATTGCGCGCGAAGCTGGTCATGACGTTACTGGCGGCAGCATCAGCGGCATGTTTGGCATGTTCTTCACTAGCCAAGAAGTCCACAACTACGAAGATGCGAAGAAGTCCGACCTCGAAAAGTTCAGCCGCTACCATCGTGGCATGTTGGAGCAGGGTATTTACCTTGCGCCTTCTCAGTTTGAGGCTGGTTTTACTTCCCTAGCGCACACGGACGAAGATATTGACAAGACGCTTGCTGCCGCAAAGGTTGTGCTCAGTAGTCTCTAGGTTTGATATTTCGAATGTCTTCTCTAAAAATTTTCTAGAGAGAGAAGACTGAAGCCCTATTCTTGCGAGAATGGGGTTTTCTTTTTTCTGCCAGTTTAAGAATTAGTTACAATTGCTGAAACAGCGATAATTGAATGGTTTATGAGCCAGACGAAGCCGAATTCGTTTTCTGAAGTGCCTAGTGATGAGTTGCGAGAGACTAAGCAGCATGGAGGCATTATGCCGGTTGATTCTCCGACTCCAATTCCGCCGCCACGAAAGGATTTGATGGAACGTCGTTTTTATCTGCGACAGATTGATCCGGGTAATCCTTGGCTGGTCATGACCTCCATCGGGGTGATGTTATTGGGGTTGGTTAGTAATTGGCTGTGGCTAGGTTTGTCTGGAACCTTG
>CAZXBK010000185.1:0-7970 GCA_964638765.1 uncultured Synechococcus sp. | reverse complement strand
TGTCGTGGATTTGGGATGTGGATATGGAAAATCTGACCAAGTATCCCGGCAAAATAATTATTAGTGGCGATCGCGCCCATGACATGGCTTTGCGGCTTCATTACTGTCAGGGTAAAGCAGATCTTAAGGTGGAAACAGATCTCGAAAAATCGATCCAAATGGCGTTGGATGTGACTCCAGCAGACCAAACTCTACATATTGTGCCGACCTACACTGCGATGTTGGATGTGCGGCAAATTCTCACAGGACGCAAGATTTTATAGGGCGATTGCCCAGCGCATTAGCGAGTTTTCTTTGAGGACAATTTGCAGGATTATAGACATTTTGAATAAGGCTTAGAAAGTTTTTTTAACGATCAGAGGTTGGGTTTCCGTAAGTTGCGTAACCTCTCGAAACCCCTTCCCCCCTTCGGGTACCTTCCCCAAGGAAGGACAAAAGCTGTTTCTATTTTTTAATTGAATTTTGGGTAATCGTTAAAATAATGGCATCTTTGTCTACTGTCGAGATTTAAGGGAGAACGTATGGCACAGGTAATTCCGGATAAAGTGCTGACCCTGTTTGGATACTGGTTGAGGTAAATCTAGGCTTCATTGTTTTTCCAGTCTTCGGCAGGGCTATAAATTAGTAACTTGAGCAAGCTAACGTTGGATAAGCATCATTCAGAATAGACTTCGCTAAAATAAAATTGAATTCTCAGTCAATTTCAAATATTCCGTAACTCCAAACATGGATAATAATAGTTCTCATAAATTAGAAGCATTTCAGGAAGGACAATTCAAGACTCATTTACTTAAACCAAGACTGCGCCGAATACCAAAAGAAATATTGATAAGCTTCTGGAAAGACTTAATTGAATTTGACAAGAGAATATCTCAAAAAAAAGCTATAGATCTGCTGTTATTCGAATACTCTATTCGTCAAAGTACAGAATTCAAGCTACGATTTAAAACTTTTTTAAGAGATTTTGCACTACCTGCAAAAGAAGCTGACTACTTAATCTCAGTCAGAAATACTAGCGGAATACTAAAGTGGATTCGCTCGTGGCAGGACAATAAGTTTAGTGGGCAGCATTTTAACTTTCAATCACATACCCACATTACTCTTCCAGATGAGTGGCTTGAAGACAATAAGGAAAATATACAATTACCAACAATGGCTATTTTTCTCGTTGCCTCAAACAAAAAAGAGCGTCAAATCTTAAGTGGCTTAGAAGTAGTCAATTACCATCCAACCTACGAAATAGAAATCATAATCCGAGGAAAACTTGACTTGGTTGAAATCAGAGGTTCATATGCTGTTGCAAAAGATTTTGTGGCAACCGCTATTATGGACAAAAACAATCCTTTATCTGCTTCTGAAAGCTATTTTTTGGGATTGCCAGAGGATAGAAAGAAAGGCATTGTTAATGTTGCGAGAAAAATCATCAGTATTAATAGGCTAAAAGAAAAGCTGGACGGATTTTATCAAAAAATAACAGCACCTCACAATGGCAGTAAAACTTCTCAATTCAGCTTTAATATAGACAACTTAAAAGATGTAGAAGAAGAAACGGAGCCTCATGCTAGAGCTCTATTAGAGAAGTCTTTAAAAGATATGTCTAAAGGCACAATTGGCTTTGTCTATAAAGAGAAAAACTATTCGTTTGATGTTACAAGAAGTGGCGGTTTATTCTTTAAAAAGTTTTTGCAAGAAGAGGTCGTAACTTATATAATTAATAATATACATAAGGCATAAAATTGCCATGGTTACTCTTCGAAGCTGTATAAGGAAATATATTGACCTTGAACATAAGGGAGGCTTGATTGGCATTGGCGATTTGGCCACATATTGCTCTTCACTCGAAGGTGAAGTTTACTCTGCATTAACCGTAATGCAAGGTAATCAGGAGTTACAAATAATTAAAAGATACTACTGTCCAGAAGGACATGTTGTCAGAACGTTGGATTTGCACAGGACTTATTGTCAAGAATGTGAATTGTATTATTCCAATCACGATTTTCGTGTATTGATTTTAGTAGATCCTGTTGTTTAACCATGAAAGAGTTTATAGATGATTTGGAAGACTATATCAAAAAAAAGCAACATTTTGATCTACTTAAAAATGAAATTTGTTGTGGTAATTGTTTTCAAAACTCCGACCTATATAACTACGAGAAAAAGCTTGTAGAGAAAATTCGCCAAGGCAACTATAAAAATACTAAAGAGCGAGGCGATATTCTTGAAGATCTATTGAAAAGTATATTTCAAAGAATCAGTCTAGTTAATAGTCTTTCTGTGACGAATAGAGATACTTCGTTAGGTCAGATTGACCTTATTCTAACTCCACTCGATAATACTTTGTTCGATATATGGGGTCTGGTTGCTGATTACCCTGAAGGTATAATTGGAGAATGTAAAAACTACCAAGATTCTGTAGGTAGAGAAGAAATAGAAAAATTCTGCTGGAGAGTATCTAAAGGTCAGCAGCTAGGTTTTTTCGTTGCAACAAAATACACGAAAGGTGCTTGTGATGAAATTGGGTGGATTAATAAATGTAAGCAACTTATTTTGGTCAAAAATTCCGGTGTTTACATAGTGCCGATTACTCTAGAAATGGTCGAATGTGTAATATCTCAAAATATGAATTTTTGCTATTTCATAGAATGGAGCATTAAACTTTCCAAGAATATGGCAATTACAAATTACTTAAAAAAGAATTGATTATTGAATATGTTATTTCATATGTCACTCTAAGGTACTAAATTTTAGGATAATGTTCTTCTCTAAGAAATATTTGTTACTTCAGTCAGGATATTGTATTGCTCAAACTAAACTTATGCGTCTTTTTTATCTCGTGTATAGAGACTTCTCTGATGACTGTTTTTTATCGAAGCCAACCCCATAAACATAGTTGCCCTTGAAAAGCTACGGATTATGATGAGAGTCGTAAACATAAGTGCCTAATCTAGTTATGATCATTGTTGATGATCGCCCTTTCTCCTTCTCCAGCACACTACCTAGCCAATAAATTGGTGTTGGTAAATTAGGAGAGGAAGTGCTGTTCTTTTGAATCTAACAACATTTTCCAAATGAAATTGTAAGGATGCACCAATCGCGTCGATTCACCTTCAACAAACATTGGTTGACCTTGATTGTGCCATTCAAAAATAGAACCTTCCAAGTTCATCACATGGGCATAACCAGCCTTTTGAAGTTCCTGAGCTAACTTAGCTGAACGATAGCCCACCGAGCAGTACACCACGATTTTGGCTTCAAGATTCACTTCAGACTGTTGCACTGCCGCCAAAGTAGGTAAGTGGTACGCTCCCGGTAGGTGGCTTACGGCATATTCTTCTCGCTCGCGGGCATCGATCAGAATGGGAGAGGGCGATTCACTGGCTAACCAAGCTGTTAACTGGGTTGTGGAAATAGTCTCGATGGCTGGAAACTGTTGATTGATAAATTGTTTAATGAAAATCCAAGCCAAGCGACGAATTGGTTTTAAGCCTCTAAACACAGATAATTTCCCTATGATGTGGCGTATAAAAAGTGAGCTTGATGATTGATTTTTCTGCCTGGGATTTTATGTTGAAGCATTATGTCAATGGGCAAGGACAGGTGGATTATGCGGCTTGGCATTCAGAGTCTTATAAGAAATTGGAAGAGTGGCTAGCATCTCAACGTCATATTGAACTTAATGCTTGTTCTCAGGATGAGGCGATCGCCTTTCTCATTAACCTATACAATGCGCTGACCATTCAGCAAGTTCTCAAAAAATACCCAATCGCTTCAATTCGACCTACTTTTCTCGGCATACCTAATTGGCTAGCTTTTTTACGATTTTTCACAAAGAAAATATATCGTTTGCAAGGTCAATCCCTGAGTCTGAATGGCATCGAGCATGGTCTGCTCCGGAAGCGATTTCAAGAGCCTCGTATTCATTTCGCGTTAGTCTGTGCATCGGTAGGCTGCCCACTTTTACGCGCTGAAGCCTATGTGCCAGATCGGTTGGACGAACAATTAGAAGCTGATGCCTGCCGCTTTATCCACAATGACGATAAAGTGCGCTACGACGCGACTCAACAAACCCTGTATTGCAGCAAAATTTTTAAGTGGTATGGAACAGACTTTTTGACTGTTGCTGCATCCATCCCGGACTACATCAGTCAGTATCGGCCTGATTTCGATTTGTCCAGTGATGTCACCGTCAAATTTTTGCCCTACAGTTGGGAGCTGAATCAGCGGATATCGTCATAGAATTGCTTGAGCCAAATTTCCGAGACCCCCGCAGCCCAGAAAAAACCGATCATGAAATAGATAAGGTTGGCTTTGAATAATCCCAACTGCGCCACACGGCGATCAGAGCATTGCACGACTCGATTTAGCTGGCGAATACGCCCCAACTTCGATAACCGCAGACAAAGATCGGCATCTTCCATGATGGGCATGGTGGCATCAAAACTACCACAGGCAAAGAAGTCGTGACGACGACAAAAAATCACTTGATCCCCAAACAAGATTCGTAGGCCATCGCGGAAATAGAGATGGGGCCGGAAAATCAGCGGTGCATAGTGGGTTTTGATGGCATTGTGGATCGTGATGCTCCAGCGGGTCGTCTGCGCTCCGGCCATGATCGAGATAAAACCTCCTCCGGCAACCTTGGGATTAGCGAGGGTTTGTTGCACAACGTCAATTAGATCGTTGGGGACAGAAGTATCGCCATGAACGAAGCATAGAATTTCGCCAGTTGCGACCTCAGCTCCAGCATTCATCTGGGGAGCTCGGCCTCTTTGCTCAGCCGTGATCACCTTTGCTCCATATTGGTTGGCGATCGCCACAGTTTCGTCTGTACTGCCGCCGTCTACGACGATGATTTCATGGGCAGCAGGATAAAGCACTTGCATACATCGCAGGGTACGCCCCAGACAACTTGCTTCGTTTAAGACGGGGATAATAATAGAAACTTTTGGCATAACCCTGATGGTACGCAACGATCTTGCATTTTACGACCGACAAGCAGCCCAATGGTGGAGTGAAACAGCCACTATTTTTCCGCTGAGTAAGCTTAATCCCCTCCGCTTTCAATTTTTCGATCAACACATTCCCGATTGGAACAGTCTACAGGTGCTGGATGTGGGCTGTGGCGGCGGCTATACTTGCGAGTTTTTAGCTCAGCGAGGCGCTGTCGTTACTGGAATTGATCAATCCTCTGCATGCATCGACGCAGCTCAAGACCATGCGCAGTTAATGGGTCTGGAGATTGACTATCACGCCGGTGTATCTGAAAAGTTGCCATTTCAGGGCGATCGCTTTGACATTGTGACCTGTGTAGATGTGTTGGAGCACGTGGAAAGTGTTCCCGCCACAGTCGCAGAGATTAGTCGAGTACTGAAACCAGGTGGTTTATTTTTGTTTGATACCCTAAATCGCACTTGGCGATCGCGATTCATCATGATTTGGCTGTTAGAAAATTGGTTACGGCTCATTCCCCGCGGCATCCATGACTGGAATCAGTTTGTGCCGCCTGAAGAATTAGAACAAAACCTAATCTCAGCAGGACTCTCAGATATTCAGATTCAGGGATTTGATCTGTTTGGACGGAAACCCATCGCTCAATTCCAAACATTGTTGCACTATTGGCAAACAGAAAACTTCCGGGTGAATTTTGACGACAATACAGAAGTTTTCTACATCGGCATTGCTAGAAAAACATAAAATATCATGGCCCCGACATCACCAATAAAACTATCCACGAATAGCGCTGTAGCTTCGCTTAAGTATGCCAATCAGATTTGCTACGGACAGGCTAAACCAACAAATAAATTGCATCGAGATAAAAAGAATGACAAATTTTTTATGTATTTAATGTGGTCTGCAAACAAGAGAAATGACGGAGGTGATCGCCGAAAATTCAGTGGTGGCTCTACATGATTTGAGTGTTTCCTAGAAGCAAATTGGCGAAGTGGTCGTATTAGCTTTAGTTCAGCATCGTAAGGATACCCTAAACACTTAAGATATCAACTTTTTAATTGTTTAAAGTTAAAGCCTCCAAGATTTCTACGCGCAGGGTGGGGCACTTGGAGGCTTTAATAAAGATGTAATCAATAATTTCAGTGGTGAATATTTAGAGCGATTTAGCGATCGCCGAGCCAATCGTTGCTTTTCTTTTTTTCCTCAAAATAATCAACCATTTCTTGACGTTGTGAAACGGTTAAAACGTCACGAATATCCATCATTTGTTGAAATTTTAGGTCGGCCATTTCTTCACGGAGATTACTAACTGTGCGATATTGGCTTTCTAGTTGACTGCGACTGGCATTACTTTGAGTCAGATTTTTCATCGTTTCGCGGGCTGAACGCATACTGGAAGAAAGACTGTTCATCTGGGGGCTATATCGCTGACGAATCGCCATAATTTGTTGTTTTTGATTATTGGAAAGGTTGAGTTTTTCCATTAGTTCGCCGCGATTTTGCTTGAGACTTTCCTCAAAGCGATTAGCTAATATCAACTGATTGGAATCAACGGGTTGAATAATTTTTGTCTCTAGGCTTTGGGCGATCGCCGGGCTAGTAGAGGCAATGATGGCGGCAGTTGTTGCAGAAGCTAAAATTAAGGATTGCTTAAACATAATGATTCTCCGTTGGTACAAAATTTAGGGGTCAAGAGGTTTGGTTGTAATTGTTTAGACAGAGCTACCCTGTGCAATGGCAACAAGTCATCACGAACATCGAAAATTGTGAGATGGAAAAATTTTTAGGGAGCCGCCATCAGTTCCCCATAGCCAAAGTCTTCCATTGAGACATCTGAGCCAGTTAGAGGATCGCCCCAAGCGCTTTCTAGGTAAAGCTCTAAATCTGCCTCAAAAGCTATGTCGGCGACATCGGCTATATCAGTATTACTAACGGTCAACACAGGGGGTTCAGGTTTCTGCTCTGCCAATTGTGGTGACAAAACATCAAATTGGTAGCGCCCCCACGTGAATGTCAATCCTGCGGCGATCGCCGTGGGAATTAACCAAAGAACTTTTTTGGATGTTTTCCTCTGGGGTTTAGCAGGGTCAATGGAGGTCGCATCCGCATCGATGAGTGCAAATAGTGACTCTTCGGCGGTGGCGGGAGCCGTAGGGGGAAGGGGTTGATTTTGTTTGAGGAAAGTAACGAGTGACTCGTCAGGATTGGATTTCATAATTGAACTCCTTGGGCTTCAAGAAATTTACGGAGCGATCGCCGGGCATGGTGGAGCCGAGACTTCACCGTGCCGACGGGAACCGAGAGAATATCTGAAACCTCTTTTTGCGGTAAATCTTTGAGGTCATGGAGCACCAAAACCGCCCGTTGATCCAGACTGAGGGTCTGTAAACCTTGTTGGACTAAATCTTGGTAATGGAGAGAGCGAAGCCCTGCTTTTTGTGGCGCTGCAAACTGCGGCAAGGATTCGGGGAGCGCTTCGAGGGATGTGGTTTGTTGCTTGGCAAATCGACGCCGTTGATCGGTCGCCACATTCCAGCAAATACGGTAGAGCCAAGTTGCAAAATAGTCTGGGTTTCGCAATTTTGGCAGACCTCTCCACACTTTCAAAAAAACTTCTTGTTCCAAATCATCGAGCAGCGTTTCGCCACACAGTTGATACAGCGTAGAACGCACCTTCTGGTTATAGCGTCGGTACAGCACCCGAAAAATTTGGCGATCGCCATTACGGCTAAGTTCAACCAACGTCTTGTCTGATGCTGTCGCTAATTGTGTCGCAGATAAACTGGACATTGATTACTCCAATCGCTTAACCATTGCACACCCTTTTAGACAAAGCCTCTATCTAAAAGGTTCAAAGCATCTCTAAATTCTCTCTAGAAAAGTTTTTTACCTAAAGGTCTTGCCAAAATCAAAAAGTGTAGTTATGATTGTTAACCGTTGGAGTTAGCGTCAACTTCAACGACCCAATCCTCAGTAGCTCAGCGGTAGAGCGGTCGACTGTTAATCGATTGGTCGCAAGT
>CAZXBK010000184.1:0-8036 GCA_964638765.1 uncultured Synechococcus sp. | reverse complement strand
GCGAGGAAGTCAACAATCTTCTTATCGAAGTCGTCACCACCAAGGTGAGTATCACCAGAAGTTGCTAATACTTCAAATACACCGTCGCCAACTTCAAGGATGGAGACGTCAAAGGTACCACCACCAAGGTCGAAGACGAGAATTGTTTCGTTGCTCTTCTTATCAAGACCGTAGGCGAGGGATGCAGCAGTAGGCTCGTTAATAATACGAAGTACTTCTACACCCGCAATTTTGCCTGCGTCTTTAGTGGCTTGACGTTGGGAATCGTTAAAGTATGCAGGTACGGTAATAACGGCTTGAGTTACGGTCTCACCGAGATATGTACTTGCGTCGTCGATTAATTTGCGAAGTACTTGGGCAGAAATTTCTTCAGGAGCAAACTTCTTATCTTTCGCAGTACAGTCAATTTTGACGTTGCTGTTACTGTCTTTTTCAACACCGTAAGCGACTTCTGTAGACTCGTTACTTACTTCACTGTATTTACGACCGATAAAACGCTTAACGGAGTAGAAAGTATTGCCAGGGTTCATCACGGCTTGACGCTTAGCGATTTGCCCTACGAGCAAGTCTCCGTTTTTCGCGTAGGCAACGACAGAAGGAGTCGTTCTGAAGCCTTCCGCATTGGCAATAACGGTGGGCTTACCACCTTCCATTACTGAAACGCAGGAGTTTGTAGTTCCTAGGTCAATACCGACAACTTTTCCCATGGCAGTGTGACTCCAAAGATGAGCTATTCAACAAAAATAATGTTTAAAAACGAAAACAGATTTCACAGAGAGTGAACTGTTTGTTTTGAGTTACATCTATAGTGCGCTTTGACCCACTGCTTTTAGTAGTGTAGGTTCCCGAACCTTTGGGGGCGGTTTCAGTGGAATTGTCCTAAAAATCAGGCGATCGCCATCTTTTTTTATCGATCACAAATGGAAAAATGCCTAAACATTTTCTTGGCTTGAGCTTTTCCGACGAGAGGCTGCTCCAAACATCCCAAAAATTGCTGGCAAAATTACGGCAGGAGTCGGCACATCGGTAGTTTGGGAGGAGCGCTTAAATTCCCCAGCAACAATGTCGTTATTACATTCCATCGCAAAATGAAACATTGCTTGGACATCTTCGATAGCAAATAAACCTAGCTCAAAACTGAAGGCGATCGTTTCAGAACCAGTTGGGCCAAAGTAGTCAAACTCTAAACCTAAATCCGTCAGATCCGCGATTAATTCGATGTCGCCGATTTTGTTGCCAGAGCCAATTGAATTTAGGGTTTGCTTTGCCACATCAAAATAAGAATCGTCGTAGGCCAGATCGCCGTGGCTTGGCGTGACAAGATTCGTCAAAATAGCGTTGTTATAGCTTTCCAGAGAACTCCAACCATCATTGAAATCAGCCACAGATACCGCTGTCACATCGCTGTAAACTCCTAAGCCTGATACTCCAGAGTCGTTATTCCCGACAAAACGAACACCATATAACTCGCCGTTGGCTTCATCCAAGCTTTTTCCAGTGAAATTAATCAATAAGTCGCCGAAGTGAACTTTATCGTCGTTAGCGTCATCCCAATCCACGCCATTTTCTAGATCAACATTGGAGTTAATAGCAAAAATAACTGTGTCGTCAACAATTTGATAGGCAGAACCATAAATCTCAAATAAACCATTGCCATCAGCTTGAAATGGTGTGGAATCGTTTGTTGCATCGATGGAATAGTGCCAACCGTTGCGAACGGCAATGGCAAAACTTGGTTTTGAATCTGCCCATAATCCACCAGCAGTAATACCAATGGCGATCGCCGCAACTTTTAGCGCTTTTTGTGGTTGCATCTTAGCTCCGTACCCAAGCAATATTTTTATGTTTTATTAGCCATATTTGATAAACCGATAAATTCCTGAAACACCCAAAATACCCGTGTTTATCAAGATCTAATGGACTAACAATTCCACCACAATCATATGGGTGAAGTCGCGTATTGCCAATTAACTGCTCAAGAAATGTACTACTGCTCTCTGCAAGGCTTGGAGACAGTTCTCAAAAGTAATTTAATCCACTTTTCAAGATTAGTTACTAAAAAAGGCGATCGCCTAGTAGAGAAAAACTACTCATGGGGCGATCGCCTTCATTTTTGCGAGATTATTTAGCAGCTGTTAGACCCTTATGAGTCAACAACTTCAACATCTTTCTTGCGAGAAGCCGCGCCAAACATACCGAGAATAACCGGGAGAATCGCTGCAGGTGTCGGAACTTCCGTCGCACCCGGCTCAAGGTTCATACGACCAGCCACGATATCGTTGTTACATTCCATCGCGAAGTGGAACATTGCCTCAACAGCATCAGAAGGGAACAAACCTAGGTCAAAACTGAAGGCGATCGTTTCAGAACCGACATTACCGAAATGCTCGAAATCTAAACCAAGGTTGGTTAAATCCTCAATGTATTCAATATCGCCAATCTTGGTGCCGGAGTCGATAACGTTAACCGTGTTCTTGTTGTGATTAAAGTATTGATCCGTCGTTTTGATTGTGCCGTTGCTTCTTGTTCCGTTTTCAAATGTTGTTCCATCGGCTAATCTCCCGCGAGAGTCGAGTTCTCCGTGGGTTACAGTGATGCCTTTCTTTTGAACATACTTGTTGTAGCTCTTGAGCTTGCCCCAACCATTGTTGCTTTTAGCTACCGACTTAGCTGTGACATTACTGTAAACGCCAACGCCGCCTAGAACACCGGCATCAGAATCACCATTCGCAGCAAAGTTAACGGCGAAAAGATCACCATTTGCTTGGTCTAGACTTTTTCCAGTGAAATTAATCAGTAAATCACTGAAATGAATTTTTTTATCTGCCGCACGATTCCAATCCACACCATTTTCTAGTTCGACATTGGAATTGACTGCAAATACAACTGTGTCACCAATGACTTTGTGGGCAGCGCCACGAATTTCAAATAAGCCACTACCATCTTTTTTAATTGGCGTGGAATCGTTGTACGCATCCATGGTGTAATTCCAACCATTGTGTACAACAAATGCATCAGCAGGCTTTACATCAGCCAATAAAGTTGTTGCAAAAACCCCAGCCGTAGCTAAACCGAAACCCAGTAATTTTCTTGTGTTCATTTTTTATCTAACTATCCAATTGTTGTTGCTTGGTAGTAAGACAACCTGATGTAAATCGTGAAGATAACAAGACTATAACTGCCTCAAAATCACGCCACATCAGTAATTTAACTGAGTTATTCAGACATTCACAAAGGCTTTAATTTCTATTTTTTTAGATGGCATTATTAACAACTTCTGTTTATAAAGTGTCAGTTGAAATACGTAGTTAGAATAATTTTTTGTTTAGGAAAAGTGGTTGTACTGAGATAAGGTTCTGATACAAGACTGAGTAACCAAGAATGTTTTGGAATTATGAGTGTTGCGGTGAAGGCCTAAAAGCAAAGTAAAAGACTTTGCAAACACGACAACTCACTATGAACTTTGGGACTGTTGCCATTTTTTGAAAACCTCAAAGGCTTCGTCACGCATTCTTTGGAGCATGGGTAAATTACGATCGCCGCGTTTTTTTGCTAATTCTTCGTAGATAAACTGATCGCCAAAGCCCACTTCGGCCGCGTCTTCCTTACTGCAACCGTAATAAACGCGATCTAAACTCGACCAATACACAGCACCAATACACATGGGACAAGGTTCACAGCTGGTGTACAGTTCACAGCCACTAAGGTCGGGAGTATTAAGAACTTGGCAGGCTTTGCGAATCGCCACAATTTCGGCATGGGCAGAGGGGTCGTTGTCCTGTCCCACTCGGTTATGCTCTGCGGCGATAATTTCTCCGTCTTTGACGACCACAGCACCGAATGGTGTAAAGCCATCTTCTAGATTTTTATCGGATAGGGCGATCGCCTGTTTCATTGGTTTAGTAGAAACCATGTCTTGAGCGTAAAGAGGTTCGATAGAAGTCATATTCAAAAAAATAAAAAGTGTTTACTCGGTTGTAAAAGTACTGATGATTAGGCAATGGTTACTTCGTCGGACAAATACACATCTTGGATGAGGTGAAATAGCTTAATGCCTTCATCCATTGGACGTTGGAAAGTTTTGCGACCAGAAATAAGACCGCAACCGCCAGCGCGTTTATTGATCACCGCCGTGCGAATAGCCTGCACAAAATCATTGTCGCCAGAAGAGCCACCAGAATTAATTAGACCTGCCCGTCCGGCATAGCAATTGAGGACTTGATAGCGGGTTAGATCAACAGGGTGATCGCTACTGAGTTCTTCGTAAACGCGACTATCGGTTTTGCCATATTTTTCGCCTGTTGCCTTGGCGATCGCCGGAAAGCCACCATTTGTTTCAGGAAGTTTTTGTTTAATAATGTCGGCTTCGAGGGTGACACCCATATGATTCGCCTGACCCGTTAAATCGGCTGCCAGATGATAATCCTTGTCTTGGTCAAAGACGCTATTGCGCAAATAGCACCACAAAATTGTTGCCATTCCTAGCTCGTGGGCACGGGCAAAGGCTTTGCTAATTTCCTGAATTTGTCGCGAAGATTCTGGCGAGCCAAAATAAATCGTTGCGCCGACAGCCACAGCACCGAGATTCCAAGCCTGCTCCACACTGGCAAACATAATTTCGTCGTAGCCATTGGGATAGGTCAGCAATTCATTGTGATTAAGCTTCACGATAAAAGGAATACGGTGAGCATATTTGCGGGACATCATGCCCAAGACCCCAAGGGTTGTTGCCACGCCATTACAGCCCCCTTCTACCGCTAAACGAAGAATATTATCCGGGTCAAAATAAATGGGATTGGGGGCAAAGGATGCCGCACCGGAATGTTCGATGCCTTGGTCGACGGGCAAAATCGACAAGTAACCCGTATTTGCTAGACGCCCCGTCCCAAAAAGCTGCTGTAGTGAACGTAAAACCTGTGGACTGCGATCGCTCTTGCCATACACTCGCTCAACGATATCGCCACCGGGTAGGGTCAATAAATCTTGGCTAACCTTTGCTTTGTAATCTAAAAGATATTCTGCTTCATCCCCCAACCACGCTGCCATCGATTTTGTGGAGGAAAGTGTCGTACTCATAAAGTTTTGTCATCTGTTACTTTCCCGTTCTAACACTCTAATTTTGACAAAACGTCTATCGGACAAGGGATTTCAGGATCGGCGGATAGTCTGAAATTAAGTGGGTTTGAGTCAAGCTTCGGCATTAGTTAACCTGAGTGCGGTTTAAGGTGTGTCTGAAATAATGACGCGGCGCAGGGGAGAGGCGGTGATGGGGAGATTTTTCCTGAAAATAATTGGTCGGAATCAAAAAACAGTGAACTTTAGCTTACTCACCGTGTCACCCTTTCTCTGTGTCTCCGTGTCTTTTCTTTTCTAGTGGGAAATTGTGGCGATCGCCTTGTTATCCCTGCGCTGCTACACTGCTCACAGATTTTTTAGTTTTGATTTTTCTGGCGTAACGAAATTATGGCTTTACAAATTTACGGCATCCCCAACTGTGGCACTTGTAAAAAAGCGTTGCTTTGGCTCGACAATAACGGCGCTGAGTACGAATTTATCAACACAAAAGAGCAGCCGCCTACCAAAGAAATGATTACAGAATGGGTTGCTGCCCTCACGGCTCGACCGATGCGCAATACCTCAGGGAAATCCTACCGGGCGATCGGCGAGGAGAAAAAAACTTGGACTGATGACCAATGGATTGATGCTTTCGCGGCGGATGCCATGCTCTTAAAACGTCCCTTATTTGTAAAAGACGGCACAGCTGTTCTGGTTGGCTTCCGGGCAAAGGAAGAAGTGTTACAAAGTACCTTGCTCTAGGAATGTGCTTTTACAATCTAGGTAAGTGACATTAAGAGAATTGATTATGACTGCGGAAACCGAAACTCAAACTGCCACCCTCGAAACCCGTAATCCGCCTTGGGGCAGAGTGACTGTCCTCGAAGAAGGCGATCGCTACCGCATCAACCGCATCGAAGTTAAACCAGGGGAGCACATCAGTACCCAGATGCATTACCACCGCAGTGAACACTGGGTCGTGGTGTCCGGTACAGCGAGAGTCATTTGCAATGACGAAGAAACGATGCTGACCTCAAAGCAATCGACCTATGTCCCGATGAACACCCGCCACCGCGTCGAGAATCCCGGCACGATTGATCTGGTGATGATCGAAATTCAAAATGGTGAGTTTTTAGGCGACGAGGATATTATCCGTTTCGACGATAATGGCGTGATGTTGCCGAAAAAATAAGTTGGGATCTTCCGGATCGCGAAGGGTGCTCTAGGTACTAATTGTTGGTAGATGCACCCTGATTGATATCCTCGGCTACATAGTCTCGGCCGGGGATTTTTTTTGCGAATTTTTAGGCAAGTGCAGCGTTCTGAAAGTTAACCGATATGCTTAGTGGTTGTACGTCACAGGGTTAACCGCGCTTCATGGGTAATGGTCATCAAGAGCTTGCTTTAGTTTCTCCAAATATTTCGCTGGCCGATGTGCCGTTAGCCCGCCGCGTGAAGTTGGGCGTTCTTGCTTCTGGTAGTGGGAGTAACTATGAGGCGATCGCCGCCGCGATTCAAGCTGGAGAACTAAATGCAGAGATTCCTATTCTGATTTACAACAACCCCAAGGCAAAGGTTCTAGAACGTGCGGCAAAATTTGGCACAAAAACCCAGCTACTCAACCACCGCAAATTCGACTCGCGCGAAGCCTTAGACGAAGCGATTTTGGCCTGCTTCCGTGAGCACGGTGTGGAATGGGTGATTATGGCGGGTTGGATGCGAATTGTTACCGAAGTTTTGTTGAAGGGCTACGAAAATCGCATTTTAAATATTCATCCCAGCATTTTGCCGAGTTTTAAAGGAATTCGCGCTATTGAACAGGCATTGGCGGCAAAGGTTAAAGTAACGGGCTGTTCTGTGCATTTTGCCAGTCTTGAGGTGGATAGCGGCAAGGTTTTGATGCAGGCGGTTGTGCCAATTTTGCCCGATGACACAGCGGAAACTCTCCACGCTCGCATTCAAATCCAAGAACATCGCATCTTCCCACCGGCGATCGCCCTTGCAATTCGCGACAGTGAACAGTAAACAATTAACAGTCCATAAATTACTGTAGAAAATTTTTTAACGATGGTTGAAATGCTGGATTCGTTCGCGGGAAAACTGATTATCTCTTGTCAGGCTCCGGCAGATTCTCCCCTCCATCAACCGGAAATGATCGCGGCGATCGCCCAAGCTTGTGTTAACCAAGGCGCTGTCGCGGTGAGAATTGATAGTCCTGCCCACATTAAAGCAGTGCGCAATTTACTCCCAGACATTCCGATTATTGGTCTCTGGAAACGCATGTATGAAGGCTCGGATGTCTACATTACGCCCCAACTGTCAGATGCTTTGGCGGTCGTTAAAGCGGGGGCAGATATTGTGGCGATCGATGCGACAGCTCGCCCCCGCCACGGTGGTGAAAATCTGGCGGATTTAATTCAAGGGATTCATGAGCAAACAGGCAAGCTAGTAATGGCTGATTTGGATACCTACGACAACGCGGTACTGGCGGCAAAGGCTGGCGCAGATATTCTTGGCACAACCCTCTATGGCTACACAGGCGAAACTGAAAGTCTTATGCCACCGGGATTTGATTTACTCGCAAAACTTGTCCAAGATTTTGAGTTGCCAGTTATCTGTGAAGGAGGCATTGGCTCACCAGAAATGATGAAAAAAGCGTTGGAAATTGGTGCGGACAGCGTAGTAGTGGGGACTGCTATTACAGGGGTCGACCTCCTGGCTCAAAGGTTTATCCAAGCACTTTAGGCGATCGCCCCCATCTTTGCTCAAATCAAGATCTAGCGTTTCCAGCGATTGAGATAGCGCTCACCGATAGCTGCTGCTGAGTTGTTGAGGGCTAACTTTACTTCTAGTTCTCGCAGGCGATCGCCCTGTTCACGATAGCGATGTTGTAGAGTTTCACACTCTACTTGAGTTGTATTGAGACCCTCAATACAACTCAAGTAGAGTGTGAAACTCTACAACATCGCTATCGTGAACAG
>CAZXBK010000183.1:0-8055 GCA_964638765.1 uncultured Synechococcus sp. | reverse complement strand
AAAGGACTACTCACTCTATTTTGCTACAACGTTACTTGCTTGAAACTCTCAAATTTTCTAAATTATTAATGAAATTTTGCGGCCTTTTGTACAGCTCCCATTACATTCACGCGCTATCACCACCACACTCATAAAAGAAAATTATGACAACAACAATCTCAGAAATTTCTGTACAAGCCTTTGCCGAAAAAGTGGCGATCGCCAAAGAGCTAGAACAGGATCTGCAACTAATCGATGTACGTGAACCCCCAGAAGTGGCGATCGCCGCCCTTGAAGGTTTTACAACACTATCCCTAAGCAAATTTGAAGAGTGGTCACCGACTATCACCCAAGACTTTGATCCAGCGGCAGAAACCTATGTCCTTTGTCACCATGGTGTACGTTCTGCGCAGATGTGTCAGTGGTTACAACAAAACGGCTTTACCAATGTCATAAACATTATGGGTGGCATCGATGCCTATTCCCTACGCGTTGATCGCAGCGTACCTCGCTACTAGTCAAAAAGAAAAAATCGGCTATACTAACTGCCACAGATTGAGTTTATTTCTTAAAATAAAGCAATCTTTTTTATAGTTTTTGTGACAAATAAAATTAATATTTCTTTAATATTTGCCGCATAGTTTACGAGCTTAATCTGTCTTTTTTTAATCCTATGGCTGCTCAAAATATTCTGAATCCAAGACACCAAAATATTTTTCGGGCAACGGTTAATCACTACATTTCTACCGCCGAACCTGTAGGTTCAAAAACCTTGGTGAAAGAATACGACTTTCAGGTCAGTTCCGCCACGATTCGGAATGTTATGGGCAAGTTGGAAAAGGCAGGTTTTTTATATCAACCCCATGTATCGGCGGGGCGAATACCTTCAGATTCTGGCTATCGCTTCTATGTCGACGAGCTGTTAACGCCCAACCATCAAACTCGCCAAAGGGTTCATCAAACTCTCCATCAACATTCTGATGAACAGTTATGGGGATTAGAGGCGACACTGAAACAAGCAAATCAAATTTTGGCGACTTTGAGCGGCTATATCGCTTTGATTACGATTCCCCAGCAGCATCACGCGAAGCTGCGCCACATACAGCTGCTGGCTCTGACTGAAACTAAAATCATCATGATCGTGGTGACCGACACGTTTCAACCCCAATCTGTTGCGTTGGAATTGGAGCATGATCCTGAAGAGTTAATGCTCCTAGCGAATTTCCTTAACCATCATCTACAGGGGCGATCGCTGGCAGAAATTTCCCAATTAGACTTAGAAGCCCTTGACGAAGATTTTCGCCACTGCGCCGAGCTACTGCAAACCATTCGGCAGACTGTCGCAAAGGTTAATCAAAGCAATGTTTCAGCACCGATTTTGGTGCATGGTATTTCAGAAGTGTTGCGCCAGCCAGAGTTTTCCCAGCTCAAGCAATTACAAACCCTTCTGCATCTCATCGAAGCACGGCAAGAGCAACTTGTCCCAGTCATGTTTAATCGTGATGGTGATGAGCGCACAACCCTCATTCACATTGGTGTAGAAAATCCTCTCGAACCGATGAAAACCTGCGCAATGGTTTCCGCTAACTACTACAAGGAAGAAGTTCCTGTTGGTAGTGTTGGAGTAATTGGGCCAACGCGGATGTTCTATGAAAATGCGATCGCCCTTGTAGAAGCTACCGCCGACTATATTTCCGCTAGCCTCACCGCCCAACCAGAATTAGCCTAAACTCTGCTCGATTGCCAAATAATTTGAACTGGTTTTATAGCAAACCCTCTAGCTGCTGACGAATCCGGTCTAGCTCCGTATTAGACATGTCACTGTCTTCGTCTTTGTCTTCAGATTCTGGTTGAGCTGCCTTCTCTTCATATTTACCCGATTCGTTCCAGTCCGTTTCGTCCACATTATTTTCTGGCGGCACTGCTAGTTGTCCCGGTGCAACTAGCTCATAGCCATAATCGGCGCTATCACAGAATTCGATAATGTCTCGATCTTCCATGCCCTCCACTGTGACAGGGGGAAAATCTTGAGCCTCAAGCATTAGAGCAAAGCGGGTCGCGTCGTCTTCATCTTCAAACATCAAGACCTTATTGCGATCGCCTTCTTGAAGCGTGTGAATACCTTCGTTTTCGGTACGGGCATTAAACAGTAAAACGTAGACTAAACTCATGGAGGATCTGCTCGCTAACTAACATTTTCTCAAACCGAAGTTATTGCAAAGATTAAAGCGGGGATTCCGTTTGAGGTCGGCTTAAATATCATAATCATAGGACGGCGCGGGAGGTTTGAAAAACCCTCGATTACTGTGCCTAGGACAAGCCTCGATAAACCTATTTTATGGGATGACTGAGTTTTGCCGTTATTCCTTTTCCCCATCAATGCAAGCTGCCTAATCATTGATCTCAGACAACTTAGGAGTTTTCCGTGTCTTATTTTCGCTTAGTTTTTTCCACCGTTGGTTTGAGTTTTTGCTGCTTTGCGATGCCCGTCGTTGCTCAGATTACACCCGCTGCAAATACAACAAATACGACTGTCACCATGAATGGTCAAAACTGGAATATTTCTGGCGGAAGTGTCTCAGGGGATGGCAATAATTTATTTCACGATTTTCAAGATTTCAATGTCGGCACAAATCAAAGTGCAACCTTTCTAAGTACGCCTGCCATTCAAAATATTTTGTCGCGGGTTAGTGGTGGTAATCCCTCATTAATCGACGGTTTACTCAGCGTTAGTGGTAGTAATGCCAATTTGTACTTGATTAATCCCAGCGGCATCGTTTTTGGCGAAAATGCTCAGCTAAATCTGCCTGCGGACTTTACGGCAACCACAGCTATAGGGGTGGGTTTTGGTGATGCAACTTGGTCCGACTCTACGAATTATGCCGAGCTTGTCGGCTCGCCGAATCAATTTTTCTTTGACGGTACTGGCGGCATTATTAATGGTGCAGATTTAGCAGTAGGTTCTGGGCGATCGCTGAATTTTTTCGCCTCACAAATTATCAACACTGGTTCATTAACAGCAGATGCCGGAACCATTAACCTAACTGCTGTGCCGGGCACAAATTCTTTGCGACTGTCCCAAGCGGGCCAACTACTTAATCTCGAATTTAACAACGGTGCACCGACAACGTTCGTTGATATTCCCCGGTTACTGACAGGACACGATTTAGAAACAGGCGTGACTGTCAATAATGGTGTCGTGGAACTGAGCGCTACAAATACAGCCATTTCTACGAATTCCGGGGATTTATTTTTCAGTGGGGACTTGGATGTCAGCGGCAATCTGGGTGGTGTAGCAACATTACTCGGTAAACAGATTATTCTGACTAGCTCTAATCTCGATGCGTCCGGTATGAATGGTGGCGGTGCTATCTATATTGGCGGCGATCTTCAGGGTCAAGGCTTATTTACTAATGCTGATAATGTGTTTGTCGATCAAAACTCTGAGATTTCAGCTGCGGCGATCGCCTCTGGAGATGGCGGCAAAGTCATTATCTGGTCAGATCAATCTACATTTTTCTACGGCAATATTAATGCGACGGGCGGACAATTTGGCGGTGATGGCGGCTTTGTTGAAGTCAGTGGTAAACAATATCTCGATTTTCAAGGACTCGTTGATCTGCGATCGCCGCGAGGTCAAGACGGACTATTACTTCTAGACCCCACAGACATCACCATTTCCAATAATCCAACAAGTCAGGGGATGAATTTTGTTGCTGGAGCCTTTGGTGACATGGGTAACAGCCCCTCGAATCTCAGCGTCATGACTCTACAAAATCAACTGACCATGGGTGATGTTGTGGTAACAACCGCATCAACAGGAAATATGGCTCTCGGCAATATTACTGTTGTGTCTCCCATTACTTGGTCTAGTGGTAATGCCCTCGAACTCAGAGCCGACAATGACATCATTGTCAGAGCCGATATTACCAGCAGAAATCAAGATTCAACGCTAACGCTCGTCGCAGAGAACGACATCCGACTTGAAGGAACAACTCAAATTGGCGCATTTGATAACTCCACTATGAGCATTAACTTAATCGCCGATGCTGATAGTAACGGTATGGGTACTGTGTTCCAAGGCAGTAATGTCACCTTAGAAGGTGGATTTGATTTTGACGAATCAGATTTTGACGGTGAATTTGGTGACGAAGAATTTGGAGGGGAATTTGGGGATGATGAATTCGGCGGCGAGTTTGATGATGAGTTTGGCGACGACGAATTTGGAGATGACGAGTTCGGAGATGACGAGTTTGACGATGATTTTGGTGATGATAACTTCGGTGATGATGAATTTGACGAAGACGACGAAGACTTTGATGAAGATGACGACTTTTTTGGCGGTGATTTTGACTATGAATACGAAGACGACGGCTGGGGTGATTACGACGAAGAATTAATTGCCTTAGAAGATGACTTCTTTGATGACTATGGCGATCACTTTGGATTATCAGAAAAGCCGGACACAAATTTCGATACAGTGCAATCACAGCTGGCGACAATTCAATCGTTACTTGATATCGAGCCTGCAATTATCTATGTGGCATTTCGGGAAAAAGAAGGGCAAGATGCAGGCACAAAGCAATCGACTAAACAAACCATTGGCAAAGATCAAAATATCCTGTGGCAATTTGATGAAAATGCCCGCCAAAATTATCTAGATGTGGATCGAGAAGCCCGTGCCGATGATGAATTAGAGTTAGTGATGCTAACGGCGAGCGGCAAAGTGGTGCGTCGTCGTCTCGTGGGGAGTAATCGCCAAGCAATTATTCGTGCTGCCAGCTCGTTCCACCGCAGTATTACCTCTCCCAATCTTGGTAATACCTATCTACGTTCGGCGCAGTATTTTTATGATTTGCTCATTAAACCCCTTGAAGCTGAACTAAACGCCTCTCAAATCGATAATTTAACGTTTGTTATGGATCGAGGGCTGCGTACTTTACCGGTGGCGGCGCTCCATGATGGCCAAGAATTTGTTATCGAAAAATATAGTGTGGGTATGATGCCGAGCTTTGCCTTAACTCAAACGGATTATCTTGATTTGCGAGACAGTCAGGTTTTGGCGATGGGAGCTTCAGAATTTCAGCAGCAGAATGATTTACCTGCGGTACCGGTGGAGTTATCGGTAATCGCCGATCGCCTGTGGGAAGGGGACGTTTATCTTGAGAATCAATTTACGGTAGACCGTTTGCTAGCAGCTCGCGATCGCCAAGAATACGGCATTGTACATTTAGCGACCCATGGTGAATTTTTGCCGGGTTCCCTAGAGAGTTCTTATATTCAGTTTTGGGATCAACGGGTTTCATTAGCCGACTTACCAAAACTACAACTGAATAACCCCCCCATCGAGTTGCTTGTTTTATCAGCTTGTCGTACTGCCTTTGGTGACCCCAATGCTGAACTAGGTTTTTCTGGTCTGGCGATCGCCTCTGGTGCAAAGTCGGCCATTGGCAGCCTGTGGTATGTCAGCGATGAAGGCACCTTAGGATTGATGACCCAGTTCTATCAAGAATTGCAGTCTGCGCCGATTAAAGCGGAAGCCCTCCGACAAGCCCAGTTAGCCTTACTTAATGGCGAAGTTCGACGGGAAGGAACAAATCTCATTACTCCCGAAGGTACGATTCCCCTGCCAGATGCGATGGCGCGACTACGGGCAACAGATCTCACCCATCCCTATGTGTGGAGTAGTTTTAGTTTGGTGGGCAATCCTTGGTAAGACCAATTTCTTCTTGGCACAACAGTTTTTTAACTGACACAAGGTCACTGCAAATGTATATAAGAAAGCGATATAACCGAGTAAATAAGCATAAACAAGGGATGTTTCTCCCAGCGAGAAAAGTTACGCTGAAATTATCCCCTCTCTACTAATTGTCCATCGGGAACTTTTTATAGGGAGCCATCATCTAGATGACTAGGAGAAACATCTCCTTGGACTATACCCTCCTCACTCAGTAAGCTTTTGGGCTTAGCAACATCATGACCAAATTCTCTTCTAAATTTACCTTCGCTGCGGCAGCCTGTGGAGCATTTTTATTTGCCGCAGCACCGGCGATCGCCCAAAGTGCCTTTACGATCACGTCCACTAGCTCTGGAATTAGCGTTTTAGCCAATGGTCAACCAGTCGTCGGTCAAATTAGCGGCACTGCTGGGGGAGGCAAAGATAGTGGCGGCTGTGGCTGGATTAGCGGTAGCCCCAACCATACTTTCTCTGTCAACTCCAATAGTATGGTGTCCATGAAAATCAAAGTCAGTAGCCCTAATGGACAGACAAATACTCCCTATACTTTAATGATCAAAAACGCGAATGACCCCGGAGCAAATCCCTTCTGTGCGATCGCCGCTCCCGGTATCCCCGCTGAAATTGGCGGTGTATGGAGCCAAGCCGGAAACTACCAAATCTTCGTCGGTAATTTTGAAAGCTCTTCTGTTCGCGACCCCTACGTGCTGAATATTTCTAAATGATCGATTCTTCCGCAAGTAGGCTCACACCACATCCCATATCTACGCCCCATTAAGAGCGATTAAATTGAGTCGATATTCATCTTCATCGCAAAACAAAACCTCCCAGAGCTAATCTGAGAGGTTTTTTTAATAGTCTAATTAGTCGTTTGCAGCGTTCCCGCTAAAGATTTCTAGCGCTTAACCGCAGGCTCAAAGCTAGGCACAACAACATCTGTATTTTGCTTTGTCAATGTGTTGTAAAGCTTTTCTGTATTGGGGAAGTTTGCCGCAGGCAGAGTGGGGAAACGGCGGAAAGGCACAACATCCTCACCGAAGTTTTCTGCGTACTCAGCACTATTAACCATTGCACCGATAAAGGCTTTCAAACCTTCAGCTGCAAGGATTTGGTTGTACTTCTGAATCTCCTTTTGGTTCTGGGGAGCACGACCGAGGAAATGCTTCGTACCCATCTCAATCACCTTAGTGTTGGGATAAGGTGTGTAGAATTCCTTCTGGTAAAGCTCAGAACAACCTAGACCTTCAATGAATTCCTTCATATTGATCTCACGGTTGCCCAGACGACTTTCTAGACCAGTGAACTGCGCTTCAACGATGTACGGATCAATGTCACGCTCGAAGATTTGGCGATAAGCAGCAGCAATGGTGGCCTTAAGTTCAACCTTATTGAAGGTATCGCGCAACTTAAAGGTCTTAACCTGCTCGCGCTGTACAGTAACACCCTGCTTGAGGCGATCGCCGACATCAGTAACTGGGAGATTGCTAGTGCTAGAAGTACCAAGCTCAATAAAGCGAGGCGTCTTCTCACCCTGAACATTAGCGCCGATGTCTTCACGGATTGCGCCAGGACGAGTCTGACGGAGGGAGTAGCCGCCGGGTGTTAGGTAACGCTCATAGGGAACAGTGTCTTCACCAAATGCCTCTTCGTATTCTTTGCTGTCGATAATTGCATCAATCAAAGCGTAGAAACCCTTCTTGGCACAGAGATCAAAGTAGCTATTGATTTCCTTACGACCGTAGGTGGGACGACCGAGGAGACGACGGTGAACATATTCAACCGCCTTACAAACGTAGAGAGACGTCCAGTAGGTTTTACGGAAGACATCCGACTTCGCCAACATGCGAATAAATTCGCGCAAAGTGATGTCACCATTTTCTAGCTTGATTTCCGCAACCTTTTGGCGTTGACCTTCATAGACCATACGGCCAAAGACTTGGCGGTAAGCCGCTTCGATAACTTTCTGAGTTTCACTTTCAGAGTAGCTAACACTGGGGTTGCCACTACCGGATACAGGCAACTCGTTATTCAAGCGGAAAACCTTCGCACCGAGAGTTCCGGGTTGAGTTGGTCTTGCTTTGGGATTACTGAGCTGGTTATTGATGCCGGGACCACGGTGAATCAGGATACGACGGGTATCTTTGCTGAAGGGCGCAGGACTGCTGCTGGGATTACGAGTTTCTTTCGGGAAGATTGCTCCAAACTGGATTTCCAACGGATCGTTCCCAGAACCGTATACATGTTGATCAGGTAGCGGCTGCTCATAAGCCGCAAAGAGCGTCACAAACTGAGGAACTTTCCTAAAAGGAGCGCTGTAGTTGAAGAGATCAAATTGAGGA
>CAZXBK010000182.1:0-8064 GCA_964638765.1 uncultured Synechococcus sp. | reverse complement strand
GTAGCGCACTACTTTGGGGTAGTAGGGGTCGTGGGTTCAAATCCCGCCGCTCCGACTCAATAAAAACAATTAAAAATATACCCCTTCAAATGAAACTTCCAAAGGTAACTTTGGGAGTTTTTTGGATTTTATACATAAATTTATAAGAGCATATCCTCAATAATTTATAAGAGCATATCCTCAATAGTTGTTTGCTAAGAGAAAACAGTAAGAAATCTAGAGAAAATAAAGATCGCCGCCGTCCTATTCCAAGAAATAATCACTATCGATTTTCTTGATTTTATAGACTTCTGCCGTATATAAACCTACGTCACTGTCGATCATTAATTGCGCTAGCATTTTGCCGTTGATAAGAATAATTTTGGAGTCAATCATTTGGGAATAGTCAATCGCTTCTCTGGTGAAATTGGACGTGGTGATAAAAATACCTTTTCTGGCTCGTTTTCCCTGTAGTGCGCCAACAAATTTTTGAATTTCAGGTCTGCCAACATTACCTTCCCAACGTTTCGCTTGGATGTAAATGACATCAAGTCCTAGGCGATCTTCTTTAATAATGCCGTCAATGCCACCATCACCAGATTTGCCAACCACCTGACCTGCTTCCTGTCTAGAGCCGCCGTAACCCATTGCTAACAATAAATCGACGACTAAATTTTCAAAAAATTCTGGCGAGCAGCTTTTAACTCGATCAAGGATGTCTGTGGCTAATTCCTGTTGTATCTGCTGAAAACCTTCTTCCAAAATTTCTTCTGGAGTATGAACAGTATCGGCTTCTTCGGGTGCTTCAAGTGACTGAGATGTAGTTTCAGAGCCTGATGTAAACTCTAAAAATGAGGGAAATTGTCGGAGAAATTTGTTATTGATTACCGAAGGCTGCTGAGCTAAAACTGATTTTCCTAAATCTGTAATTTGAAAGTGACCTCGACGTGTGTATGTGAGTAAACCAGATTTTTTTAAATAAGTCCTTGCCCAACCGACACGATTATCAAAAACGGATTGTTTCCCGCTTGGTAAAAGTTCTTTTTTCTCTTCTTTCGTGAGTTGAAATTGTTGTGAAAGCGCTTCGATTGTTTCCCTAAGGGAATGCTCGTTTCCGTCCTCTGCATACTTGAGTACAGGCAGCATTAGAGTTTGATAATCGGGAATTGCCATTGCAGTTCTAAGGCTGACAAATATTTATTCTTGGGTGGTAGTGATGGGATTGCGAATTTTCCAAATAAGGCTGGAAGTTAAATTTGTAATGATATGGGCAATAACTGGTACAAAAAGATTTCCGGTGGCGATCGCACTAAATCCCAGCACAAAACCGATGATCGTCGCCCAAACAGCATAAGACCATTGTTGTGCGCCACTAATGTGCAATACACCGAATAAAGCACTCGAAAAAATTAGGGCAATCCAACCTAGTCCTAAACCGGGCAGCATGATGCCGCGAAATAAAAACTCTTCACTTAGACCGGGTAACAAACCAAGCCACATTACATCGGGTAACGCTAAGGGTTTGAGGACAAATTCAAGATAGGTGTTCACGCTTTGGCGATAGTCTTCCCACACCGCATACAACACACTACTAGTCGCAATAATCCCTACGGCGATCGCCCCACCCTGAAGACAAGCAGTCGGCGTAATTTCCCAAGGCAACAAAGCCACATTGCCGATCATGCGCCAGAGATTACCGACGATAAACAAAAATAGCGCTGTAATGCCCATTAACAATAGAACTTGCTGACGGGACAAAGGCTCAAGTTGAGGCTGATTGGACTGATTCACAGGAAAAATACCTAAATTTCTTTAAGCGACGGAACAGTCGTACTCAGGCTACGAAAATCAAGTCCGGCGCGATGGGCAACAAGAATGCCAATTGCTTCTAGGTATGAGTCTACTCGACAAGCTGAAATCCCGACGGTTTCCGGAAAAATGCTTAATGCTGTGTCATTTTCGTTTACAGCAATGATTAAGGTTTGCGTCTGGCTGAGACTGAGCACCGCACTCCCACCACAGGCACTCGCGGGGATCACAAGGCTATCGACTTGGTCTGCCCAGATATGTTGATTACTTAATGTTTGGGGATCTTTCTTGACAATGAACTGGGGGGCACTGCTTAAACCCGCTAAGACACAGGGCAAAAAAGTGTAGCCGAGTTCTTCTGCCGCAGCTTTTGGGGATAGGTCTGGCTCAATGGGGATCGGTTCAAGGGCTGGGGCATGGGCGCAGGGAATCTGGAATTTTTTAACGAGGAGATGGGAAATGACTGCTTCGGCTCCGGCAAGGGCATCCACACCAGAACCTTGGCGATACTGGGCTAACATCTCGCTATCTTCGTCATCGGGAAATCTCGCAACGACGGCGATCGCCTCGACTTTTGCTTCAGAGATTAATTTCTCCGCTGCACGCAATAAACTCCCTACATTTTCAATCGTGCCCCAGCTTGCACCCATATCGGAAAGCTTCAGGGTGACATTGAGAGGAGCATCGGTCACGACGTAGTCGGTAACGGATAAACCTAAGGTGGCGCGACAGGCATCGGCTGCTTGGATATGGCGCATGCGTAATTCTTCTTCAATGCCTTGATCAAGGATCATCCCCACTCGATTTTGACGCACTGGTTTTAAACCCCAATTTCCCGCCGCAAACTGATCTAAGCCATAGCCTTCTACATAGAGGGCATTAGGCATATTCCAAAACAGTTGCGCACCATTCAGCACATTGGGATGGGTAATCAGGCGATCGCAGACCTGAGCAACCAGACGTGCCGTCGGTAAACCATCTCCCGCATAACCCCCGATTTTTGCACCAATCCCCGTCGGGATAATCATCATCGTGGTGTAGGGCTGAGGAGAGCTGGAAAACATGGGCGATCGCCTTGGGGTTCAAAGTGAAAACTTAACAATAATGCCAGCAAAGAAGCTTATTAGTCATTTAGAAAACGTTATTTTTTCAGTGAAAATCCCACTCTAGGATTAAGGGAGAATACTCTTTCCGTCGTTAAAACCATGCCTCCCGAATTTAAGTTTGAACCCTATACAACTTTCTACAAACCTCATAACGCCTACTGGCTAGCCCGTGCCTCAAGCCTTGCCTATACCCGTAAAGCGACGGATGATGCTTCCCCAGATGGCAATGTTATTTTGCGCGAACTTAAAGCATGGGACGTTGGTTTCAGTGAAGTCATCACTTTCAACAACAAAAGTAGCCAAGCCTTTGTGGCCAAACATGATGGGGGCGGACTGTTCGGGTCACCGGGCTTTGTGATTATTGCCTTCCGAGGCACCGACGAAAAGGCAGATTGGGCCGACAATTTGGGAGTTTGGGCAGTCGATTTTCCCTCAGATAGAGGAGCCGCACCTTTAGGAAGAGCCCACGGCGGCTTTTACCGCGCCTTTCTTGATATTTGGTCAAATAAAGGCCCCGATGATGAATTTACGATGCAGGAAGTTCTCGCCCGCGATGACTACAAGAAAAAACCCTTTTGGATTACAGGCCACAGTCTTGGCGGCGCTTTAGCCTCGATGTGTTCGTTTAATTTCGCTTACAACGATGTACCTTTCTATGGCACCTATACCTACGGACAACCGCGTACATGCAAACGTGATTTACAGCGTCACTTTAATGCAGAGGCAAAACAAAGATACTTCCGTTTTCAAAATAATAATGATGTCGTCTCCCGCGTTCCCCAACGTTTAGCGGGCTATACCCATGTCGGCACATTTCTCTACATCGACAATGATCAAAATCTCACATCGGATGTAGGGGCTTGGTTTCAGTTTACAGATCGAGTCGATGGTATAAAGCAATTTGTCACAGAACGGGCTGAGGGAGGAGCATTCCGCGATCACAATATTGCGGAGTACATTGAAGCGTTAGAGAAAAATATCGATAAAAATCCCGCTGGTTTATAAGTCATAGGATTTGTTGCTAGAGACTCAGGTAGGCGATCGCCCAGTTGTGTGAAACCTTTCTGGGTCCTCTTGTGGGAAGCGACAGACAGTGCGATATACTCCACACTGATATCTCCCTAAAGAAATTTTTTAACGATGGTAGCGGTAGCAATTCTCGCGGCAGGCAAAGGCACTCGGATGAAATCGGATTTGCCGAAGGTTCTTCATCTCCTCGGTGGGCGATCGCTGGTGGAGCGGGTGATTGAGAGTTGCGATCTTATTGCTCCGGAGAGAGTTTGCGCCATTGTGGGTTATCGCGCCGATGAGGTAAAAACAGCCCTTGGCCATCGTTCCGAATTAGAATTTGTCGAACAAAAAGAACAACTCGGTACTGGTCACGCAGTGCAACAGTTACTGGAGCCGTTTAAGGATTTTTCAGGGGATGTGCTGGTGCTCAATGGCGATGTACCTTTGCTACGCCCCGAGACGATCGCCGAATTTGTGAAAGTCCATCAGGACAATCAAAACGACGCAACAATTTTAACGGCGCAACTGCCTGACCCGACAGGCTATGGCCGGATTTTCTGTGATGAAAATTTAATTGTTAGCCAGATTATTGAGCACCGCGATTGTACAGAAGAGCAGCGCCAAAATAATCGTATTAACGCTGGCGTGTATTGCTTTAAATGGGAAACCCTCGCGAAAGCATTACCGCAACTGACGACAAATAATGATCAGCAGGAATATTACCTCACCGATGTTGTCCTCCACTGCGACAAGGTGATGGCGATGGATGTGGCGGATGCTCAGGAAATTAGCGGTATTAATGATCGTTTCCAACTGTCCAATGCCTATTCGATTTTGCAAGACCGCATCAAAACGAAATGGATGAAAGCCGGGGTGATGATGCTCCAACCGGAAACCATCACCATCGACGACACAGTACAACTAGAACCGGATACCATCATCGAACCGAACTGTCATCTGCGCGGAACCAGCATAGTTAAAGCGGGTTGCCATATCGGCCCCAGTAGCTATATCGAAAACAGTGAAATCGCCGCAAATTGCAAGATTCAATCTAGCTACGTCATTGATAGTGAGGTGGGCGAAAATACTCGCGTTGGCCCCTTTGCTCATCTGCGTGGTAAAGCAGTTGTGGGTAAGGGTTGCCGCATTGGTAATTTTGTTGAAATCAAAAAATCAAAAATTGGCGAGGGCAGCAATATGGCGCATCTTTCATACATTGGCGACGCAGAACTCGGCAAAAAAGTGAATGTTGGTGCAGGTACAATTACCGCAAATTATGATGGCGTGAATAAGCATAAAACAGTGATTGGCGATCGCAGTAAAACAGGAGCAAATAGTGTTCTGGTTGCGCCGATCAATATTGGTGAGGATGTCACAATTGCGGCGGGTTCGACGATTACGAGAGATGTGGAGTCGGATTCTCTTGCGGTTGCGCGGGGTCGCCAAAAGGACATTAAGGGCTGGAAATTGAAGTCCTGATAGGTTGCGTAACTTGCTGAAACCCTTGACCACCTAAGGCCACCTTCCCCAAGGAAGGACAGGTTAGGCGATCGCCGCTCGAACTTTCAACAGACCTATTGCTGTTAGCTTCAAAAATTTAGATCCCCCTAAATCCCCCTTATTAAGGGGGACTTTTTTCTGTGTAGTGATGCAGACACTGGAGGATTTTTGTTTGAGATTTTTCTGGCTGGCTAGAATAAAAGGCGTTAGTGTACGCAGCGGAAATGTATGAGTGCTTTGGCGGGCTTTTGGCGGTTTCTCAATACTGATGTGCGGGAAATTCCTTGGGGTGAAGGAGTAGAAAAAGCGATTGAGGCGATCGCCGCGACGAATGGTTTTGCTGAGGCATGGAAAGAACATGCGCCTGATATTGAGCAGCTCAAACCCTATCTAAATGATGTTGAGCCATGTTTGAAAGCTCTCAATAAGCCGGAAGCTCAGTTAGTGATATCGGGGTTGCCGTTTGTGTCGGTAGGGATTGGGCTACTGCGGATCTATCTGGAACTATCGAAAAAGAAACTTGATCTGGCAGAGTCAACGGCAGTAGTGGCGCAATTGGCTTATTTGCAAAGTCTGGAGGCGGTACTGCAAAGAATTACGGATGCAGGGATTCAAACAAAATTAGAACAGGTTTCGCTGAAAGCACTCACGAAACAGCAGCAGGAATATTTAGAGGCAAAAGAGATTAGTCGGTCAGAGGCTCAGGCGATCGCTAATCGGTTTCCGGAGTCGGAGCTGGCGAAAAAATTCAGTGAGATTTTGACGGCGCAATTGCAGCAAGCGGGTTTAGAAATATCTCGATGTCGGCGGCTGGCAGAACAAGTGAAGTGGGGAACGAGTCGTTTTCTCTATGAGGCGATCGCCGAAGCGGGAGATAGTGTTGCGGCATTGGCGGAAGTGTACAAGCTCGGTGGCAGAGAAACCCAAGAACGTTTTGACAGCATTGCCAACTATCTAGAGAAAAAGATTAAGCCGCTGCCGGATGCTCAGGTATTTGATGAGAGTAATCCGTTGATTCGGTTTCGGGATATCTATGTGCCATTAACAGTTAAACCTCTACATCAGGATGGTTCCAAGAATAAAGAAGCTGAATCAGTCAATATTCATGATTGGGCATTGAACTTACTCGAAAATCCAGATGAACCACGTAAAGTGATGTTTGTGGAGGGAGAGGCTGGACGCGGGAAATCGGTTTTCTGTCGAATGTTTGCAGATTTGGTGCGACGAGAACTGGAATTTGCATACACTCCTCTATTGATTCGATTGCGGGATATCCATTATCTAGAAAGTAATTTGACTGACACTCTCACAAAATGTCCAGAACTAGAACAACAAAATTTTGCGTGTAATAACTCTGGTTGGCTATCTAATCCCAGCACGCGCTTTCTGATTATTTTGGATGGCTTTGATGAACTATTACTACAGAACCGAAATACTGATGGTTTGAAAGAGTTTTTAAATCAAGTAGCTGACTTTCAAAAAGTAAGCCAACATCAGCTTATTGTCACCGGAAGATCTTTGGCTCTACAAGATACTGAACGGTTAATTAGCCAGCAAAAAGATCGTCTAAACCGAGTGCGCTTAGAACCTATGTCAGACGAACAACAGCAACAGTGGTTAGCTAATTGGCGAGTGCTATTTAAAACAGAAGAAGTGGATAAGTTTCAAGCTTTTCTAAAAGCTTGTCCGGAAGATATTACTAATAATTTGGCTAGAGAGCCATTGTTAATTTATCTGTTGGGGCGATTACATAGACAAGGCAATCTCACTGGTGAAATGTTTGAGGAGACAAAGGAGCGAGTACTGGCTAAGATTCGCATTTATCGAGAGTCTGTTAAATGGGTCTTGGAAAAGCAGCGTCAAAATGAAAATTTTCGATTATCGGGGCTGGGAGATTTAGATGATTTGCGGGAAGTCCTTCAGGAAACAGCGCTTTGTGTCGTGCAGTCAGGCAATGAAACAGCACAGCTTGCCATGCTTAAAGATCGATTTCGGGACTCTGAAAACCCAGTTGCAAAATTTCTCAGGGAAGCACAAGAAGTAACAGGGCAATCGGAAGATAAGGCACTCAATAATTTGCTTACAACTTTCTACCTTAGTCCGGGGGAAGGTGATAAGCGTGGGTCGATAGAGTTTGCCCACAAGAGCTTCGGGGAATATCTGTTTGCAGAGCGGCTAATCAATGCGTTTGAGTCTTGGACAGAGCAGGATCGCCGAAAGCGATTTCGAATGAGTGAAGGAGCTGTAAATAGTCAAATTTATGACCTGCTGGGTTATGGCGGTCTCAGTGTCGAGATTGTGGAATACCTATTTGAACTACTGACAGAAAGTAAGATTGAAAAAATCCCATTGTTTAACCGCCTCCATGAATTTTATTTACGTTGGTGTGATAGTGAGTTTCTTGATCAACGTCCTAATGAAAATCTGCCCCAAAAGAAAATGTTAGATCTACGAGATCATGGGGTAGCAACAGGTTTAAAACAGGTAGATATTTTCACAGGGCTAAATGTGATGATTTTACTTTTTCAGCTTCATTCCAAAGCTCAAACAGAATATCATCAAGAAGATCTTACAAAGAATCACCAATTATCTGAAATAAACTTTCATCCTTGTGGCAAATTCAGCTCAGAAGAATTTGATAGAAGTCGATTATCTAATA
>CAZXBK010000181.1:0-8114 GCA_964638765.1 uncultured Synechococcus sp. | reverse complement strand
CTAGGGGGGCGAAATCATACATTGGATTAGCAACGCCATAAAACAACATACTGAAGTTGAATAGAAACTCATAAAAATGGAGAATAGGGGATTCGAACCCCTGACCTCTGCGGTGCGATCGCAGCACTCTACCAACTGAGCTAATTCCCCGAAAATGAATCGCTATTGTAGCACTTCCTCTGGTGGCGCGAGACTGGGGTCAATGCGCTCTAGCTCTAGCTCTGTGAGGTAGTCGACACACCAGTTACTACAGCGCTGCATCATGTGAAAGGGATAGGTGCGGGCAACACCGACGACGGGAATTTGTGCAGATTTTGCCGCTTGGATACCGTGGAAATTATCCTCGATCGCCAAACAATTTGCCGCAGTAATATTGCGTTCGGGGTATTGGGTTTGTAATGTCTCTAGTGCGAGTCGATAACCATCACCACTCGGTTTAAAATTTGGCGTATCGTCGGCAGTAATGACGACATCAAAAGCATCCTGCAATTCCAACTGACCCAAAATAAAATCCGTATCGGCGCGACTATAGCCTGTCACAACGCCCAACAGTAAGTTTTTTAGCTTGAGAGAAGTAATGAACGGCAATACATCAGGTGCAACGGGAAAGCTATCAAATTCCGCTAATTTTTGTTGATAGGCTTGGGATTTTTTGGCAATGAGTTCGTCGAGATATTCATTACTAACGATCCGTCCCCGCATAGCAAGGCTTTCTTTCAGGCAGCGGCGATCGCTCTTACCGATACTTTGATTTTGGAAAATCATATCTGTGGGGCGCAGGTTTTCCGACAACAGAATTTCATCTAGCAACTCAAACTGAATCGCAGAATCATTAAAAAAGACGCCGTTTATTTCGAAGAGAATAGCCTGCAGTTGTGGCATGGATTTAAAAGTCGAGACAATTTTATTTTAGGAGGATTCCGGAGCACCCACGAAAAGAGCGATTTAAAATGAACTGTACTTTGCTGCGATCGCCATGACTTTTGTAGATCTTCCCCACCGTCACATTCTCAACACGAGGGTTCATCTCACTAGCTATACAGACGTCGGAGAGCGGCTTTTAGAAGCAATTCAGAAACAACAATGGGGTTATGTGGCGATCGCCAATGTGCACATGGTGATGACTGGCTACTGGCAAACTGATTTTCAACAAATTATTAACAACGCCCTGATCACGACTCCAGATGGGATGCCTTTGGTGTGGGGATTAAAACTTTTAGGGTTCAAAAATGCGACGCGAGTTTATGGCCCTGATTTGATGCTGCATTGTTGTGCGATCGCCGAGCAAGAAAACATACCCGTTTATTTTTACGGCAGCCGCCCTGACACCCTCGAAAAATTACGGCAAAATCTCCTAACAAAATTTCCCAACCTTGCCATCGTCGGCGCTATCGCCCCACCATTTCGTCCTTTGACACCAGAAGAAGAACAAACCACACTCAACGACATCGGCCAATCCGGCGCAAAATTAATTTTTGTGGGGCTAGGATGCCCAAAACAGGAACGTTGGATGGCGAAATATACGGATCAACTCCCTGGAATCTTGTTAGGAGTAGGAGCCGCCTTTGATTTTCATGCTGGTACAGTATCCCAAGCACCCCGCTGGATGATGCGCCTCGGCCTAGAGTGGTTGTTCCGCCTACTACAAGAACCGCGTCGTTTATGGAAACGCTATGTCGTTAACAATGCAGCTTTTGTGGCATTATTTATCGTCCAGTTTGTCAAAGTTCGGTGTAGTCGTTCATGATCATTTTGCCGAACTCGACTAATTCTCACTATTTTCCTTGGGAATTTTGTCGATTGTTTGTGGTTTCCCCATATGCCAAAACCTAAGCAACTTGCCCCACCAACCCAAGATCTTCGCGCTGTTCAAGCTTTTGAACATTTCAAACCGGGTCGCCAACGGTTTCTATCGATGCTCCTTCTCCTAGGAAGTGATACCCTCGGTCTGGCGATCGCCTGGCGACTAGCTGATTTTCTTAATGGTTTTTATTCGCCGATTCCGCCGGGTTTGGTGTGGTGGGTTTGGTTTGATATTCCGAGTTTGTTTTGGGTATTTCTCACCGTTACTTTAAGTTTCTTCATTGCGAATCACCTCTATCGCCTACCCACTGAAACCCAAAACTATACCCGCGCCGCCAAGATTATCACTCTCGTTTACTGCCTATTTTTACTGTGCAGTTACTTTTATAATCCAATGATCGATCCGCCGCGATCCCTCTTTTTATCAGCGTGGCTTCTGAGTATCACCTTTGTTTTGGGACAACGCTTAGGATTAACTTTAATTATTCGGCAGTTTGTCCGCTATCAGCCACCGGTTCATGTATTTGTCATTGCACCCGCCGGAAAACTTAGTGAATTAGCCGCTTTAGTTAAGAAGAGGCCTCACTACAAAATTGTTGGCGCTGCCCTCGCCTCTACCGCTAACACCACAGCAACCATTGCCCAAATCCAACAGTCAGGCGCAATGGAAGTATTAGTCAAGGATTTACCTGACACAGATCTGGCATCTAGCTTGTACTGGCAACTACGAAGTACCGGCATAGCGATTCGACTGCTCCCTTCAAGTAAGGAAATGTTGTATCGTCGCGGCCTACCCGAAATTTTTGCAGGCATCCCCACCTTGCGCGTCGAAACACCATTGTTGCTTTGTTGGGATTATCGTCTGAAACGCTGGTTTGATTTTCTTGGTGCAGCTGTAGGCTTAATCATTTTATTGCCGCTATTTATCGGTGTGGCGATCGCCATCAAAGCCGACTCTCCCGGTGAAATCTTTTTCCGTCAAAAACGCGTTGGTTTAAATGGCAAAATTTTCCGCATGTGGAAATTCCGCACTATGGTCAAAGATGCTCCCAAACTCCAACACCAGCTCGAAACCCAAAACCAAATGGCAGACGGCGTACTCTTCAAGATTAAAAGAGACCCTCGCATTACAAAGACCGGACACTTTTTACGGCGTACCAGCATCGACGAATTACCTCAGCTCATCAATGTTTTAGTCGGTCAAATGAGCCTTGTTGGGCCACGTCCCTTACCTATTCGTGATGTAGAACGCTTTGACTCTTGGCATCATATTCGCCACCAAGTTGTGCCGGGTATTAGTGGACTGTGGCAAATTTCTGGGCGTTCAGATCTGGACGATTTTAACGATGCCGCTCGCCTTGATCTTTACTACATCGATAATTGGTCTCTTAATCTTGACCTCGATATTCTGATTGAAACAGTCAGAATTGTACTCTTTGGCAAAGGTGCCTATTAAAAAAGGTGTCATCCGCCAAATATACGGGATTTATTTTGCCTAAAAAATATTTCTTCAAGTCCAAAGGATCACGTAAAAACTATTGATAATGCGCGAATTCAGCCTTTAAATAAAAGTATCACTCATATTTTTATATAGAAAAGTAACAAACACCTTTACCAAAACAATATTCAAAAGAGCCTCAAACTTTACAGAAGCTTTTCCTAATACATACGTAAGACTTCTAATATCTAAATTGTTATAGCAGTCGAATATCTTTTCTAAGTCAGCGAGAAGTTTTTTAACCGATGATTCGGGACATTTTGGGTAGCTACTAGACCTCGCAATTGACGGCGATCGCTAAACATTTATTCCCCATTTTTAGAGTGTCTTATGTCTTTTTTTCCAACCAATCCAGTCAAACAAATCGGTCTTCCTCTAGTAGCAGCCAGTGTTGTTGTTTGTGGCTTTGCCGCAGCTAAACCAGCCCAAGCACTTGAGCTAACGAATCGTTACTCTGTGTCCGCAGCGCTTGGTGACGAATACGGAAAGTATGGCAGTGGTCATGTGATGACAGGCAAAGTCTTCGGTAGACAATATGTCACCACTGCTGCTAGTGACCTGTTTTGGGAAGAATACGATGATGGCACAGCGAAGCTTGTTGGTACAGTTTTTGATCGCAAGCAAGTCAATAACGGTAATGCAAATCCTAATTACTGGGATGTAAATGTCAACTTTGTTAAGCGCACTGAAGTAGGTACTGGTGGTCCCAAAAAAGAACTTAAGAGTTCGGCCTATTCAGTCAATGGTGGCCCCATTGATCCTTCTACCTGGGACTTTTACGACTTCAGCGAAAATCTAGCCTCTACTCTTACTGGATTTGGTGGCAATATTGACGGACGTGTTCTCACTATTCAAGATGCAACTAATGGCAAGTACCCTGTCCAAGTTGGTTTCGGTGCTAACGGTAAAAACGCAAACTTTGGGATGTCAACTTGGTTCCATGCCTACGAAGATGGCGAGAAAATCAATGGTCATGCTGACTTTAATGTTGATTTCCAAGAAGTTCCGACTCCTGCTGCGGGTCTCGCATGGTTAGTCACTAGTGGCATGGCGATCGCCCGCAGACGCAAACAAGAGCGCGATGGTTTAGACGCAGAATAATTGATTACGATACCTACAATATTCCAGTCCCCTGCTCACTAACCGTAGGGGATTTTTTGTGCAAAAAAATAGACAAAGGTATTATTCTTTCAGCTCTAAAGTAATAGACCTGGCTTCGATAAAAATCCGTTGAATCTCTGCATGATCATCACGAATTTTTGATTCAATGCGGCGGATTGCAGCTTCAATCTGATCTGACGACAAATCATCTTTAAATTCAATATTGAGCGCTAGCAAAATATCTGTGGGACCAAGGTGTAAGGTGATTGGCGCATCCATAGTCGTTACGGCTTCATCACCCGTCACAATGCTTTTAATACTTTCTCGCACCTCAGGAAAAGCACTTTCGCCTAGCAATAGACCCTTTGTTTCTGTCACCAAAATAATGGCGACAACGGTGAGGATAACGCCGACAAGAATTGAGGCGAGGCCATCATAGAAAACTTGGCCAGTTAGATGACTCAAAAAGACTCCCAATGCTGCAACAGCTAGACCAAGTAACGCAGCAGCATCTTCGAAAATTACGACAAAAGTAGAGGGATCTTTACTACGACGTAGCGCCTGCCAAAACTTAATCTCGCTTTGCTCACGACCTTTATTAAACTCACGAATTGATACATACAAGGCCGCTCCCTCAAAAATAGCGGCAACACCAAGAATGCAATAGGTGACAAGTTCGTTACTACTCGGTTCAACGGGATTGAGAAAAACATCAACGCCTTCATAGATGGAAATGCCACCACCCAAGGCAAAAATTAGTACGGCAACAACAAGAGACCAAAAGTAAATTTCGGCGCTGTATCCAAGGGGATGTTCTTCGTCTGGCTCCTTTTCACCTTGTTGCAAACCATAAAGCAGCAAAATTTCATTCACTGAGTCAACGACTGAGTGAATGCCCTCAGATAACATTGCGGAGCTACCACTAATGCCTGCACCAATAAATTTGGCAACTCCGATCGCCATATTGGCAGCCATTGCGGCATAGATTGAGCGTTTAGATCCCGTTGACATATCGATACTGATCAGAACTGATCACAGAAAATTTCCCAGAATCTATTATGTGACCAATTAAGCTTTCATGCCGCTCAATCCCAAAGACAACTGGCGTGATGTTTAAGCGGGAAAACCGTTTGTTTCTAGATAATTACGGATGTCATCGAAGGTTTCCCATGCAACATAATTGGTCTTGCCCTCTTGGTCGAGGTAATCGCGCAAGTGTCGGCGGGCAAATACTAAATCTGCTTTCAGCGCCATATTAATGTCAGTGAGAGAGTCACCAATGGCGATCGCCTTTTCGTACTGGTACTTTGCCATGACCTGTACTTTTTCGACCAATTCTGTTCCTCCTTCAAAGGGCGAAACAATCGTAAAAAACTCGTCATGGGTATCAATGTTCATAGCCGCAACCGTTTCGATATGGGCGCGGTGGGGTTGACCGTCTGTACCCATCCGAGATAGCACTCGCTCGACCATTGCCACTAGACCACCGGAAACAACCACGCAAGGCACTTGATTTGCGGTCAAAAATTGTAGGAACTCACTAAAACCTGGTCGTGTTTGCTTATCATTCACTTCATCGACAAAGGCAGGAAATCGCTCGGAAGGAATGGCTTCTAGGATAGTCCGCACACCTTCTCGCAAGGTGATTTCGCGATGGTACAGCTTCGGCAGAATATCGACAGAAATTTCAGGTGCAAATTTTCCTAGGGCATCACCAAAGGTATCGGTGGTCGTAATTGTGCCGTCGAAATCACAGAAGACAATTGTTTTCGCGTTCATGAAGTTTTGTAACGTGAGTTTTTCATGGATTATAAACGGCTCTCTTGATTTTGCAATCGGTTTTGAGCGGCTGAGTCAAGATCTCCATAAAAAAAATCTCCCCAATATTTGGAGAGATTTCATTCACTAATTAATTTGATTTAAGCAATGTTCAATGAAGAACTAGCCAACAATCAAATCGAAGCAATTATTTGATAAAGAGCATTTCTTGGTAAGTAGGTAGGGGCCATACGCTGTCTGCAACAATGCCTTCGAGGGAATCTGCGAAACCGCGAACTTCATCCATCATGGGACGAATGGTGCCTGCACAGTACTGCATGTGCTCTTCTGTGGAACCGAAGTCTTCCTTGGCGATCGCCGCCTCAAGCTTACTAGCGGAAGCGATAAGGTCATTAGCCAAACCAGCAACAGTTTCAGCAGTAGACTTGTCAAGGGAAATACCCATGCTGCTGAGCTTCGCGCTGGTGTCAGCAAGCTCAGAAAGGTAGCTCACAGCCGCAGGATAAATCATTGTCTTCGCGACATCAGAAACAACTTTTGCTTCGACATTGATGGACATGATGTACTGCTCAGCATAAACCTCAAAGCGACTTTCAAGCTCAATAGGTGTTAGAACGCCAGTGCTCTTGAAGAGCTCTTCAATACCTTCATCCTTGAGCCAAGGTAGGGCATCGGCAGTAGTGGGGAGGTTCTTGAGACCACGCTCGTCTACAGCCATCTTGTGCCATTCTTCAGAGTAGCCATTGCCACCGAAGATCACGACGCCGTGGAGTTCCATCACTTCCTTAAGGACAGTGAGGATAGCATCGCTAAGCTCAAGACCCTTTGCAAGTTCAGCTTCAAGCTTGTCGCCGACCCAAGTCAAAGAATCAGCCAACATAGTGTTGAGGGCAATTAGAGGACCTGCAACAGATTGGCTAGAACCAACTGCACGGAACTCAAAGCGGTTACCAGTGAAGGCAAAAGGAGAAGTACGGTTGCGATCGCCGGCATCCTTAGTTAAAGAAGGAAGAACTGCAACACCAAGATCCATGACACCTTTCTTCTTAGAATCAGAAACGCTGCCAGTCTTAATTTGCTCGAATACTTCCTCAAGCTGCGTACCGAGGTAAACAGACATGATTGCAGGAGGCGCTTCGTTGGCACCAAGACGGTGGTCGTTGCTTGCATTTGCAATAACCGCACGCATCAAAGGACCATACTTGTGAACACCACGGATGACAGCACCACAGAAGACGAGGAACTGCGCATTCTCATGGGGAGAATCACCGGGATCGAGGAGGTTACCTTGGGTGGGGTTACCAACAGACCAGTTCACGTGCTTACCAGAACCGTTGATACCGGCAAAAGGCTTTTCATGGAGCAGACACATGAAACCATGCTTCTTCGCAGTCTGCTTGAGAGTAGTCATGATGAGCTGCTGGTGGTCACTAGCCACGTTAGCCGCTTCAAAGACAGGCGCAATTTCAAATTGGCCGGGAGCAACTTCGTTGTGACGAGTCTTCGCGGGAATACCAAGCTTGTAGAGCTGAGTTTCAACGTCTTGCATGAAGACTTGAACACGCTCAGGAATCGCACCAAAGTAGTGGTCATCAAATTGCTGACCCTTCGCAGGTGCTTTACCAAAGAGGGTACGACCAGCAAGAATTAGGTCAGGACGCTGATAGGCAAAGTTGGAGTCAACGAGGAAATACTCTTGCTCTGCACCACAGCTGGAGTTAACGCGAGCAACATCCGTGTGACCGAGGAGCTTTAGGACTCGCTCAGCAGCTTCGTCCATGGCAGCGATGGAACGAAGGAGAGGCACTTTTTTGTCGAGGGCTTCACCAGTCCAGGAGACGAATACGGTAGGAATGCAGAGGGTACAACCGTTCTCCGTTTCCATGATGTAAGCAGGGCTAGTGACATCCCATGCGGTGTAACCACGGGCTTC
>CAZXBK010000180.1:0-8123 GCA_964638765.1 uncultured Synechococcus sp. | reverse complement strand
GACGCATTGATCATCTTTCGTTGGTCTAAACAGGGGAATCTCCCTGGGCCTAGTCTAAAGCTTTGATACCACAAAACAGGTGCCAGTTCGAAGCCCCTTATTAATGGATTGAAATCTAAAAAACAGAGAGAAAATCAAATAAAAACCTCTTACCCGTTGGAGTCGACCCATTATCTCTGCGCAGCGAGGGCAACTTCTCCCCATTTACTGGATCTACTAACAACTCATTCTTTCTCTGAATCTGCCGGTAATCTCACGATTTGTGTGGGGCCGGAGGGGGGCTGGACAGAAAAAGAAATTGAACAGGCGATCGCCCAAAGCATGGAAACAGTTTCTCTGGGGCGATCTATTCTGCGGGCGGTAACGGCATCAATTACCTCAATCTCTCTCGTCAATGGGGTACTGAGCCGTCAACCTTGATTTTGCGTGGTCTTATCTTATGCGTTTTGGCGGGCTTTCTCGATGGCGATCATCGCTTTGCGCAATGTTGCAACTTCATCTTGGAGCATGCTGAGATAGACAGCTTGGTTTTGGGCAGCGGTGAGGGTTGCAGCCACTTGGAGGGCTGTGTCAGCAGAGATATTACCCTTATGCTTGAGCATTAAGCGCTGGTAGTGTTCCCCTAGATCGTCGTGCATCACGGTGACAAAATCTGCGGCTTCACTCATCTTGTGATTCTCCCAAAAAATTCCTAATGGTCATGGTAGCGGAGATACTTGGCGATCGCCCCAGAAATTTACTCAATGTATTTTAGTGACTTGCTAAAATCAAACGTGAGAACAAAAGGTAACCGCAGAATTTATGGATTTGAATGACATTGACGCGATTATTTTTGATCTCGGCGGCGTAATTATTAATATTGACTACCCAAAGACAATATTGGCTTTTAATGCGCTCCATCATCAGGAACAGTATTTTCCCTACAGCCAAGACGACCAAGCCGAGTTATTTGATGCCTTTGAAAAGGGTCAGATCCCGGCGTGGGAATTTCGAGATGGTTTGCGACAGATCCTTGGTCTCGACTGTAGTGACAAGGCAATTGATGAAGCTTGGAATGCGATGCTCCTTGATATCCCCCTCAGCCGCATCGAACTCCTTGAAGCCCTCAAACCCCACAAACGACTTTTCCTTTTATCGAATACGAATTCCATTCACAAGCTCGCCTTTGATGATATTTTCCAGTCAACCTGCGGTGATCGCTATGATCATCTCGACCAACTCTTTGAAAAGGCCTACTACTCCCACCACGTCGGCGATCGCAAACCCAATCCCAGCATGTTCCAGAAAGTAATCGACGAACAAAAGCTCGATCCCGCCAAAACCCTGTTTATCGAAGACACTATCCGCCACATTAAGGGTGCAAAAAAAACAGGGCTCCAAACCTATCACCTCACAAATGGCGAAACTCTAACCCAGTTGCCATGGCTACAAGGTTAGAGTCGTCAAATTTTCTTCAATTAATTCACCACCAGAGCAAACTTTTAGCTCATTTTAGGACGACGCATTTTCTGGTCTTCCATTTGAGCTTTTGCCTTAGATGCGCTCTTACGTAAAAACTGCAATCTTGTCTCGAAATCCTTGCGCTTACGACGATTGGGAGTCTGCTCGATCAACGTCTTAAGGGCGCTACCGAGACTCTTGTAAGCATTGGGCAACGTATACCCGAACCGTGTGGCTAAACGAATGGCTTGTTCGTCCGCTTCGATGGCGATCGTCATCCGTTTTTCGCCACTATTTTTTTGCCACAAACGATAACCAGAAAAACCACAGAGTGCCAACGCCAAAACTAAAAGTAAACCATCCTGTACCCATAGTTCACCGACTGCACCACCTAAACCAATGGCGAGGGCAGCCATTTCCCAACCTTCGCGGGGAATCGTATCGTTTTGGATTTTGGCAACTTCATGCCAGAAAATTAGATTACGCTGGTCAATCGCCAAATTTTCCCACTTCGGCAAATCGATCTGAATTTCAATATCGTCTTTACCTAGCTCTTCCGAACGAATCAGCGGCGGATTTACTTCCGTTGTGCCTTCTACCATGACCCAACTTTGCAATTCTGGGGGTAGCAGAGTCTTGAGGCGGCGTAGCTCACTCATTTCAGCTCTGGCAGAAAAAGTGGAATAGGAAGTCATAGATCGTGGTTAACTGATTTTTTAGAATACGTGCGAACAGAAATCGTTGGCGCCTGAAGCAAATCCAACCTCTGTTGCTAGGTTAACAATAAATACTAGCGCAATGGGCGATCGCCAAAGGAATCAAATCAGGCAAAGAAGCAAAATAATAAATGCCTGCCTATCGGATTCGAAAAGAGGAAAAAGTTATTCAACCTTAATCCTATTTCTCTAGAAACCTTCTACTAAACATTCAACCTTGAAAAAATGGCTATTACCACACACTTAGGAAGGATTAATCCAAAGTAGAGTCTGACCAAATTCGATTGGCTCACCATCTTCGACGGCAATCTTCATCACCTCACCACTCGCCTCGGACTCAATTTCATTCATCAGCTTCATCGCTTCGATAATGCAAACAGTGTCACCAGTGCTAACCCGTTCACCGACAGAAACAAAGGGATCTTCACCCGGTGCCGGTGCCCGATAAAAAGTGCCCACCATTGGGGAAGTCACAGGCACCCATTTATCATCGACGCCAGAAGCAGCACTAGGAGGTTCCGCCGGAGGTGCAGCAGGAACAGGTGCTGGGGCTGGAGCGACAGGAGGTGGCGCAATATTAGGCGTTGCCATACTGACGTCTTGGGGAATAACGGTGGGCGCTGCAACGACTGTGCCTTTACTCACACGCAACTCGAAGTCGTCAGTTTTGAGTTCAAATTCAGTAACGTTAGTTTGCCCAATGGCACTTAGTAGCTCCTGAATTTCTTGTAAATTAATAGCCACAGAACGGTTTATTCCTCTCAACGATAGGGACAGCAACAACGAGATTCCGTCTTACTGAAATCTCTAGAAAAATTTGGTTTGACGCTGCTCACGGATAGTTATTTAGAAACTACGCAAAACAGATTTTATAGGTGACGATGAACATCAAGCGCTCGGCTTTTAGTTTTCACGACCAAGATACTTATCTTCACGAGTATCAATCTTGATTTTCTCACCAATAGAGATAAATAAAGGAACGTTCACTTGGGCACCAGTGGAAACAATGGCAGGTTTCGTTCCCCCTGTTGCGGTATCACCTTTCACACCGGGATCGGTTTCGGTCACTTCGAGAACGACGGTATTGGGAAGTTCAACGTCAATAACTTGATCGTTCCAGAAGAGGACATTCACTTCCATTTCTTCGAGAAGATACTTTACGCGATCGCCAATTTGACCTTCACTGAGACGAACTTCTTCGTAGGTTTCCATATCCATAAACACAAACTGATCAGCTTCCTTGTAGGTGTGCTGCATCGTGCGCTTATCTAGGATCGCTTGGGGAACTGTTTCACCTGCACGGAAAGTTTTTTCGACAACATTGCCTGTCTGGGCATTTTTAAGTTTAGTGCGGACAAAGGCAGAACCTTTACCCGGTTTGACGTGGAGAAATTCAACAACACGCCAGACAGAACCGTCTAATTCAATGGATGTACCACTACGAAAGTCGTTACTAGAAATCATGGAGCTATAGCTACATTACAGGCTTGCATCATCAAACCACATTTTACCGTCGTTGGGTGAATTTCCTGTTAATTTACCCGCTAGGTTTACTAAACGATAGCTTCTGTGCAGAAGAGCTCTGTCTATGGTTTTGAGAGTTCGATGTTGGACAGATTTCCGGGTTATTGGATAAAACTTGCGAGATTCTCACGGAATTACTTTCGCTGAGTCGGTTTAGGGATTGTGGGAGATTTCGGTGTGGCGATCGCCGCAATCCCGAAAACAGAAACACCATTATTTTGTAAGACCCGTTTCGCTTCGCGGGCAGTCGTCCCAGAAGTGTAAATATCGTCGATCAGTAAGACTGGCTGTTGAGATTTCCGTTTAAACGTTTTCACATCAAAGGCAAAAGCTTCTTTCATCTCCTGTTGTCGTTCTGCCAAATTTAGTTCAAATAAAGCCTTTGTCGCCTTCGTGCGTTTCAGAGAAACATTGTCACACCTCAATTTATTAAGTTCGGCGAAACGTTGTGCCACAAGTTCAGCTTGATTAAAGCCCCGCTGTCGCAGCTTTTCAGGATGCATCGGGATTGGCATCACCATAATGTTTGGAGTCGCAACAAAAGATTTTTGCCAGACAGTCGCTAATTGTTCGCCCAACCAAGCGCCGAGTTTGGGCTGATCTTGATATTTCATCGTCGCGATCGCCCGTTTTAGCGTCCCGTCATACTGCCCCAGCACAAATAAAGGAAAATCTCCCCGCCAATAACATTTGGGATCTGTAAATCGACACTTCTGGATCTGGCGATCGCACTTTTCGCAAACCAACTTCCCTTGGGATGCTTGCCGACAGACAGAGCACTTTTCATCTAAAAAAATCGAGAGAAACCAGTCAATTACCACGACTAAACCTCCCAACAAAACCAGAAACAATAGTTAACAAATGCTTTTTTCCAACAAGAATGGGTACGTAAAAACAGAAAAAGTTTAGATATAATTGGCTTATCCCACATCTCCACAGAGAAAGAACCTTTTGTTCTGTCATATAGTCAATATCTTCAAACCCTAAAAAACAAGAACGTAGTATAGAAAATACGAAATTCAACCAATTGATTTTACAGCAAAGGAATCAAAGAAGCTGAGCTTGGCTGCGCACTTTTCGGCAACCCTTCCTCCCATTATCACAGGTATTTTTCTACGCTGTATTACTGAAGACAAATAAACTTGAGACTGATACATTTAATATTTTTTAGTTGCCATCTTCGTAGGAGCCGCAGGAACAACAGTGTTACCCCTCGCTAGTCTGAAATGCGATTAAGCTGTGCGTTACAGCGATTTGAAATATATGAACCAACCCGCCTTCCCTAGAGCCCCATACATCCTGATTGTTGATGATGAGCCTGATAATTTTGACGTTATCGAGGGATTTTTGTTTGAGGAAGGTTATCATCTCAGCTACATTAGCTCCGCACAAAAAGTGTTTTCAAGACTGGAGAAACATCTTCCCGACTTGATTTTAATTGATGCAATGATGCCAGGAATGGATGGTTTTAGTTTTTGTCGTCGCTTCAAGAAAAATCGGCAATGGCAACATATTCCTGTGATCATGATCACAGCATTAGGGAATGATTATTTAGCGGAATGTTTGGCCAGTGGTGCCGATGATTTTCTTGCAAAACCAATTAATAAAGTTGAGTTACGGGCGAGGGTTATCTCGATGCTCCGCATCAAGTTTCAATATGATGCCCTTAAAAACTCGCGCAAGCTTCGGGACGACTTGACCGATATGGTTGTCCACGATTTCACTAATCCGATTACAACATTGTTGCTACAAACAGAAATTCTTGGACGTTTTGAAGTGCCAGACAAGATGAAAAAAGGTTTGTCTCGTATTCGACGGGCAGCAAATTCTCTAGAGGGACTTCGCAATGACTTTCTCGCCTATGGTAAAGCAGAGGCTGGTGTTCTGACGTTGCAAAAGGAGTCATTTGTCGTTGAAGATTTAGTCCGGGATACGATCGCCGACTTTGAGGATTTAGCCGCAGCCAGAAAAGTCGAGATTCAAGCGATTTTTGAGGAAGATATACCGGAAAGATTTATCGGTGATCGCCCGCTCCTGACGAGGGTGCTCAATAATCTCCTGACAAATGCCTTAAAGTTTTCGCCATTTCAAACAACTATCGAAGTGCTGGTGACATCTTCCCAGAACACCATCCCCGGTGAGACCGCCCTACAGTTGTCTGTAAAAGACTGTGGACAGGGGATCCCCGATGAGCAAAAAGACAGAATTTTCCAAAAATATGACATCGGCGAAAAGAAAGAAAAAATTCCTCAAACTGGTCTAGGACTAGCCTTTTGTCACATGGTCGTCGAGGCCCACGGCGGCGAAATTCGCATTCAGGATAATCAGCCGACAGGCACCATTTTTCAAGTTGAGTTGCCGACATTAGCTGCGCTGTCGCAGGAAATTTAGTAGTTTCTCAAATTCGGCAGGTAATGGGGCGATCGCCTCGATTGTTTCGTCGGTGACGGGATGTTGAAGTATCAGTTTGCGGGCGTGCAGAGCTTGTCCCGTCAAATTCACTTTGAGTGAACGATTATTTGTGTAGAGGGGATCTCCCACAATCGGATTTCCCATATGGGCACTATGCACACGGATTTGATGGGTGCGACCCGTTTCTAAGCGGTAGTACAACAACGAATAATTCCCTAGTCGTTCTTGCAATTCCCAACGTGTTACAGCGGGACGACCAGAGTCCAAAACCGCCATTTTTTTCCGATCTACTTTATGGCGATCAATAGGGGCATCGACAATACCCGCAGGCTGTGTCGGACAACCATACACCACGCCCAAATATTCTCGTCGAGCCGTTTTTGCTTTAATTTGTGCTTGTAAATGTTGGTGGGCTTGGTCCGTCTTCGCAATGGCGATCGCTCCAGTTGTATCCTTGTCGAGACGGTGCACAATTCCCGGTCGCTGCACCCCGCCAATACCCGCAAGGCGATCGCCACAGTGGGCTAACAAGCCATGTACTAAAGTTCCGGTGTAATGACCAGGTGCAGGATGAACCACCACATTTGCCGCTTTATTTACGATCAGCAAATGTTCATCTTCAAACAAAATATCAAGGGACATTTCTTCCGGTTCTAGCTCCAAAGTCGTTGGTGCTGGAATTGTCACAACTAGGCGATCGCCATCATCTAATTTGTATTTTTTTGCCGTACAAACAGCTTCATTAACAACGACTTGCCCCTGCCCAATAAGTTTTTGAACCCGCGATCGCGATAGATCACTTAATTGCTGCGATAGCCATAAATCCAAGCGTTGCCCCTGACCTTCAGCAGTGACTAAATATTGTCGAGTATCAACCATTGATGTCGTTCACTATGCACATTACAACTATTTCCGAAAACCCTTTCTAAGGGTATCAGCGTCTCGCCCAACAACTTTTAATACGGGCTTTTTTTCGCACGTCTAAACCAACCGAATCTACAGCACTTTTACAAAAGAGTTTACTTAAGTAGTACTCAAAATGATTTCAACGAAAAAAATGTTAAAGTTATACCAAAGTTCAAAATATATTGGTTTATAAAAATGGATAGTGTAGCTTACATTGTCGTCCTTGCGATGGCTTTATCAGTACTCTTCTTTGCGATCGCCTTCCGTGAGCCCCCCCGCATTGAAAAGTAACGATTGAAATTTTTTCGACATTACATTCCCCTGAATCAAGTCCTATTCAACGAGTTAATCGTGGAAAGCACTTGGTTCAGGCTTTCATACCAGAGCACGAAATATCTGATTAATTCTTCACCCTCAAAAGTTTATTGAATAAACTGTTTCGATATTATGCATTGTCCCTTTTGTGACCACACTGATAGTCGCGTCCTTGAATCGAGGGCAACTGGCGCTGGACGCAGCATTCGTCGCCGCCGTGAATGCTTGAGCTGCAAGCACCGCTTCACTACCTACGAGCGCATTGAATTCGTCCCAGTTTCCGTTATCAAGCGCAATGGACAAAGCGAAACTTTTGATCGCTCTAAAATTATGCGTGGTATGGCAAGGGCCTGTGAAAAAACAAATGTCACGGCGAGTACTATCGAAGCAATTACCGAAGATATCGAAACCAAGCTACAACAAAGCCCCAAGCGCAGTATTTCCACCGATAAAATTGGCGAATTAGTACTTCACCGTTTACGGCAAGAAAGTGAAGTTGCCTATGTTCGTTTCGCTTCCGTATATCGTAATTTCCAAGATGTTGACGATTTTATTCACACCTTAAATCACCTACAAGACACAACAGAAGAAGCAAGTCAGTGGCTAGAAGACGGCGAAGAAGACACAGTACAAAAGCAAGAGTCCCAATCATCCGTCCTCGCTTCCACAACATCCAAGTAAGCTGTGGGTAAGCGTTCTGCTGTTTTAGGATATTTTTTTCGAAGAAATCACTCGTAAAAACTATGGATTTCAATCGTTTTTTGAGATACTATTGGTATCCTGTATCTTAATATATTTACTTTTTGTCAT
>CAZXBK010000179.1:0-8266 GCA_964638765.1 uncultured Synechococcus sp. | reverse complement strand
TGTGAAGTAAAAAATGTCTTTTTTGCAAAATCAACATTTAAATCAGATCTTTTTTGGAACTCAAAATTCTTAAATATCAAGTTTGAAATGATTTCCTTTGAAAAAGTTAGGTTCAGAAAATCAAGTTTTTCGGAAGTGAAATTTGAAGAGGTTGAATTTAGAAGTTGCTCTTTTGACTTAGTTGAATTTAAAAGTGTGATGTTTTCATCTTGTAAATTCATTGATTGTGATTTTTCAGGTGCTGAACTTAAAGATGTGAAAATGACTGAACACCTTGTGGAGGAACAGAAAAATCAATGTTATGTGTATGATGTGACTCTTGCTGAAAAAACTATTGCTCAAGGCGTCTAGCAGAGACAAAGAAATTTCTAAAGAGTAAGAGCTTGGCGATCGCCATCTTCGCCTTCTAATTAGCGAGATTAAAATAGGAATCATTGCAATCGCTCTCAACAGTATGGAAATCCAGTTGCGGTCAGTCGGTACCAGTAATATTGGTTTTGTTTTTCCTGAGAAAATTTCAACTCAAGTTGATTTGAGAGTAGGGAATATTTGTGCTTTCGCATCAGTAGAAAATGGTATTAAGTTGATGCTCCATGACCCAGACTCTGAACAGCTAAAAATAGCTTACCAACAAGGAGAAATTGGATATGTGAGCACGATAGTTAAATTAGGAGGTGACAATAATATTGGTGTAAGTGTACCCCAAGAGATTTTGCAGCAATTTGATTTGGAAATAAGCGATGTTGTTCCCCTTATGAAAATAGGAGATTGTCTTCAACTAATGGCAACTCGTAAGCCAAAAAATCCACGGAGCCTAATTCTTAAAGATAAGACTCCACAAGAGAAAAGAATGGATGAGTTGCAAGAAAAAATATGGCAGAGAGAGAAACGTAGACCGATGGGTTGGTGGCTTGATGATTATGCAGATTAACCTCAGCAAGAGTGTTTGCGTCTTTTTAGTAGAGTTAGGCGATCGCCTCTGACTACATTTCCATTTAAAATACTGGCAATCAAATCGAGAATTGTGGCGTGTTGATTTCCGGAAACTTACCCCTATCAAAACCCTGCCCCTGCGGTAGCGGAGACTCATTAGGTCAGTGTTGTGGCGTTTATCTACAAGGACAACTACCCGCCCCTACTGCCGAGAAATTAATGCGATCGCGCTACACAGCCTATTGTTTGAAAAATATTGATTATCTGTTTAATACCGAGCATCCGAGCCGCCGTGAACCCAATAGCCGACAACTGATTACCGCCACAGCTAATAATGTCACATGGCAAGGTTTGACCGTCGTTACGACAGCCGCAGGACAGACAAAAGATGATACCGGAGTAGTCGAATTTGTTGCGGTGTATCGAGAGGGAAATCAAGTCGCCCAACTGCATGAGCGATCGCAATTTATTAAAGAAAATGGCAAGTGGTTTTATACCGAAGGTGAAATGTTGCCGCCGCTCCAACCGAAAAAGAATGAACCCTGTTGGTGCCATAGTGGAAAGAAATTTAAGCAATGCCACGGTAAAAAACGTTAGTCATATGGTGCAGGCGATCGCCTAAATTAGCCACAAATTTTCTTAAAATAAATAATCAATCCGGTATTTACGAGAATAGGCAGTAATTTTACTTATTATTCTTCGTGATAATGGTGTGATAAAGAATCGGATTGATGGAGTGCCCAAACGAGCATGAACAACCTTGAGGCGACGGCAAATCAATTATTAGAAGCTCAAAACGAATTATTAGCTTGTATTGCCAAAGGTCAACCTTTAGCAAAAGTTCTTGCTGGGTTAGTTGATGTCGTAGAACAAAATCTCCACAACACTACCTGTGCCATCGTTTTAGTACAACCTAATAATCAGCTTAGTCTGGGAGCAGCGCCCCATTTGCCGGATGCCTATCGGGACTACTATCAAACGATTGATCATGCTTTACGCCAAGGCAATTCACTACCTTGCACTAGGGCAATATTGCAGGGACAGCTGATTTCTATCCCGGATATTGCCGATTCTTCCCTGACTTCCGCCTATAAAAATATTGCGGCAGAACATGGACTAGAAGCTTGTTGCGCTATTCCGATTCCGAGTAGTAACGGTAAGGTTTTAGGCGCTTTCGTTCTCTATTACAAAACACGGCGATCGCCTGAAGAGAAAGAAATTTCAATAGTGGCTCAATTGGCTAATCTTGCAGCTATTGCCATCGAGCGTCACCAACTTGAAGAAAAACAACGCCGAAGCGAAGCACAATTTCTTAAAGTGCAGCAAGTTGCCCATGTTGGTAATTGGAATTTTGATGTGGCGACGCAAACCGTTACTTGGTCGCCGGAAATGTTTCGTATGTATGGCTTAACCGGGAGAACCACTCCTCCATCCTACGAAGAATATCTCCAGATGCTGCCTGAAGAAACGAGCCAACATTTACAAAAGTTGGTCGCGCGTGCTCTCAAGACAGGTGAATCTTATACCCTCGAATATGGTTTTACCCACCCTAATGGCCATGTCAGCTACCACGAGTGTCGGGCGGAGGTTGAGTGCGATGCCCAAGGCCAAATTAAACGTCTGATCGGCACATCCCTAGACATTACAGAGCGACGTAAATCGGAACTGGCTCTGCAAAATCTTGTCGCTGGGACGGCGATAACTGGTCAAGACTTTTTCGCGGCTTTAGTACAAAATATTGCCGAAGCGCTAGGGGTTGCCCACGCTATTGTCACGGAAAAGTGCGACAACACCTTAACGACTTTGGGCTTTTGGGCTGATGGTCAGTTGATGCCGACCTACAAATATTCTTTGACTCACACGCCCTGTGATCATGTTTTTCAGCAGCGTGAATTTTTTTGTAATCATAATATTCAGCAGCGTTTTCCCCTTGATGAGGATCTTGTCGAGTTAGAGGCGGAAAGTTATCTGGGTATCGCCTTAGTGAATACGCAGGACGAAGAAATTGGGCATCTGTATATTCTTCACAAACAGGCGATCGCCAACCCTAGCTGGGCAAAACAAGTCCTTCAAGTGTTTGCAGCCCGTGCCGCTGCGGAGCTAGAACGCCAACAAGCCGAAAAAACGATTAAACAACAGTTAGCCGCAATGGAAGCCGCCGTTGATGGTATTAGTCTGCTCAAAGATGGTGTCTATCTCTATGCCAACCAAGCTCACCTCGCGTTATTTGGCTACGAAAAGGCTGAGGAGCTGATCGGTAAATCGTGGCAAAGTCTGCATCCCCCAGCAGAAATAGAGCGCATCGAAACGGTAGTGCTGCCGCAATTGTCATTGAAACAGGCATGGCAAGGGGAGGCGATCGCCGCCCGTAAAGACGGGTCAACTTTTACTGGCGAAATGTCGTGGACGATCACCGAAGACGGCTTGCAGATTCAAGTTTATCGAGATATTAGTGAGCGCAAACAAGCAGAAACGGCACTACAAAACCTGATTCGTGGTACTGCTGATAGTACTGGTGAAGACTTTTTCCCGACATTAGCTCGCCATATTGCCACAGCTCTGAATGTTTCCCATGCCGTTGTTTCAGAATATGTAGAGGGCAAACTCCAGACTCTGGCTGTTTGGGCAAATGGTGAGCTCCAGTCTGATTTTACTTACAATCCAGTACTAACCCCCTGTGAATTGACCCTAGAGCAAGGGCAGTTCTATTGTGAACATTCTGTCCAAGAGCATTTTCCCGAAGATAAAGATTTGGTGGCAATGGCAGCCCAGAGTTACATCGGCATCGCTCTCAAGGATTCCCACGGCGAGTCCATTGGTGATCTCTGCGTTTTGCACCAAGACAAAATTGTGACTCCCCACCGAGCGCAACAAATTTTGCAGGTCTTTGCAGCCCGTGCGGCGGCTGAGGTAGAACGTCTCAGAGCTGATGCGGCTAATAAAAGACAACTGGAGGCGATCGAAGCGGCGATTGACGGCATTAGTATTCTTCAAGAGGGTAAATATCTCTACGTCAATCAGGCTTACCTCGAATTGTTTGGCTATAGTGATGCGGAGGAATTAATCGGTAAGACTTGGCAATCTCTATATTCTCAAGAGGAAATAGAGTGCATCGAAAATCAGGTGTTGCCAATGCTCGAAAAGGATAAGGCTTGGCAAGGGGAGGCGATCGCCACGCGTAAGGATGGTTCAACCTTTACCCAAGGATTATCTTTGACCCTCACTGAGGATGATCTATTAATTTCGGTGTGCCGAGATATTAGTGAACTCAAACAAGCCCAAGCTCTCATTACCCACAATGCTCTCCACGATCCCCTCACCAAATTACCGAACCGTACCCTTTTACTGGAGCGTTTAGAGCTAGCCATCCAGCGTGCTAAACGTCGCAAACAGTATAACTACGCGGTCTTTTTCCTTGATTTAGACCGTTTTAAGGTGATTAATGACAGCCTTGGGCACACTGTCGGCGACCAACTCCTAGTGGCGATCGCCGAGAAATTACAAACTCACCTACGCAAAACGGATCTTGTGGCTCGCCTAGGCGGTGATGAATTTTTAATTCTGCTCGATGATTTTCACAATATTGATGATGTCATTTACATTGCTGAGCGCATTTTGGCGGATAGCCAGACGCCCATAACGATTAAGGATCACCAAATTTTTACGGGAATGAGTATCGGCATTGCCCTGGGTAACGCCGATTATGAGCAGGCGGGTGAGCTGATCCGAGATGCAGACATCGCTATGTATCGCGCGAAAAGCCAAGCTACCAACTCCTACAAATTCTTCGACACGGCAATGCATGCTCAAGCGCTGCGACGTTTAACCCTAGAAGCTGATTTACGCAAAGCCATCAAACAACGGGAATTTGTGGTCTATTACCAACCGATTATGGACATGTTTCTCAATGAACTAGTCGGCTTTGAAGCTTTAGTCCGTTGGCAACATCCAGAGCGGGGCTTAATTCCTCCCCAAGAATTTATTGCGATCGCCGAGGAAATTGGTTTTATCGTCAATCTTGATCGTTGGGTTTTGGAAGAGTCCTGTCGGCAACTTAAGTATTGGCAAGGTATATTTCCCTGTGCTTCGAAGCTGAAAGTGAGTGTTAATTTATCGGCACAAGATTTACGTAAAACGACATTGCTTGAAGACGTGGATAATATCTTGCACAAGACACAATTACCTGGTGCATCTTTAAGCTTAGAAATCACAGAAAGTATGTTGGTAAAAGATATTGACCAAACGATTACTTTGCTAACACAACTTGCTGGACGGGGTATTCAAATTAGTATTGATGATTTTGGGACTGGCTATTCTTCTTTAAATTATCTCCATCGTTTCCCTGTAAATACGCTCAAAATTGATCGATCTTTTGTCAGTCAAATGCAATCAGAAACTCGTAATTATAGAGTGGTAGAGACAATTATCACCCTAGGTGAACAACTTGGTTTAATAACTATTGCAGAGGGAATTGAATCAGAAAACCAAGTAGAAGATTTACAAAAATTGGGCTGTCAATTAGGACAAGGCTATCTCTTTTCTAAGCCTTTGCCCGCCAAGGAAATTGAAGCTTTATTTTTTCAGGCTAAGGTTCTGTATTCAGAGGAAGTCTTTTAAGCTCTTGCGGTAATTGGCTAATTTGTGGCGATCGCCCAACAATTATTTATCAGTGAGAGCACGGTCAAATTTCACCTCAACAGCATTATTGGCAAACTCAAAACGAAAAACCGCTATCAAACGATTTATCAAGCGGCAATTCATGGTCTGGTTTAAAAGAGAGGGCGATCGCCCCTGAGCTTTGCCACAAGTTGTAATCTCGCGCAAGTTTGAACTTACAGGATATCTAACAGCTCTACTTCAAAAACGAGTGCTGCAAATGGAGGGATAGATGCACCTGCACCTCTCTCACCATAAGCAAGATCCTGAGGGATGTAGAGTTTCCACTTAGAACCGACAGGCATTAGTTGAAGTGCTTCAACCCAACCTTGGATAACACCCGTTACGGGGAACTCAGCAGGCTGGCCGCGAGATACTGAACTGTCAAAGACCGTACCGTCAATCAACTCACCATGGTAGTGGACACGAACTTGCTTGTCTGAAGTTGGGATTTCGCCAGTACCTTCTGTGAGAATTTCGTACTGTAAACCGGATTCTAGAACAGTGACTTCTGGACGCTGGGCATTTTCTTTTAGGAAACTATCACCTTCTTTGCTCTTCAGCATGGCTTGCGCTTGTCTAGCAGATTCAGCGCGCTGATGCATGTCTTGAAGTGCAGAGTTGATATCGTCAATCTTGATCGCTGGCATATCACCAGATAGTGCCGTTGCAATACCTGCTGCAATTGCATCTACATTTAGACCTTCCAAGCCAGAACCTGCCAATTGCTGTCCCATCTGTAGACCAATGCCATAACTTGCTTTTTGTTCTACCGTTTCAAATTTGATTTCAGACATAATGTTTTTCTACGCTGGGTATATTAATGGGTGCAGGACATCAGCAATATCTTTACATTGATTGCCGAGAGAAAGCATTATCTCTTGTTTAGGCATCTTCAGCCTTGACTCGTTTGTTGAAGCATTAGGCGATCGCCCAACAATTGTTTATTTTGTGAGAGTAGTCACAAACTAAAATTCCACTGCGGCATAAATTTCGTTTAGCGGAGCATCAATATCCAGTGCTTCTATGCGGCTAACAGCATCTTTCCCTTCATAAGTTTGCAGCAGCCAAATATCTTGCTTCTGGCGACGGAAGCATTCCACCAAATATTGATCTGCATTAATCAAAATATATTCTTGAAGGCTTGGAATACTGCGATAAAACCCGAATTTTCCGCCACGATCAAAAGATTCTGTTGAGGGCGAAAGAACTTCGACAATCACACGAGGAAAGTTGATGTAGCTTAGTTTTGGGTCATCTGTTTTGTCGCAGGTCACTACCAGATCTGGATAGAAAAAACGCTTACTTTCATTGACGTTGACCTTCATGTCCGAAATGTAGGTTCGACAGGTCGAATCTCCCAGTTTGCTTCTGAGTAGAATCAGTAAGTTTGTACAAATAATGTTGTGATTGCCTGTGCCACCCGCCATTGCATAAATTTCGCCATCAATATATTCGTGACGGATTTTGCTGGTCTTCTCAAGCTCTAGATATTCTTCTGGGGTTAATGGTTGGTTTGAAGAAAGAGCGATCATAATCTATCTACTGTGTCAAAGACTTGTCTAGAATATTTTCATTTTTGAGTCGGAGTACTGGGCTGTTATTTCTTAGGGAAATGTCAAGTTTTACTCCGATAGTATTCTGGAAAAATATGAACCAATCATTTCTAACCAGTAGTCATAGAAGCTATCAGTGTAAATAAGATAATCACCGGGAGCTATTATATTATTCCTGTTTCAAACCATAGTGTCGTTGGAAATTTACTGTAAACTTCAGATAATTCAATCCCAAGTTGAGGTGTAATTAATTTATTAATCATGGGCAAAACTAAATCTGAGTCTAAAGTTCTCCATAGAGATTTGTTTTCAATCGTTATCTCGCCATTGCCATAAGAATAGTAAGCTGTCATTACTTCTAATTCTTCAAGAACAGCCTCAAGATACTTTTTCGTTTCTAAGCTCCAGTTTTTTGCTAATGATAAAATCAGCATTTTCTTATTTTCAAAGCTTTTTGATTGTTCATCTGTTGCTTTATCATCTCTAGACATGGAGAGGCCTCTACTGACACTGATCTATTTTAACTACTACTTAAAAGTTGTAACAGGGCTTAACCTCACACATTTGACGCAAAATCCTTAGTCACTCAAGAAAATAGTTGTTGACCTATTTCTTTTCACATATGAATTCTTTGAATCAAGAATTAGATATTCCCATTTAGACAAGATGTGAGGATAAGTTTTCTGTAAGTTAAGAAATTTTTTCTACTTTTCGAACAACTTCCATAAAGAAAAAGAATATAGTCGTTTCATCTTGATTTTAACGATTTTTTACTAAATGATCGCCGGAATTTTTGATGTGATTTTTCCAGCTAAATATTCTGCATCGCGGGCAACACCGGAGAAGCGACCGGAACCCCATGTATAGAGCCAAGGCAAACCGAGGAAATATAAACCCTCTAACTCACTAACGCCACGCTCATGGGTAGGTTCACCTAGTTCATCAAACACAGGCAACTCAACCCAACCATAGTTAAAACTAAAGCCTGTAGACCAAATGACAGCATCAATATTACTTGCTGCAATTGACTGGGTTGGATTTTTGGGTTCCCAGAGCGGTTGATAAGGCTCTTCTGTTGGCGCTTCTATACCTTGCGATTCGATGTAGTCGTCCATAGTTTC
>CAZXBK010000178.1:0-8278 GCA_964638765.1 uncultured Synechococcus sp. | reverse complement strand
TTATGTTTAACCCTCAAGAACTCGTATTTGAAGAAGCTGTTAAAACATCAGAAAGTAAAGGTGCGCGAGATGACAAAGAAGGTAGACCAAAAGTAAGTTTTTCATATATCCAAGCCACTCAAATCACTATCAAAAATATTGTATTTGATACCTTCGAAGCAAAGACTGATGTACTTGAATATATTAAGCCATTCAAACAAGCGGTCGAGTTTATCCAGAAGAATGGGAGCTCAGAAAAAAGACCTCCAACATACTCTTTTTCATGGGGAGAAAATAGAGTTTACCTAAAATATTGTTTTATTGAAAAACTCAATTATAAATTAACTAAATTTTTGAGCGATGGGACACCTGTGAGGGCTGTGATTGACAGTCTGACAATCAAAGAAACGGATCCTCCTCCTCAAAAGCAAAAACAAACCCCAAGAGCACAAGCAAATCCCCAAAAGGACAATAAGAATACTCGTCAAAATAACTAAAAAAATGTTGATATCTACACGATTAAGTTTTTAGGAGAAAATCACAATGCCAACAGATTATCACTCACAACCTATTATTGAAATTGATGAGACGGAAGTTGATAAAGATATTTCAGATAATGTATTACAGATTACTGTTGAAGAAAGCATTTATCGTCCTAGCCTGTTTACGATGGCTTTCCGAAATGACTATGAATCTGGTGCTTCAGGTGATGAGCCGTGGGAGAAATATAAAGATTTTGAGATTGGTAAAAGTGCGTCGATTGGTTTTACTGCGAGTACGACTAAATCGGACAAAAAAGATTCAAAAGAAGACTCGCTAATCAAAGGAGAAATCACAGCGATTGATGCTCATTTTACTGAGCAGACTCAAGCTCCAATTTTTATTCGCGGCTACGATAAATCCCATCGTTTACATAGAGGTCGACACAACCGTTCTTTTCAGAATATGACTGATAGTGATGTCGTCAAAAAAATTGTTAAAGAAGTTGATCTTGAGATCGGGACAGTTGATGATAGCGGCGAACCCCATGATTATCTCTTTCAAGAAAATCAAACAAATATGGAGTTTCTACGATCGCGTGCTGCTCGTGTTGGTTTTGAGTTGTTTGTACGGGATGGCAAACTGAATTTTCGCAAACCCAAAGCTGATAATCAAACGCTGCAATTAGCTTGGTTAAAAGATGTTCGCAGTTTCAGGGTAAGAGTTACCAGTACCGAGCAGATTGAAGAGGTAGAGGTACGTGCTTGGGATTACACCACTAAAAAGCCAATTGTCGCCACGGCGAAGTCGGAAGATTTAAAGACAGAAACAGAAGTTCAAAATGAAAAAAAAGGGAGCGAAATTAATAGCAACTTTGCCGGCATGAAGGAAAAACCGAAAATGCTGGTAGTTGATCGCCCTGTTTTTAAACCGAAAGAAGCTGATGCGATCGCCCAGACAGTTTGTGATGAATTAGGGGGTCAATATATTGTTGCGGATGCTGTGGCGGAGGGAAACCCAGAAATCAGACCTGGTGTACAAATAGAGCTAAAGGATTTAGGTCCATACACAGGCAAATACTATGTGACGGAAGTGCGGCATATTTACGCAGAGAGAGTCTATACGACAGAATTTTCGGTACGGGGTCTCCGGAACGGTGATTTACTCAGTACCCTAGTTTCCAGAAACACTTTGCGTCCCGGCCAGACATCACTTGTAGGACTTGTGACAGACAATGAAGATCCCGAAGGGTTAGGCCGTGTCAAAGTGAAGTTTCCAACTCTCACGGAAGAGCACAGTAGTAATTGGGCAAGGGTGGTCAGTATGGGAGCGGGAAAAGGTCGTGGCTTTGACTGTTTACCGGAGATTGACGACGAAGTTTTAGTTACTTTCGAGCATGGTGATATTCATCGACCTTATGTGGTTGGTGGCGTTTGGAACGGAGAAGATACACCACCAAATTCTGTTAGTGATAATGTGCGGGATGGACAAGTTCGCTTACGTACTTTTCAGGCAAGAACAGGTCATCAGATCCAGTTTATAGAGGAAGATAAAGGCGGTAGTAAAGCAGGAGTGAAAATTACCACAAAAGGAGGCCATCAAATTTATTTAGATGATAGTGGCAGCAGTTTGAGTATTAGTTCAACAGGAAGTCTTAGTATTAATGCAGCAGGTAACATTGATATTGGAGGAAAAGCAATTGCAATTAAAGCAAGTGGGACGATTGTTGTAAATGGAGCAATGATTAAACTCAATTAAATCAAGTTCTGAAATGAGACTAAGTAGGTATTTAAAATGGGAAAAGCAGCGGCAAGAGTAGCCGATCCAGTAGCACATATTGCTCCTCCAGTATTAACTGGTAGTCCAGGTAGTCCCAACGTTCTGATTGGCGGAATGCCTGCATGGCGTGGTATCCCCCTCGGAGCCGTGGCATCTCTTCCTCCCCCAACAGAGGAAGCCCCTCCTGAACCTGCTGAAGGCGAAGAGGCGCCTACTGAAGAGGAACGAAAAAAGGAGCAAGAACAGGCAAGCGCAGCGATGGCAAGTCTTGGCGGTGCTGCAGACATTCATATATGTGCGCAGCCTTCTCCAATTCCCTTTTGTGTTGATGGTCCAGGTTTTGTTATTACTGGAAGCGCAACGGTAATGATTAATGGTTTACCTGCTTGTAGACAGGGAGACATGATTTTAGAGGCGCTCGGACCACCAAATTTTATTACTGCGGGTTGTCCGACTGTTCAAATTGGTGGGTAAGAGTAGCAATGCGTCACGACTTTGGGCATCGGGCTACATCTCAACAAAGCATTATTAGAAAGCTATTATGAAGCGTCGAATATCGCGGAAACGAAGAATCGGGCAAGGTAAAAAAAAGACAGAGCGGCGATCGCCTTTTGAACCAAGGCCATTTCCCGCGAGCTCAAGTAAACCGTCCCAACCTATTAATCAGGCACAACAGGAGCGTATCGCTCGTTCAAGTCCTAGCATGTTGGATATTCCGTTGTACCCACCAACTGCTGAACCTACAGCAGCGAATACTGTTCAGATGAAGCCACAGGAAGAAAACCTCCAACCACCTCAAGGCACTATTCAACGACAGCAGGCAGAAGGTCAACAACGAGAAGAAGAATTACGGTTGGCTCCCCAAGCTTCTATGCCAAGTACAGAAGAAAAAGAAGACGAGCTTCAACTCAAGCAAGAGCAAGAAACTTTAGATTCTATAGATCAAAAAGAAACGGAAGAGGAAGATGCTTTACAGGCGAAAGCTGAAGCTGAAGCCGAAGTTGAAGAAGCCGACAAAAAAGTTCAGAAAAAAGAGGAGGAAGAAGAGAAATTACAAGCTAAACTTGAGCCAGAGGAAGACAAAGAAACGATGTAAATCATAATAATCACTTTTGTCATTTAAGTAATAACAAAAACCTCTTGAGGGTCGGTCAATGTCAGACAGCAGACAATTAATGAAAAAGGCTTCTAATTCATTTGAGCCTCAATCTACGCTGTCGCCAATGTTTCAAAGACGCCCCTTTGCGGCAGAACCTGAAGAAGATTTAGACGAGCAAGAAGCTACACCTATCCAAGCGCGACTTGATACTTTTTCTGCTGCGCCATTCGATATGGGGGGTATGTCCTTGTATTCATCAGGAACTCCAGCTTATCCAGTGCAGAGAAAGTCAGAAGAAGGAGATTTTGAAGAGGAAGAGCCAGAAGATTTCACTCTACAACGACGAGTTTTTACTTCACTAGTACAACGCCAAGAAGATGATTTTGAAGAAGAGGAAGAGTCATCTCCATTAAAGTCTAGTATCCAAGCAAAACTGACAATTGGAGAACCCGGCGATCGCTACGAGCAGGAAGCCGATGCAATGGCAGCTCAGGTAATGAAAATGCCAGAGCCACAAGCCGATGATGAAGAAGACACCCCAGTACAAAGGCGATCGCAGATTAGTGCTTTGGTACAACGGCGGGATGATGAGTCTGAAGAGGCATTAGCTCAGCTTAAGCCAAATGTTCAGGCGAAAGGGAATAAAGCGTCAGCTCCTAATAATTTTGAATCGCGTTTAGCTCAGAAAAAAGGTGGTGGCAGCCCACTACCACAGGAAACCAAAGGGTTTATGGAGTCGCGCTTTGGGGCTGACTTTAGTGGTGTGCGAGTCCATGAAGCGCCGAAAGAAGCATCAGATATTGGTGCCCAAGCGTTTACTCATGGGCAGGATATCTATTTCAATTCTGGAAAATACAATCCTGGTTCCAGTAGTGGCAAAGAGCTGTTAGCGCATGAACTGACCCACACAATTCAGCAGACTGGCCCACAGATTGCAGCGAAGAACAGCAGTGATCTGAACTCAGCTAAAAAAGCGAACAAGGAAACTGTACAAACAAAGGTGATCGCCAATCTCTCTAGTTTGCCAGCAGTGCAACTCAGAGAAGCACCAGAGCAAGAATCGGCAGAATCACAACAAGCGGAACCTCCCACACAAGAGCAGGCTCCTCCTCAAACAGAATCCAGAGAACAGCCAGCAGCAGCACCTCCCGCACAAGAGCAAGCTCAACCTCCAGCTCCAGAACAAACTGAGCAAGCTCCCGCCCAAAGCCAGCCTGCAACCGAGACCGCTGGCGGTGGTGGTGCATCAGGTGAAAGTGGTTTAAGTGGTGGTGAATCCAGTAGTTCAGAAGCTGCACCAACTCAAAATGATGCGGGTCAACAAGCTGTAGCGAAAGGTGGAGCCAAGCAAAAGCAAGGCAAGGCAAAACAGAAAGCTGCGGCTGGTGGTTCTAAAGCTCCTGCTTCCCCCCAAGCTGATCCTGATTTTCAAGCTGCTGTGGCCCAATCTGGTGCTGCGGCAACCGATAAGAAACAACATAATCCGGCAGAAGCTGAGTCACAAACGGCACAGGCTGCTTCAGAATCTTCTGACCAAGAAATAGAGGGACAAGCTCAAGATCTTCAAGTTGCAGCGATGGAACAGGAAGAAGGGGGGTCATTTAATGCGGAAGACTTTAAATCCAAAGTTATGGAGCAGGTGGATGCAGTTGCACCTGACACGTTAGAAGATGCCGATAAATTTTCTAACAGTGGCTTATTAGGGAAAGTCAAAGAAAAAATATCCAATAAAGCGAAAGAGGCTGGGGAAGAAGCGACCAACCCAGTCACGGAAAAGGCAGCAGAAGAGCCAAGTACAGAGGAAATTACTCCCCGTGAATCTATTCCTTTAGAGGAACCTGATCTTGGGACTTCTCCAGCAATTGATTCGGGTGCAGCAAAACCAAAATCAAAGCCAGATTCTGAAGTATCTGCACCAATGCAGGCAGAAAGCCAAAACTTGGATCAGCAGATGGCGGATGCTGACATCACAGAAGAGCAGCTAGCCAATTCGAATGAGCCGGAATTTGTTGGGGCATTGTCGTCCAAAAACGAAGCCCAGACAAAGGCAACAGAAGCGCCACAAATTTATCGTCAACAGGAGCAAGCAACTTTATCAAGTGCTCAAGCCGAAGCGCAGAATATCGGACAGACAACAGCTGAAGGAATGCAAAGTCAGCGTGAAAGCGCGATGGGTCAACTTCAGAGTTTACAAGGTGATACCAAGTCTCAGGATGAGCAGAAACGAGCGGATGTCGCTAGTCATATCGACGGCATTTACCAAGAGACTAAAACTTCAGTTGAGACAACTTTAAATGGTTTAGAAGGTGAGGTGATGTCCCGTTTTAATACGGGGGCAGATGAAGCGAAGAAGGCGTATGAGGACTATGTGAAGCCTCATATGAAAGAGTATAAAAAGCGTTATGACGGCTTGGGTGGCGGTGCTCAATGGGTTGTTGACAAAGTATTAGGGGTTCCGGAAAAAGTCACTAGATTCTTTAGTGAAGGACGACAGAAGTATCTTGAGAAAATGGATTTGGCTCTTACTGATATTTCTCAGTATGTGACAGACCAGTTGAACTTAGCTAAGGATGCTATTGCGGAAGGACGACAGAAGATACAAGATTATGTTGATGGTTTGCCAACTGATTTACAGCAAGTAGGTCAAGAAGCGGCTAGCAATATTCAGAGTCAGTTTGATGAGCTGGAACAAAATGTTGATAACAAGCACTCTGAGTTAGTAAATTCTTTGTCTCAGGCTTATATCAAGAATGTACAAGAGCTAGATGCTCGCATAGATGAGATGAAAGCATCAAATCAACCTTTCTTTGCGAAGGCTTTTGATGCTCTAACTGGTGTTGCTGAAACGATTAATAATCTCAAAAACATGCTGACGAATGTCCTGGCAAAAGCTGGAGATGTTGTTGGTAATATCATTAAAGATCCGATTGGGTTCGTTAATAATCTCGTCTCAGGGGTGACGCAAGGTCTCAATAATTTCCTTGGAAATATTTGGGAGCACCTACAAGGCGGTTTGGTTGGCTGGTTAACTGGTGCTTTAGGGCCAATGGGTATCACTATCCCTGAAGATATCTTCAGTCTGCCCGGCATCTTTAGCTTAGTAACTCAGGTTCTTGGTCTGACTTGGGATTATGTGCGTGGTAAAGCCGTCAACATGTTTGGTGAGACGACTGTCGGCGCGATGGAACAAGGGGTCGAAATGTTCCAGGTGATCAAAGAGCGAGGCCTGGAAGGAATGTGGGAGCAAGTTCAGGAAGACTTTACAGACCTCAAAGCAACGGTGATGGATCAAATCAAGAATATGGTCATCACCCAAGTCATTACAGCTGGAATCAAATGGATTATTGGTTTGCTTAATCCTGCTTCCGCTTTTGTGAAGGCTTGTATGGCGATCTATGACATTGTGATGTTTTTCGTCAATCAGGGGAGTCAGATTATTGAACTAGTAAATGCTGTTGTCGATTCCATTGCTGCTATTGCTAATGGTGCGGTGGGTGGCGCGGCACAGATGGTAGAACAAGCTCTTGTAAAGGCGCTTCCTGTGGCGATCGGATTCCTTGCATCGCTTTTGGGTATTAGCGGTCTGGCGAAGAAAGTACAGACCATCATCAAGAAAATCCGAAAACGTATTGATAAGGCAATCAATAAGCTTCTAAAAAAAGCAAAAAAACTGTTCCAAAAGAATAACAAACAAAGCAAAAATTCTCAGAAAGACATTCGTTCAGACAAAGAGAAGAAAGACGATCTCAAGAATGCTTTATCCGACTCTTATGCAATCCTACAGACACCAAATATCAAACCCGAAGATGTCGATAAAAAACTTCCAGCTATTCAGTCTGAGTATAATTTAACTTACTTGAAATTAATTCAGGATAGCAATTCAAAATATTATATCGATGGCAAAGTCAACCCCGAAGGAAAGACTCCTGATGTCACATTATCTCAAGCTGACGAGGATTGGGAAAAAGCATGGAAGGCAAAGCAGCAAGAAGTTGGAACTTCTATGCAAAAATTTGTTCCGAGATTCCAAAGTTTGGATCCAACTGCTGAAGTTCATGTAAAAGGTAGTTTGGCTGCAGGAGTAAAACTAAATCCAAAGAAACGTTCTGAGTCTGGAGAACCTTACATATTCAACCCAACAGATTTTGATATTGATGCTTACATAGTAAGTGATAAACTTTTCACTCAAGGTATTAGGAATGGAGCGCAGGCACGTAAACCAGGAGAAATAGTTGGTTCAAAAAGTCGTATCCCTGGCTTTAATCAGATCATCAAAGATATGAGAAAAGAGCTGTCAAAAATTTCAGGTAATCGTAATGCTGGAGAAAACGAGTACAAATTCAATGTCTATATAAGAACAACAAAAAATACTCAAAAATCTATTAACAGAGATAAAGGTTTAGCCAGAGAAATAGGAATTGATGAAGAAAGAGGTCAACCTATGATCATTCCCGCCTCGTAATCAAGAAATTCATTTTAATATAATTGAACTGTTAATATGTGTCATTCTTTACTAAGTTTTCATGTTCGCATTACATCTTTTGAAACAATAGAGGATATCGTAACTCGAGTCGAAAAGTCTTTGCGCTGTACATTCATCAAATCCCTAGCTGATGAATTGAGTGATACCGAGGCATTTGAAACAAAAATATTAGGATTATGGATTACATTAAATTGTCATACAGACCTGAATTTAGAGCATAATAAAAAAACCTATCAGTTAATTGGAGATGTGCCGGAAAACTTTGATATGCCATGGGATGATTCTCCTGTCATAGATATAAGTAGCTATATCTTGGGCTTGTTAGTTAGAAATGACTCTTCAGATTGGTATAAACCTAGTCAGTCGGATTTACTCCACGAAGCAGGATTGAAATAGATAATTTCAACCATAATTATATTCATGGCATGACTCGTAGTGAAATCCCAACTATATTTAAG
>CAZXBK010000177.1:0-8307 GCA_964638765.1 uncultured Synechococcus sp. | reverse complement strand
GAACCCGGCCAAACCATCGAATTTTCTGACCTCTGCTTAGAGCCTCAGACTTACTTTGTGAAAGAAGAGCCCCTCAACAAGCGTCGCGAAGCGGAATTCGTTGAAGGTAAAATGCTAACTCGCTATACCTCTTCCCTTGAGCAAATGACTGGTGAAATTACGGTCGGCGAAGATGGCATCATGACTTTTAAAGAATTAGATGGCATTGACTTCCAGCCTGTAACGGTTCAGCTTCCCGGTGGTGAGCAGGTACCTTTCCTCTTTACCATCAAAAACTTGGTGGCACAGACTCTGTCTCCCTCTGATTCCATCAATACTTCTACTGACTTTGTTGGTGAGTTCCGCGTACCTTCTTACCGTGGTGCCGTCTTCCTCGATCCTAAGGCTCGTGGTGTGGCTAGTGGTTATGACAACGCTGTCGCTCTTCCTTCCCAAGCGGATGAAGATGATTTGACCCGTGCGAATGTAAAACAGTTTGACGCTCGCAGAGGTGAAATTTCCCTCCAAGTTGCGAAGATTGACACGGAAACTGGCGAAATTGCTGGAACTTTCGAAAGTGAGCAAACTTCTGCTACTGACCTTGGTGCTGAGGATCCTGAAGAGGTTAAAGTGCGTGGTATTTTCTACGCCCGCCTCCAGCCTGCTGCCTAATGCATAATTAATCTTTTTAAAAAATCAATTCAATCGAGGGGCGATCGCCCCTTTTTTTGTGCTAATTTGCAGGAAATTCTCAGGTAGAAGCCACAATTTTTATACTGCTGCTCGCTAGGATTGATGAAGAGAGATAGATACAGGGATTGCAGCACTACCATTCGCCATTCCACGCTATCTGGGCTCGGCAACTTTCATGGGATCAAAACGACATTTTTTTTGGCAGTTAGTAAGCCGACGGATTTCGCGGCGGGTAGCATTTTGGATTTTTGTCAGTATCGTTGTCATCGAAGCGATTATTCTCGTGCCCTCAGCGCGGCGCCAGGAACGGGAGTTACTACGAGAACTCGAAGATCGCACATCCATTAAGGTCACTTGGCTAGTTGCAAATTCTCTAAAATCTTCAGACCAGTCGCAACCACCAACATCGCAACAGGCGGAATCATTACTCGACAAGCTGAGAGAGGTTAACAACGATGATTTGATGCTGTCTCTCCGGGGCGCGGCTATCTACAATGAACAGGGTCAACTCCTCGCAAGTTTCGGCGATCGCCCAGACCTTACATGGGAAGATCTACAGGCCGGAAGAACCCACTACAAAAATTGGCCTGAAAGTCTTTATGACAGTAGCTGGTCTGAATTCGAGCAGGTGAACTGTAGCGTCATTTTGCGCCACGACATCAGCAATATTCAAACCGAGTTATTGCGATACAAGCTTCGTATCGGCGCTTTAGTTGTCATTATTTCGATCTTTGTGACGGCATCAACATTAATTGTGATGCAGATTTTAGTGATTGCGCCCATCTTAAAATTACGAGAAGACCTCAAAGCCGCTGGAGAACTTGTCACCACTAATCCTGAACAAATTCACACCGCCGAGCTTCATTCTTTACATCATCAACGACACGACGAATTAGGGGATGTAATGGATGAATTTCGGTCGATGTTAACGCGCATTACTACCGAAATTCAGCAACGGATTGAAGCAGAACAAAATGTCCGACGCGAGCAAGAAAAATCAGAAGAATTATTATTAAATATCTTGCCAGCTTCCGTGGCTAGCGAACTCAAAGAAAATCGCCGTTACATTGCCGAAGGATTCCCCCATGTATCGGTTCTATTCGCTGATATTGTTGGCTTTACGACCCTTTCTGCTAATAAAAAACCAGCCGAAATTGTCACCCTTTTAAACGATATTTTTTCTTCCTTTGATCGTCTATCAGAAATTTATAGTTTAGAAAAAATCAAGACAATTGGTGATGCCTATATGGTGGCTGGAGGTTTACCCATGCCACAGCCTAACCATGCTGAATGTATGGCGGATATGGCTTTAGAAATGCTCAATGAAATTGAACGTTTAAATCAAATAAATGGCTATTCTTTGCAGCTGCGTATAGGGATTCACTGTGGCTCAGTTGTTGCTGGGGTTATTGGCACTCGCAAGTTTATTTATGATCTGTGGGGGGATTCTGTTAATGTGGCAAGCCGCATGGAATCTCAAGGTTTACCCAATAGTATCCAAGTGACAGATACCTTCCGCGATAAATTAGGCGATCGCTACTTTTTCCAAGAACGCCAAGCCATTCATGTAAAAGGAAGGGGACTCATGCAGACTTATTTTCTCCTAGGCAAAAAAGATCCTTTGGCGCGACTGTGTCACCCGGAGGATTAGGGGGAAACTGTCATGATCATCTAGGTGTTGCTCACCAATTAGGCAGGAAAGCATTAAAAAACGACCCGGAGAGCGGGAGAAACGGCGAGTGGGAGATCTATCAAAGTCACAAATCACCTGCCATGCCTCGCTTCGTATCCCAATCTTCTGATGATCCTTCTCCGAGTCACCGCGTCCCTGTGTCTCCGTGTCTTTTTCCGGTCTGGGGGAATGCTAAACTGCTCGACATCTCTCCTTTGCAAACTCATACAAAGATTATTTAGTAATTACGGTTAAGGCGAAAAATAGTGAGCTATTCTAAGCGGGAGCGGGTCAAAAGTTGAATCAAAATTATGCGGCAGTTAAATTTTTTATTATTTTTTGCGTTGTGCTTGGGAATGGCACTTTTTAGTATTGAAAATACGCAAACTGCCGCTATTAACCTGATTCCCGGTGTCCAAATTGAAGCGCCTTTATCTATTGAGCTACTGATTGCGGTTGGTTCTGGTGCAATGCTGGCTTGGATTTTCAGTTTGTGGGATCAGCTGCAACGGCAAATTGAATCTTGGAAGGCTCAGCGGGAATTAAAGCAGCAAAGTCGCAAAATTGAAGAGCTAGAGAAAACCTTGGCGGAACTGCAGCCAGAATCGGAAAGTGATGTGCTTGAGTCCGATGAAGATGCTGAAGAAACAGACGGAGACGAAGAAACGGAGACTTTATCTTTAGCTAGTGCTGATGATGTGGATGGCGATCGCCCGGAGGAGTCAGAATCATCCGTGGATAGTGAGGCGGAAAATCACGACAATGGCTCTAGTGCCAAAACCGACGAATAAAATTAGTCGTAAAGTATTAGTCTTGCAGTAAATCTGAAATCTATGGCCAATAAAGCTCAAGAGGCGATCGCCACCCTGATTAACCTTGCCCAAGAAGGCGAGATCGATCCGTGGGATGTGCAAGTAATTGATGTGATTGATCAATTTTTGAGTGAATTGGGATTAACCGGAAGTGCGAATGATGTTGCTGTCGCGGATCTCGATTTACCCCAGTCGGGGCAGACTTTTTTATGGGCATCAAAATTAGTACTACTCAAGGCCGATACCCTAGAAAGTCTGACGGCGATCGAGGAGGAGTTACAAGAGGAAGAATTTCTCGAAGATTGGGACGACATGAACGGTCGTCGGTTACCGCTCAAATTAGAAAAGCATATTCGTCGCCGCGCCTCTGCGCCTCCCCCCAAGCGTCGTCGAGTGACATTACAGGAATTTATTGTTCAAATTCAACAAATCGCCAATGAAATCGAGGATCACGTCCCTAAAAAACGGGTTAAACGGCCTCGGAAAATGTCCAATAAAGCTGCGATCAAACAGATTACGCAGCTTGCCCACGACGAAAATTTAACGGAACTTGCCGCCCAACTAGAGCAGTTTTTTCAGACGCGATCGCCAGACGAACCAGAAACGCCCGTTGTGATTGAGCTTAATGAAGTAGTAACCCAGTGGCTTGCTTACAAGGAAGCCAATGAATTTTTTCCAGAAGAAATCACCCGACAACAACATCGCCACGAAAAGGTGGGGATTTTCTGGGCACTTCTATTATTGTCCGCCCAGTCGAAGGTGGAATTATTACAAGAAAATTTTTATGCCCCTGTTTTAGTTCGTCCCCTTTATCCAGAGACTTTAGTGCTTACCAATGATCCGGCGATCGCCCCAGCTGCATCATAGATTTTTAGAGTGTGACACCAGCCATATAAAAAACTGACTGTAAAAGAATCTGGTTCCAAAATACTTCGGGTGCCTATTCAAATCCCCTTTGCTCGGAATATTTTCTCTACTGTACAAATTTAGGCGATCGCCATTTTGCCTGACAAATATGGTCAATAAAAAGCCGCCTCTTCAACTGACGTGAGAAGCGGTTTTCCGTTATCTAATTTTTTATGTTTAGTAAATGTCCCAAACGAGCAAAGTAAAGGAGGCGATCGCCTCCCTTATTAACTGAGGAATCTAGAAGACAAGAGCTTCTTCTTGTACACCAGTGGAGGAAACTGTGTCAGAAGAAACAATCTTCACGTAGTCGAAACGACCGAACTCAACACCAAGATGCGTGTGGCTCTGAGTTGCAGATAGCTTTATAGTCTCGCCAGTGCCAATATGAACATCGTCGATAACGTACTGAACAGCGTTGTTATCAGAGACGTAGTTGGAATTGAGATGTTGATCCCAAACCCAAGACGCTTCAACATGACCACCAACGCTAACTTTCGCTTTGGACTTGCCGTCGTTCTCATCAAAGTAACCAACAACAATGTCGTAAGTTCCAGTGATACCGTCAAACTTAAAGCTTGCGAAGCTGTCATCGTGGGAAGTTGCTCTGATGACTTCACCGCCAGATGCCGCATTACCAACGTGCTCAACTTTGTAGTAACAAAGGTGCATATCCTCAGCTTCAACGTGTTGAACAACAACAGGAGCATCAGGATTTGTATAACCACTCTGGTCGCTGTCGCTAACATCACCAGCAGTAACAGTTGCAGTGTTGATGTAGTCACCGATGATAGTCTCGCCAGCAACCTCAACATTTAACTTTTCTAGCTTAAAGGAGTCGTTACTGCCACCAGTGAATGCAGAGATAACAACTGTATTACCAGTCATATCTGTAAAATCTGCCCAGCGATCGCCACCATGATTAACGTGGTTATCTTGCTTCGTGAAGCTGTTGAGGATACCGCTGTTGAGGTGGGTAATATCACCCGTGCGATCGCCAACCCAGATGCTAAGGTCACTGTCGTGGCCAACATACTTGAGGAAAGCCTTATCAACAACAACACTCTCATCAAACTCTAAGAGGATGTAATCAAGACTGCCACTATTATCAGCACGGTGAGAAGAGCCGCCCTCATACTTATTTGTCACACCAAGGCCGCCACTGTAAGAACCAAGGTAAGCCTTGTTCCAGTCACCAAAGTGCTTGTTGCTGCTGAACGCACTTGCTTCAACATCAACGCCACCAGCAGAGAAGTTACGAATATTACCTCGATGTCCAGTCGTAGAACTGTTACCGCCAAAGTAGAAGGTTACATCTTCCGATGCAGTCGTAACGCTGAGGTCTTCCGCAGTAAGAGCCTCAGATGTGTAGACCCATGTTTCACCAGCACTGAGAATACCGTCACCACCAACATCACTAGATGCTACGAGAGTTGCCGTAAAGTCATCGGTAGTGTCATCAGCAGTACCATTGTCATCAACGACTTCAATTTCACTAGCAGCAAAGGCGACATTACCAGTGTTCGTTACTTCATAGGTGAAAGTAACAGCAGAACCAGCAGCAATTTCAGGAAGATCATTTAAATCAACATCCATGCCATTGGTGAACTTCTCAATGTCAATGCCAGGATCAGGAGTGAACTCAGGGTTGGTGTAACCACTGTCGTCACTATCGCTAACATCGCCAGCAGTGACAGTTGCAGTATTGATGTATTCACCAATCACTGTTTCACCAGCAACATCAACATTGAGCTTTTTCAACTTGAAGAGGTCATCACGATCATGAGGATCTGCGACGCTTGGAGCAATGATGAATGTGTCACCAGAAAGGCCAGCCCCATTAAAGTTCGCCCAGCGATCGCTGCTACCACCGTTGTTATTTTCTAGGGTGAAGCTACTAAGCAGACTATCGCTTAACTCAGAGATATCAGCTCCATCGCGATCGCCAACCCAGATAGTAACGTCACTGTCGTGACCGACATAATCGAGGAACGCTTTGTCCACAACAACATCTTGATCAAACTCAAAGAGGATGTAATCAGTCCAACCTTGATTTTCCACAGCATGGGAACCATCACCATCACTGTTTTTAACTCCCAAGCCGTGGCTGTACTTGCCGAGGAAACCATCGCGCCAAACACCATGGCCGTCACGACTGAATGCACTCACATCAACAACAACACCGTCCTTACTGAAAGTACGAATATTGCCGTAGGAAGAACCCGCGTTAATAGAAGAACCTGTAAAGTCGAAAGTCACATCCTTAGATGTCGTCGTCGTGCTCAAATCTTGAGCTACCTGAACCTCAGAGGTGTAGAGCCAAGTTTCATCAGTATCTAAGAGACCATTGTTGTTATCATCACCACTTACAAAAGTCGCAGTGAAGTCATCAGTAGCATCACCAGCAGTACCGTTGTCATCAGTAACAACAACATCAGCCTTAGCAAAAGCAACGTTACCTGTATTGGTTACCTCGTAGGTGAAAGTAACCGCAGAACCAGCGACGATTTCAGGCAGATTATTGAAATCAACATCGATGCCATTAGTGAATTTCTCAATATTAATGCCCGGCTCAGGTGTAACCTCAGGATTAACGTAGTTAGCGGCATCTTCATCACTAACCTCACCAGCAGTCACAGTACCAATATTGGTATAGAGACCCGGTGTGACATCCGTCTCAAAGCTATCAAAATCAAGACCGGAAACCGCACCACTGCCAACTAAATCAATGACAACCTTAACAACATCGTTGTCATTAATACTTAAAGTCTGCAAGCTGCCATCACCAGGAGCAGGAATATTAGTCGTAGTTTCATTCCCATCGGCATCCGTGGTAATCACAACACCGCCAGCTTCTTCAATATCAACGAAATTGATGCTGTTGATATCAACGGCAGAATCAAACTCAAAAATAATCTCGCCGCCGCCAGCATTGTCATCTGGGTCAGAAGAATCACCATCCTCAGAAATAATGAGGATGTTGCCCTCACTACCAGTAGCAAGATCACTGTCTCCGCCAGTTGGATTAGCGCTATCAAAGATCATTGCATCCCCGGAACCGCCAGTAGCAGAAATAGTGACACCAAGACTTGCGTACTCGTTGTCAATGACAGTACCCGCTGCTAGAGGATTGCCTGCACCGTCATTTTCAAAATCAATAACGTTGTTGACTGTAGTGGTTGAACTAGAGCCTAGATCTTCTGCAGGTAGTGTCTTGGTATATTTCCAAGTTTCACCAACATCAAGGAAATTGTTCTGGTTGACATCACCAACGTTAAAGCCACCAGAAAGAACTTGGTCAGGATTAAAGTCATCGCTAGTGTCGCCAGCAGTGCCATTATCATCAGTGACGATCACATCAGAGCCTGCAAAAGCGACATTACCCGTGTTAGTCACATCGTAAGTGAAGACTGCATCGTCGCCGGGCGCGATTTCGATTGCCTCAGCGGCAGTATCAGCATCTACCCCATTAACAAATTTCTCAATATCAATACCAGGATCCTTTGCAATCAGACCAGCATCAATAGTTAGGTTAGACTCACCGGGAGCAAGAGTGACAATGTCTGTCATACCGTTAGCGGGATCTGCATCAGAATCCGCCGCATCATCGCCACCAGCATCCTGAGTCGTAAACCCAAGGAAATCATCAGCATTTACAGCAGTGGAAGCATCGAAAGTGACCTTGTACTCTTCACCGGGATTGAGGTTATCGAAGAGATATTCACCATTAGCGTCAGTAGTAGTGACTTCAGTGGTGTCATCAGCAGTGCCAATCACACCGTCAGCGCCGCCACCAGTGAGAGTAACAGTGACGCCCTCAACACCTTCTTCACCTGCGTCCTGAATACCATCGGCATCAGAGTCAACAAAGACTTTGTCACCGAGGCTTGCGGTCTTGAGAACTAAACCTGCGTCGATAGTTGGATTGAACTCGCCAGGAGCAAGAGTGACAATGTCAGTCATGCCGTTAGCGGGATCTGCGTCGGAATCCGCTGCATCATCGCTACCAGCATCTTGAGTAGTGAAGCCTTCAAAGTCGTCTGCGTTCACAGCAGTGGAAGCATCGAAAGTGACCTTGTACTCTTCACCGGGATTGAGGTTATCGAAGAGATATTCACCATTAGCGTCAGTAGTAGTGACTTCAGTGGTGTCATCAGCAGTGCCAATCACACCGTCAGCGCCGCCACCAGTGAGAGTAACAGTGACGCCTTCAACGCCTTCTTCACCTGCATCCTGAACGCCATC
>CAZXBK010000176.1:0-8320 GCA_964638765.1 uncultured Synechococcus sp. | reverse complement strand
TATGACTACGGTTTCATCCCCAACACTCTTGCTGATGATGGCGACCCCCTCGATGGCATGGTGATTATGGATGAGCCTACTTTCCCTGGTTGTGTGATTGCGGCGCGTCCCATCGGCATGATGGAAATGATCGACGGCGGCGATCGCGACGAAAAGATTCTTTGTGTTCCTGCGGAAGATCCTCGTTATAACGACATCAAATCTATTAAGCAAATTTCCCAGCACCGTCTCGATGAGATTGCTGAATTTTTTGCGTCCTACAAAAACCTTGAAAAGAAAGAAGTAGAGATTCTGGGTTGGAAGGATATTGATGCCGTTGCTCCTCTCGTTGACGAGTGCATCAAAGCTTACGAAGGCTAGATATTTTTTCTCGATAAATAAATAGGTTTACCTTGATATTTCTCGCGAAATAGCTGTCGGTAAACCCAGAAATTTATGACGGGCACATTCTTAAAGGATGTGCTCTTTTTTATATTTACAGTTGCTGCTGCTAGGCTAAAACGCCGTGGAGGAAAATATCTGCAATACCCTCTGCCATTTCCCGTAGTGCTTCAGGTGAGGCATTAGGATCGGCAATGGTTGCATCAGAAAATCCGGCGATCGCAAACATCCCTAGAAATACCTGCGCCACAATTTGTGGATTCATTTTCCGATAGATTCCTTTCTCCATCGCTGACTCAAAAAACGCTTCAGCAATATCCGTCATTTTGTCGATAACTTCTGCTTGAATACGCTCCCGTAACTCAGGATGGGACTGGGCTTCAATAAAACAAACTTTCAGTAGATCTTTGTTTTTGTGCATATTGAGCATACGTCGGCGCATCACTTGGGCGATCGCCTTATAGCTGCCCATTTCACTAAGCTCAGTCAAGAAATCAGTGAGGAGATCCATCCAGCCTAAAGTTGCTACTTCGACAAGAATTGTTTTCTTATTGGTAAAGTGACGAAATAGCGTTCCTTCAGCAACGTTTGCTTTTGCTGCTAACTCCTTTGTTGTGGTTTTTTCGTAGCCTTTTTTCGCGAATAGATGTAGGGCAGCTTTCAATATGCGATCACGAGGCTGGTCTTCCGCACAATGCTCCGCCAAACCTGTTTTCGGCGATCGATCAATAAACATGACCATTCTTCTCTTCCCCACCTTGACAATGATGCGATAATTAATTTCATTGTGTCCTAAAATGCGAGAAATCACTGACAAGCCTTCATAAAACTTGAGGTGACTAAGCCGTCAGTATTGAGACATATTGAGACAAGAAAATTGAGGTTTTCTGATGGAAAATACAGCGGAATATTTTTGTGCCTATTGTGGTGAAGGAAGTATAACTTTTATCGACTTAAGTGAAGGGTTTTTACAAAATTATATTGAGGACTGTCAAGTCTGTTGCCGTCCCAACCGCCTTTACATCGAAGTTGATGAGGATACCCTAGAGATTACGATTAATACAGATGTAACTTATTAGAACTCGCTTTTTGTGTACTGGACTTTCTTCTCAATACGTCATTATTCTTGATTTATAGGGTGATGAATTCCGGATTTTGCTGGCGCTTTTGTGTGTGAAAAAGTGCACCTTTTGACGTTTTTTCTATTTAGTCGAAGGCTAAAAGATTGACTTGAATAAGTGATTTTTTTTCGCCGGAAAATAAGCTGAGCTAGTCCACATGGATTTCGGGAAAAATCTAAATTGTTGTAAGTCGAGAGATAAGCACTCTTCTTTCTCTGTTCTGAAGGTCTTGAATTTATTCTTCGGCAAAACACCACACTATAAATCCGGCGATCGCCCAAAAACACAGCCATCCAAACCATTTACTAAATTGCACAATCCAAAAATCTGGCCACAGCGTCAGACTTTCAGTCAAAATGTAATTTGAACCCAGAATAAATAGTACGAGCCAAACTAAAATTGCCAGCATTTCACTCTACTCACTAGACAAACGCAACCTGATTCTTCACTGGGGAACACATAGTTGCGTCACTCTAAAATAACTTTTTAGTACCTGTTTTTGGGTCAAATTCATAGCGATTTTTATAGTCTGTTTTGCCGTAAATATTGAAACTCACGACTGTATCTTCGCCGATCGCCTCGATGTGATGAATGGTTTCAGGCACAAATGTCACGATATCACCGGCCTCAAAAACCTTTTCCTCGACCTGCTTAAGCTCACCGGATTCCGTTTCGCGCCACAAAATATTCTTTTCTGATCCCATTACAAAAGCCACAATGCCCCAAGCTGCATGGTTATGAACCGGAGAAACTGTACCAGGCTGCCAGGCAACCATCTGAACTGTTAGTGGAAATTCCGGCTCATCGTACAACATATCCACTGACCAACCCTTTTGTGGGTCTGGCTCACTGTAGGAAGCTTGCAACCAATAGGAACTCGTTAAGAGTCGCCGTACCATTGGCGCTACCTGTTTCACAAGCTGGCTATCATCTGGGTTTTGTCGCAGCAGATCTTCTAACTCTGTCAAAAAGCGGTACAGCCGATATTCTTCGAGGGGCAGCTCAAATTCTGCCGCGTCCGCTCCTGCTTCGATATTGCCGTGGGCGTCAATATGCCAATCTCGCATAGTAGATAGTTGCCTTTGTTTCGTGAAAAGTGTTTTTCTATCCTACGTTTTCGGGCTGAAGACTCCCTGAAAATCACCTTAGAGTCTGAAATTTGGGCTATCTGAATGGGAAATGGCCTAACTTTCAGGGTTTTCTCAGATGGCTTTCACTCAATCCCCAAGTTTGGGTTTTTTAATGTTGAATGTATCCGTTAACCACTGTTTGGAGTTTGAGTAGATGAAAGTTAAGTACCTCTCGATGATGGCGATCGCCTCTGTTATGGGTTTAGGTCTAGTCGGTGCCTGTGCTAATCCTTGTGCGGCGAAAGAAAATCCCTGCGCCAGTAAAACCGAAACTGTAGATCCTTGTGCTGGTGCAACAGATCCTTGTGCCGGAAAAGCTAACCCTTGTGCGGCAAAAGAAAATCCCTGCGCAGCCAAAGAAGACCCCTGTGCTGGTAAGGCAAATCCCTGCGCAGCTAAAGAAAATCCTTGTGCGGCTAAAGAAGACCCCTGTGCTGGTAAGGCGAATCCCTGTGCAGCGAAGGAAGATCCATGTGCCGGAAAAGCAAATCCCTGTGCAGCGAAAGAAAATCCTTGCGCAGGTCAATAACCTTTTTGCCAAGGCTTTCTGCCATAGCTCTGGGTTGGCGGCGATCGCGACAATTTATACCTTTTATATTTAATGTCTAGAGCCGCAATTACTTCTTTTGGCAGTTACCACAGGCTGGTTTTGAACTTGCAATAATACTTTCGGTAAAGAATAGATTAACAATGTTAATCAACCGCTCTGCCATCGTTCAAACCTTCTGTATTAAAGGTCTTACGATGGTAAATCTCATAGTGCAAATCTTTATAATCGAGCTGTTTTAATACACTCTTAAACAACTTGAGGATAAAGTTATGGTTTCTATGAAACGTTTTGTACTTCTAACACTTGCTTCTGTTCTATCTCTTGGTTTTTTAGGCGCTTGTGGCGCTCCTGAAGAACCCGTAGAAGAAACTCCTACTGAAGAGGCTGCACCTGAGGCAACTGAGGAAGAAGCGACTGAAGAAGAGATGACCGAAGAAGAAATGCCTGCTGAAGGCGAAGAGGCTGAAGAAGAGATGACCGAAGAAGAAATGCCCGAAGGCGAAGAAGACGCTGAAGGTGAAGAAACTGAGGAAGAAGAGGCAGAATAAGCCTAATCATCTAAGCCCAAATTCAGCTTAGTCCCCCCTCACCCCCTGTATCCGTCATGTCTCGACGTTGGTCAATTTTTTTTAAGCCCCTTGTAGAAAAAGTACAGTTACGTTCTCTACGGGGCAGACTGACCGCAGGCATTATCGGTTTTACAGCCTTGGGTTTGGGGGGTTCTGTATTTTGGTTGGGTTGGCGGATGGAACAAATCCTGATCATGACCCACAAGCAAAATATCCAGTACATTGCGGGTCGTTTTCCAGAGGATGTGGCGCGGTTTCGAGAGTCGGAAGAATTACGTAGTGGTTTACAACCGGCGACGGATTTTTTGTCGATGGGTAATGTGTTGCTGCGGGTTAAAGACAGCGACGGCCAAGTAATCTCAACGGTTTCTCCAGAGAATTATCCGGATATTGAGATTGATCGTGTTTTTGACGAAATCCCAAAATATGTTCTGTTCCCAAAGGTTCAGCTCATTCAAGGACGATATTTTGTTTTTTGCAGTACACCGCTGAATGTCCAAGGGGAAAATCTTGGCATTGTGGTGATCGCCCAGGACATCACTGAAGACCAAACGATGTTTGTGATGCTTGTTCGCAATTTGTTAATGACGAGCTGCATTGTTCTGGTGGTGGCGATTTTAGGCATTAGTTTCTATATCAGGGGAGCACTGCAACCGTTACGGCAGATGAGCAAACTGGCAGGGGAAATTTCACCTCAAAATCTTGACCAAGCTCAATTAACTTTGCAGACGGCACCATCAGAAGTAGAAGAACTAGCTCAAGCTTGTAATCTTATGTTGGCGCGGCTATCGGAAACATGGGAGCAGCAACGGCAACTGGTGGGTAATGTCTCCCACGAACTGCGTACACCGCTCACTATTGTCCAAGGTTATCTCCATAGCTTGTTGCGGCGGGGTGATAATCTCACAGAACCACAACGGGAAGCTTTAACGGTGGCGGCTTCTGAAGCGGAACGGACAACGCAACTTTTGCAGGATTTATTAGATTTAGCGCGGGCAGAGAGCGGTTTTCTCCACCTCAATATTTCACAATTTATCCTCAATGACCTCCTCGAAGAAATCGTGTCTATGTCCACCAATATTTCGAAGCGCGAGATTAAGCTGGTCGGAATGCAGAAATTGGTAGAAATTTACGGCGATCGCAACCGTTTGAAGCAGGTCTTTATCAACCTAATCGATAATGCCCTTAAATATTCGCCAGACCATACCACCGTTACCGTTGAGCTACGCCAATTATCCCGCCACGTCGAAGTCGATATCCGAGACCAAGGTGATGGCATTCCATTGGTGGATCAAACCCGAATTTTTGACCGTTTTTACCGCGCTGATGAAGCCCGCACTCGCTCTGGTGGATCTGGTTTGGGGTTAGCAATTGTTAAAACTCTCCTCACCCAAATGGGCGGTAACATTACGGTAAGCTCCCAACCGAGCCAAGGCAGTACCTTCACTGTGACGCTTCCCCTCAAAACGCAAAAACTATGACCGATCACAAACTTCTCCTCATTGAAGACGACGATAATTTGGCACGTTTTCTCGAACTCGAACTCACAACTGAAGGCTATGGCGTTACCGTCGCAAAAGATGGTCTGAGTGGACTAATGGCGGCACGAGAAAATGAGCCAGATATTATTTTGTTGGATTGGATGCTGCCCGGTATGACGGGCGTTGAGGTGTGTCGGCGGTTACGGGCAACAGGGGCGGAATTACCCGTGATTATGTTGACGGCAAAGGATGAAATTCAGGATCGGGTGCAGGGTCTGGATGCTGGGGCAGATGACTATGTGGTGAAGCCCTTTAGCATTGAGGAATTGTTGGCAAGAGTGCGTGCCCATCTGCGTCGCAACCAATCGGATGAAAAGGAAATTTTGCGGTTTGAGGATCTAAAGCTTAATCGCACTACGCGCGAGATTTATCGGGGCGATCGCCTCATTGAGCTAACCGTAAAAGAATATGATTTGCTGGAATATTTGTTGTCCCATGCCAAGCAAGTTTTAACGCGGAACCAAATTTTAGAACGGGTCTGGGGCTACGACGAAACAATGGGCGACTCCAATGTTATTGAAGTATATGTGCGTTACCTACGTTTAAAGCTAGAAGCTGAAGGGGAATCTCGTCTCATTCATACAGTGCGCGGCGTTGGTTATGTTTTAAAAGACTAAAACTGGGGTGAATGGTCACGAGCCATTCGCTCTACCTCCGTCACTCTACATCCACTCGCGAGTTTGTCGCTGCCTACTACCGTTTCTGATCGAGAATTGAGCTGAGCGACTGCTGAGAACTCCAAGGATTTAAATGGGCAAACTCAACTGTGGATTAGTTAACTGTTCAATAATTTTCAGATGTGCTTTGGAAAAAGGATATTGGTGTAGATCGGCGATCGCCACCCAATTTTCTCCGGTCATCTCCACCCGATAAACCATTGGCTGAACTTCAATTTTGAAATGGGTATAGGCATGGAATACCGTATCCAAAGATTTCTCGTAAACGGCATTAATAAAAAATTTTTCAAGCAAGTCTGCCACTGAACCCTCATGGTTAGGAAATTCCCAAAGCCCCCCCAATAAACCTTCCGTGGGACGCTGCTGAATGAAGACTTGATCTTGGGCATTAAAGGCGATCGCCGCCACGAGCTTTTTTGTTGGGACTTCCTTTTTGGGAGCTTTGCGGGGAAAGTCAGTAGGAGTTCCCAATTGAAACGCTTTGCATTGCTCCTGCCACGGACAAATGCCACAACTGGGGTTCTTTTGGGTGCAGAGCGTCGCCCCTAGATCCATAAATGCTTGATTAAAATCTCGTGGATTGTCTGGATCTAAGATTTGATCTGAAACCTCCCACAGCTCTTTAAGTGCTTTCGCGGGAGGTTTATCTAACGCGATAATTCGAGCCAAAACCCGCTTAACGTTGCCGTCAAGGATAGATAGTGGCAAATTTCGGGCAGAACTGAGGATTCCCCCCGCTGTCGTTCGCCCAATCCCTTTTAATGTGAGGATGTTCTCTAAATCTTCTGGAAACTTGCCCTTAAACTCTGAAACAACTTGTTTCGCTGCGTAATGGAGATTTCTTGCCCGTGCGTAGTAGCCAAGGCCTTCCCAGAGCTTTAAAACTGTTTGCTGATCGGCGGCGGCTAGGTCTTCAACTGTCGGAAATGTTTTGAGCCAACGTTCGTAGTAGGGAATGACTGTCTTTACCTGGGTTTGCTGGAGCATAATCTCCGAAATCCATACCCGATAGATATCTGGCTCATTGCGCCACGGTAAAGTGCGTCCTTCCTGCTGATACCACTTCAGGAGCGATCGCCGCATGTCCTGTCGAGTTTTTGAGGTGAACGCCGCAGTCATCGTAAATTTTCCTTAAATGCAAAAAGAGCCTCAGACAAATCTGAAGCTCTCTTTAAAGTACCCCCAAGGGAATTCGAATCCCTGTCGCCTCCGTGAAAGGGAGGTGTCCTAGGCCACTAGACGATGGGGGCTTGCGGACAGAATCGAAGCATTTCGCTTGCGACTCACAGTTAAACAATCTAACCGATAAAAAATGCTATGTCAACACCTTCTGTCTATCTTTTTTTGAAATCCATTTTTTTAAAGGCGATCGCCGCTCAGTAGATTAAGAATCTTGAGTCGAGGACTCCGCACGTACTGCCCTAAACATGCCAAAACGACATAGACCTTCCCCAAAAGCGAGACGCATTAACAAAATCGTCGGAACTTCTCTGATTGATTTCACAAAACCCTGCCAGCCGTACTGTAGCCAACCCTTTGGCCGTTCGATACCGACCCAAATCGTTTGCAGCCATGACGGTAAGGTTTCCTGTGTCCAATCCGCCGTTTCTACCTGACCTTGCACAAACCCCGTCGCTTCTAAAAGCTCCGAAAACTCCTCAATACTCGAAAATTTTGGGTGTGCCCATTGATCGAGCAGTTGGGTCATCACGGGTTTTTCCCACCAGTTCAAAGGAATACGGCGATCGTCCCGCTGATTCCAATCGGCGACCACTAACTTACCGCCGGGCTTTAGTACCCGTAAAAGTTCCCGAGCAAAGGTTGCTTTATTGGGCATATGGGGACCAGCTTCAATAGACCACACCACGTCAAAACTGGCATCAGGAAATGACAAATTCATCGCATCATCCACCTGAAATTTTGCGGTCACGCCGACAGGTGTGAGGGCTGTAGCACGTTCTACTTGTTTGGGGCTAATCGTCACTCCCGTCACTTCAAAGTCATAATCCCGTGCCAAAATCCGACTACTACCGCCAATGCCGCAGCCTACATCCAGTACCGTTGTGCCGGCGGGAAGAGTAGCGAGGCCACCCCAACGCACCATTTCATGGACAAAATCAATTTTTGCAGTGAGAAAGTCCATCTCACGGGGTGGGTTGCCGTAGTAACCAAGGTGAATGTGTTCGCCCCAATAAAATTCGAGAATGCCATCCTCTGTCCACGCATCATAGGAATTGGCAACGGTTTCGGCTGATTGGTAACGGCGAGCCGAAAGCAAATATAAAACCAAGCCCACGATTAGACCGAAGCCAAGAACAATCAAGACAAGAGACGCAGAATTCATAGCACAG
>CAZXBK010000175.1:0-8321 GCA_964638765.1 uncultured Synechococcus sp. | reverse complement strand
CGGCGACCAACATGCCAAAAAACGTGAGTTCGACGGTGGCAGGAAAATGTTGTTGGATAACTTGCCAAACATCTAAACCACGACTGGTGAGGGATGTGCCTAGGTCAAATTTGAGGAGTTGACCAAGGTAAGTGAGGTACTGCAACCACAAAGGCATATCGAGGCCTAATTGTTCTCGTAAAGCGGCTTTTGCGGCTTCGGGGGCACGGTTACCGAGAATGGCATCGGCGGGGTCACCGGGGGTTGCCCGCAGCAATAAAAAGACCACGCTCACAATGGTAAATAACATCAGAGGCGCCAACGCTAGGCGAGTCAAAATGTAGTACTGGAGAGCTTTACTGCGGGATGACATGAGTTTTTTCTGCGAATATCTTCGGGGCGATCGCCTTCCAGATTATAGAGAACCAAGGGGGCGATCGCCGGTTATTTTTCTTCAGGCGCAAGTCCTTTGCCTAGCCATGCCATCGCCAATCGATAGGACGGACTCGATAAACTAGGGTATAAGTCCCTGTCGGTGCCAAATATGTCTGACCATCATCACGCTCACAATCATTTGCCGCAGGATACTCGCCAAGAAGTCCGACGTGTGCTCTGGATTACCCTTGGTCTAAATCTCTTTGTCATGTGCCTCAAGGGAATTATCGGCATTTTGACGGGTTCTTTGAGTTTGCAGGCTGACGCGCTCCACAGTTTTACCGACAGTGCGAACAATGTCCTTGGTCTTTTTGCTAATCGCTTTTCGTCACCCGAGCCAGACCGCAACCATCCCTACGGTCACCAGAAATTTGAGGCTGTTGGGGCGCTGGGTATCGCTATGTTTTTAGGGATTGCCTGCTTTGAAATTCTCCAAGGGGCGATCGCCAAACTCATTGCTGGTCAATCAGAAACGACGATTAGCCTAAACAAAATTAGCTGGCTTGTGCTCGTTCTAGGGGTCAATATTTTTGTCGCCTTCTATGAGCGTAATGTCGGCCGCAAAATTAATAGTCCGATCCTGCTCGCCGATGCGAAACATACGATGGGCGATATTTGGGTCACATTATTAGTGATGTTTGGCTTGTTGGGCGTTTGGCAGGCAAAGGTTTGGGGACTCCCCCAACTGCAATGGCTTGATGTTATCTTTGCGTTTCCGGTAGCGGCAATGGTTTTCTACAGTGCTTGGGAAGTGCTCACCGATAATTTGCCTTGGCTTGTCGATGAAACGGCGATCGCCCCCGAAGCTATTCACAAAAAAGTCATGACTGTTCCGGGCGTGATTAACTGCCATGACATCGCCTCGCGAGGACTATTAGGACGACAGGTTTTTATTGAAATGCACCTTGTCACAAAAGCCGAAGACGTAGCTACTGCCCACGCAATTACCGAAGATGTCGAAGCTAAATTACAGGAAACCTACGCCCCTGCAAGGGTCATTGTGCATGTCGAACCAAAGCCCTATAAATCGGATCATATTGCCCTTGATGGTTATATCGACGAGCCTTCACACCACTAAATTTGCCATAGTTCTAGGGCAAAGCAAACAATTTTATAGTAGTTTCGAATAAATACTGGAGTACCTTATGTCCTTCCTTGGGGAAGGTGCTCTCAGAGGGTCAGGGGTTTCAACGAGCTATTGGGCATTTCGAGAAATTCCCCCAAAATCTCTACGGAAAAATTTTCTAATTTTTATTCGAAATGACTATATTTTTTATGGTGCAGCCTAAGTTTTAATTAATTCAACAGCATCTCGACCATCGACGTCTTGCAGATAAACCTTAACCTTTTCATCTTTCGCCGTAGGTAGCTTTTTACCAGTAAAATCCGGCTGCACAGGTAGTTGTCGATGACCGCGATCTACTAAAACGGCTAGACGAATTAGCTCTGGACGACCATAGTCATTCACTGCATTTAATGCCGCTCTAATCGTTCGCCCACTAAAAACCACATCGTCTACTAAAACGAGATGACGACCATTTAAATCAAAAGAAATGTCAGTTTTTGAGGGAGTGCGGACACCAATTTTGTCGAGGTCGTCGCGGTAAAACGTAATATCCAAGGCCCCTACAGGCACTTGAATATTTTCAAGTAATTCAATTTGCTTGGCAATGTTGTGGGCAAGGGGTACACCGCGTGTGTAAAGCCCTAACAAGACAACATTTGATAAATCACCAGCTTTTTCAATAATCTGTGAGGCTAGACGGGTTACGGTACGGCGAATTTCTTCGGCGGAAAGAATCTCAATGACACTGTCTGTCATGGTCAACCTGTATGAAATAAGGTCTTTATTGTAAGGCTTGCCTGAACGACAGGCGATCGCCTGTAATTTTTTGAGAAAACTCAATTTTTTCAGCCACAAAAAAAGACAGCGGTTAAGCTGCCTTGGAGAATCACAAATGATTAACTTTATATTCTACGTTTGAATCTCCTCAGTCTAATTTGTAGACCCTACATAAGGCGAGGTTGGTGACGAATCAAGTTGAGAAACTCTTCGCGAGTCTTCTGGTCATCTTGGAAACAGCCGATCATCGCACTAGTTACAGTCCAAGAACCGGGCTTCTGGACACCACGCATGGACATACACATGTGCATACCTTCCATTACTACGGCTACACCTTGGGGTTCGAGAATTTCTTCTACAGCCTCAGCAACTTGACGTGTCAAGCGCTCTTGTACCTGTAGGCGACGGGAATACATCTCGACAATACGGGCGAGCTTACTCAAGCCAACAACTTTTTGGTTGGGGATATAGGCGACGTGGGCACGACCCATAAAGGGCAACATGTGGTGTTCACAGAGACTGAAAAAGTCAATGTCACGAACTAAAACCATTTCATTATGACCTTCGTCAAAAATCGCCCCATTTAGTAATTCTTCAAGGGATTGATTGTAACCTTGGGTCAAAAATTGCATGGCCTTCGCAACACGCTTGGGTGTTTTCAGAAGACCTTCACGCTCAGGGTCTTCGCCCACAGATTCCAACATGGTGTAAACCGCTTCCATCATTTTCTGCTGACTTTCTTCAGTAGAAGGACGAACGCTGGCCGCTTTGCCATCGTGGCTATTGCGGTCGGGGCGAGTGACAATTTCAGCTAGGTCGCGACCTAAAGCATCCGTTGTGGGAGAAGTGGAACTACCGTTGGAACCGTTGATAGAAGATGTCGTCATAATGTGTTTTTTACTAAAGATAAAGATAAATCCGCGCAGGTGGATAGAGTTCTGTAATGTCCGTTACAGGGCACCTGCACTCGGTGTGACTACAATTTCTTCAATGTTGGCGCCAGCGGGTAGCTGCACAACTTGAAGGATTGTCTCTGCAACATTTTCCGGAGTTAGCATCATGGCACGATCAAAATCGGCATCGACGGTTTCTGTATCCCAAATCGGGGTATTCACAGCTCCGGGCATTACTGTGGTCACTCGAATGCCATTGGCACGCTCTTCGGCGGCGATCGCCTGAGAAAGCGCATTGAGGGCAGCTTTACTGACGCAATAGGCTCCCCACTCAGGGAAAGCTGTTTTCGCGGCAATGGAAGAGACATTAATAATCTGTCCCTGTTGCTGCTGACGCATTCGAGGTAGAACACCCAAAGTGACCTGAAAAGCACTGGTGAGATTGAGATCAATAACCTGCTGCCAATCTGCCAAACTGGTCTGCTCAAGGCTACCGGTATAACCCATACCAGCATTGTTGATTAAAACATCAACTTGACCTAATTCAGCGGCGATCGCCTCAAATTTCGTTTTAACTTGATCAAGCTCCAACAAATCAAAGGCATAAGTTTGCACATCTACACCCTGTTCTCGGGCAGATGCGGCCACAGCTTCGAGACGCTCAGTCGAACGCCCAACTAAAGCTAAATCAATGCCAGCGTGAGCTAAAGCCAAAGTTACAGCTTTGCCAATACCACTACTGGCTCCTGTCACAATGGCTCGCTTTTTATCAGCAGAAAAATTCATACGAATTAAACTTCACTTTGTATTAACGCCAAATCCCTTCAGCCTAACCTTCGTCTCTGTCCAGTAAATGCTCGCAACTAAAAGAGGCAATTCCGCGTGGAGTTGCCATCAGGCGTTTTTAATTTGGACAAATTTCGTAGATGGGTGGTTAAGCAAGCTTTCACAACCTGTATAGCTTTACCACCTTAGTGCTTTGGATGTTGATGCCCTAGCAAAGTATCAAGAATGTTACAAAATGTTACCAAACTAGTATAGCACCCTAAACCTTGATGATTATGGAAGGTTTAAGCAGATTCTAAAAACACGCCAATTTTACGGAAACGTTGGTAACGCAAATCCTTCCGTTGTTCTGGTGTCATTTGCATCAAGGTCTGTAGGTTTGACTGGATTGTTTGTTTCAGCAAGCGCGCGGCATTAATCGGATCGGAGTGGGCACAGGAAGCGGGTTCCGGCACAATCTCATCAATAATGCTTAATTTTTTTAAGTCTTCAGCGGTGATTTTTAAGGCAGCAGCGGCTTGCTCTGACTTGCCTGCATCTTTCCAGAGAATGGCAGCACAGGCTTCGGGCGTTGCTACTGTATAAACGCTGTGTTGCAACATTAATACGCGATCGCCAACGCCTATTCCCAATGCACCACCGGAACCGCCTTCGCCGATCACCGTGCAAATAATTGGTACATCAAGGCTAAACATTTCCCGCAGGTTGTAGGCGATCGCCTCACCCTGACCGAGTTTTTCTGCTTCGAGACCTGCCCAAGCACCGGGCGTATCAATAAACGTCAAAATGGGCATCCCAAACCGATTGGCATGATCCATTAGGCGCATCGCTTTCCGGTAACCACCGGGGGCAGGCATCCCGAAATTGCGAGCCACATTATCCTTGGTATCGCGACCCTTTTGGTGGCCGAGCATCATCACTGGTTGTCCGTCAAATCGGGCAATGCCGCCAATTAATGCTGGATCATCAGACCCACCGCGATCGCCGTGGAGCTCAAACCATTCATCGGTCATCATCTGCACGTAGTCGAGAGTGCTGGGACGACGGGGATGGCGAGCCAGCTGCAATCTTTGGGCTGGGGTTAAGGCACTAAAAATTTCATTTCGCAGTTGATCAGCGCGTTCTTCTAGCTGCTTGATCTGCTCCGAGACATCGACATTATTTTCTTCGGCAAGCTCTCGAATCTGATCGATCCGCGATTCCAGCTCAGAGAGAGGCTTTTCAAAGTCGAGGAGAAATGTGCGACGCTCCGTTTTCGGCATGGTGATCTCGTTCACTGACAATGTTTACCATCCTCCATTATCGCCACAAGCTCTACCAACAGTAAAGAAATCCGTACTGCGATCGCCTCCATGTTTTGTCAAAATATAATTAAGTCAATAATTTCTGGATAAAAAATCAAGTATTTATGAGTAACACAAGTAATTTTAGAGATGCTATTCGGCAGGCCCAGGGACAATCCCTCGTCGGCGCTGATGTCGTTAAAAATGCCCTTCCCTATCTCGGTGGTGGTCTCGTCCTTACGGCCCTTGGTACCTACGGTGGCCTAGGCGTAATTCAAACCAACCCCGGTATTTTTATGCCGACGTTTTGGGTTGCCCTCATCGCAGAGCTTGCACTTTTCTTCGTCGCGCGCGGTGTTGCAGAGAAAGGCAATAACACGACAGCCCTGCCTCTCCTTGCTGTTTATAGTTTGCTGTCAGGTTATACCCTCACTGGTTTAGTTGCCCTCGCTATCGGTACTGCTGGCGTTGGAATCCAAGGTGTCGGTATCGCTGCTTTAGGTTGTGGTGTGACCTTTATCATTGCCCGCAACATCGGCTCAAATCTCTCCGATGAAGATGGTTTAGCTCTCACTCAAACAGTGCGCCTCGGTATTACCGCACTACTCGTTGTCCTTGTGGCACAGCTCGGTTTTAGCTTCTTCGGTGTATACACACCTAGTTGGTTAGAGGTCGGTATTTCTGGTCTTGGTACGTTGCTATTTGCTGGCTGTGCAGTTGTCGACTTCTACGTGTTGCCCCGCACCTACCGTAATGAGCAATATCTCTCCGCAGCGTTGTCGATGTACCTCACCTACATCAACTTGTTCGTCTTTATTCTTCGTCTACTCATTGCGATTAACAGCCGCGACTAATCGTTGCTAAACAATTGATTGTGATTGACAACATTTAAGAATTCATCGTTAGTCACGCGATCGCCCCTCGTCATTTGGCGGGGGGCTTTTTTGTTGGAGAAATAGCTTTATGGATGTAAAACAGCAAGGGCAATCTCAAGGGTATCGCGCAGATCATCGGGATTAGGGATGCCTTTAGTGCGGGCATTAAGACCAAGGGCGATGTGATAAAGGTAACGGGCAATTTTTTTTGTATCAAAATCTTTGGGAAGATCACCTTCGGCGATCGCCTGTTTGAGGGTCGCTTCAAAGGCTCGTTCAACCTGTTGACAAAGCCGTTCTACTTCAGCGGCAACCTGTGGATCATGGGGTGCAAGTTCGACCATCGTATTCACCACTAGGCAACCCCGACAGCCGAGAATCCCTGCATTTTGAGCGATACGTTCAAAAAAAGCTTCAATATTGGCGATCGCCGAGCCGGGCTTAAGGAGTTCGCTTTCTAGATTTGTGACAATTGTTGCGCCATAGTGGGCGATCGCCGCGAGAAATAGATCGTGTTTATTGCCAAAGGTGTTGTAAAGGCTCTGGCGTTTAATGCCCATACGCTCCAGCAATTCGGTCAAACCTGTGGCGTGGTAGCCCTTCTCCCAGAAGAGATCCATTGCTTTATCTAAAACAACTTCCCGTTCAAATGCGAGTTTGCGACCGGCCATAATGCTCCAAATGCTGTGGACTAACTATCCTAATTTTAACTTGACCATCTAGTCAAAAAAAGTTTGGCTGAAATGTTCGGTTGAATCGCGGATGAATTAATGGTCACGTCTGCGATGATCTGGAGTGGTATCGAGGGTTTTCGCAATGACTTGAGTCAGTTTTTTTGCTGCGCCCCCTTCACCTCGACACGCCTGTAAATTGTCACGAATCGTTTGTAGCTTTTGCGGATGCTCTAAAAAATCAACAACCAAATCTGCCACTTGCACCGCCGTCAGATCACCAATAAGCTCGGGGATGATTTTGCGTTTTGCCCAAATATTTGGCCAAGCGAAATAGTGATTATGTTTCTTGATCCATTTCGCCATACGACGATTAAACCAACGGATAAACCATGTTCCAAATACAGGAATTTTGGCAATTAAACCCGGTATGCCGTCCCAAGCTTTCATCGCATCAATCTGCTGGGTCGGCAGCAAAACAATCATCGGAATGCCTAAGGCTCCCAATTCTGCTGTGTTTGCACCAATCGTTGTAAGGCAGATACTGCACTGACGCAATGTTTGGTGGGCAGGAAAGTCGCAAATGAGTTGGATTTGTAAGCCTGTGGGTGTTTCTAAAATGGGTGTGTCGTCAATATGTTTGAGCTGGGCTGTTTGCCCATTTACCAAGTTCACAACGGGATTTTCGGTTGGGTCTGCAAATTTGGCGAGGTCTTGGAGGGTAAGCGTTGGCGCTACGGGTAAAACGAATTTGATGTGAGGTTTGTAAAGGTGTAGTTGTTCGGCGATCGCCAAAGTTAGCGGTAAACCCTGAGTCAATTTCATCGCCTTAGAGCCAGGCAATAAGCCAATCGTGATCTCTTGAGAATTTTCTGGTGAAGATTCATCCGCCGCGATATCGAGCATCAAATCACCGACCACAGTAAATTTGCTTTGGTAACGGGGTGGCACTTTCGCCATCACTTTATGGTTCATCACCCCAAAAGCGCTGATATGACGCCACCAACGGGCTTCCCACTCGGCATAAATTAAGGTTTGAAAGCCTAGTCGCTTGCCAATAACCAATGGAAAGAACTGGTCGCCGCCGAGAAATAGCACCAAACCCCGCTGAAACCAACTCCAATTTTTTTCAGTTTTACCAAAGAGCAAAAAAGAGAAAAAATGCTCTGCACTCTGGACGCGATCTACTTCCGGATAACTCTGGGCGATCGCCGCCTCTCGACCAGTGCTGTGACTACAGGGAGAAAGAATGACTGAAATGCGGACTAATGTTCCAAATCTTTCGCGAACAGCCCGCACAACTGGTTTTACCCAAGTCGTTATTTCGCCCGGCCCATTGCTGAGAATCACCAGATCAAAGGGTTTTGATGCCATAAATGCTGCTGAGATAGACGACCGCAGCCGAACTAAATTCCTTCGTCCTGCAATGTTTGGGTCAGCTTCACTTGGCGCTGGGATTGGGGCGATCGCCGTCTGGGACGTTCTATGGGGGAAAACTTGCGTAAATGTAGCGGTTCGCTGCTGACTCTTGGTGAAGCTAGGGGTGTAGGTGGGTT
>CAZXBK010000174.1:423-8394 GCA_964638765.1 uncultured Synechococcus sp. | reverse complement strand
GCTGCCACAAACTTTGGCAAAAATTTTTCGTTGGTAATTGAGTAGGAGTAGAGACAAGCCAACCAAGCCAAATCCTAGCGCCGTGTTAAATTGCATCGGCACGAATCTTGGGTGGATTTGTACGAGTAGGTTAGTGCGAGTGTACCAGCCATAAATGACTACCGCACTCAGCAACAACAGTACTGTTGCGCCCCCATCGATTAGGCGTTTAATGGGATAGTCTGCACCTTTCAAAACACTTAGAAAATGGATAAGCGCTACGTCCGTCGACTGAAAATGACAATATAAACGACTTTGTAGCAGAGATTGAGTAATTAGTCTTTATCATTCATGGCGATCGCCCCTTGGAAAAGCATGATTAACCCGCCTCCCACGATTAATAGCGCCAAAATGCCCATTGCGATATCTAATGCTTCCATAACAATTTTGATAGTTTAAAAAATTAATCTTCTTAATAAGTTCGTATCGGTTTAGTCGGGCAATCCTAGGATGCTTCTTCGGATTCTGGATTTTTTATGGACTCTAGGAGGGATTTAACGCCTAATAAAAATAATCCGATGGCAATTAACCCGAATACACCGGTTGCCATCGTAAAAATGCCCATCACCAACGTCCGTACTGTCGCACCAATTTGTAAAGCCAAATCATTGCCTGTGGGGGGTTTGCTCGCAAAATTCGACACGACCTTGCGGGTCATTAGAAATGCGGCAAAGGACATACTACTGGCAACGGCTGTACCACTCCAACATCTCAGGGGACTGGGAAGATCTTCGTCTGATATGTCGTCAGGTTTGAGGTCTGGCGTTTTGTCGGTCATGGGCTCGGCATTCATCAATGTCAGTGATGATTATTTTACGATCCCAAGGGCGATCGCCTTACATTGCTGACTCTTCACTTTCTTGCATTTCGTATTCTTCCCAGCTTTCTGGTGCAGAACTATCTTGCATAGCTCCAAAGTTTCCTAATTCCTCCATCAACACTTGTTGCTGGATTTCAATCATTGTGGGCGTAATCTGGTCGCTCACTAATTCCATTGAACGTCGGGTCAGTTGGGGCAGAATATTGGCTGTTTTTTGTCCTGTTGGAGTCTGATAAAAAGTGATCAAATCAGCCAATTCAGCTTCGGTGTAATACTCGTTGTAAAGCTGAGTATCGACTTCTCGCTGTACTTCGACAAAGTCAATTTTTTCCTTCATCAGTGTATACATACGGTCAATAACATTGGAAAAAGTTGTGTCGAAAGCGGCTGTGATCGCTGGATCTGCCCCATCGCCGAAGAGATTTTGACTCATGGCATCACCTTGATCTTGCATTTGCTGGATCATGATATCGAGGACTTGAGTCGCGTTTTCGTCGCTATTGGTCAAAATCCGCAATTCGTTAATGAGAGCCATTTTTTCGGTACTAATAGGTTCTGTCTCAGCAACGACGCTCATAGGAGTAAGGCTGAGAGAAAAGGCGATCGCCGTGGATGCAAGGAAAGATTTCAACATAATTTTTTTAGGAAAAGCTAATACTGTTTTACACAACTTCAGGGGGAGACAGGGTAGCTACGGAATGTTTTGTGATTTCGATATAGATATGTTCGAGCTGGATGGGCTGCCGGGAAATGGAATCGAGGGGAATGCCGTCAAAAATATCAAGAATTTCTTTGAGTTCGAGCTGCTCTGGTAACCAAAAGGCTAAGTCCCCACCGTAATAACGTTTAGTAAATCCGGCTGCCTCTCCTCTGGCGATCGCCGCATCTTCTTGCTGGGTGCGAATCATGACAATTTCCTTAGCGGGAATCATTTTTCGCAGTTCTGGTAGGGTTCCCTCGGCAACAATTTGACCGCCTTTGAGGACACCGATGCGTTGGCATAGTCGTTCGGCTTCGTCGAGGAGATGGGTTGTCAGCAAAATGGTCATGCCATCCGCCCGCAATTGTTGGATAAGTGCCCAAATGTCATAGCGGGTTTCGATATCGAGTCCGGTGGTCGGTTCATCGAGGATCAGCAGTTGAGGGTTATGCACTAATGCCACAGCCACATTCATTCGTCGTTGCATGCCGCCACTCAGAGATTCGACGGGAGAATTGGCTCTATCTGCTAAACCAACTGCTTCTAAACAATACTGAATTCGGCGATCGCAATTTTTGCCGCGGATGCCATAGATTTTGGCGAAGAACCGGAGATTTTCGGCGCAGCTCAGGGTTTTGTAGAGGAGGTTTTCCTGTGGCGCAACACCAATAATTTTCTTAGTCGCTTCAGAAACTGATTGTCCACCAATGCGTAGTTCGCCGCTGTCTGCATTGAGAAGATTGCAGAGAATATTAATTGTCGTAGTTTTGCCTGCACCATTTGGCCCTAAAAGCCCATAAATCTCACCCGGCTCGATGTGTAAAGTCAGTCCCCGTAAAACTTCACGTTGACCATAGGCTTTTTTGAGGTTCGTAATCTCTAACATTAGCTTCTTGAGAATCTTTGTTCAGTCTAGCGTTAGATAAGCCAAGCAATTGAGGTGATTGGCGATGATGGATTTCAGGTTTCATTTAAACTGGAAAAAAATGGAGGCAGACATGGTTTATCAAACTCCAGATAAGATTGCTCAACTCTACGATCAGGATTACCACTCTTGGCTTGAGTCGACGATTCAGCATCTTAAGTCGTCAAATTTCTCAGAGGTTGACTGGGAAAATTTAATTGAAGAATTAGAAGATATGGGCAGAAGTGAAAAGCGGGCAGTTTATAGCAATCTAAAAATCCTCTTGCTGCATCTACTCAAATATCGTTATCAGCCAGAAAAAAGGTCAAAAAGCTGGCTAAGTAGTATTTGTGAGCATCGGCAAAGGTTGCATCGTTCGTTTAGGGAAAGTCCGAGTCTGAAAAACTACTTTGAAATAGTCATCCCTGAATCTTTTGAGGATGCAAGGGAATTAACATCAAAAGAAACAGGCTTGAATATTAATTCCTTGCCTAATGAGTGTCCTTTCTCTATAGAAGAAATTTTAGACCGAGAATTCTTTGGGGATTAACTTATCGCCACAGGGTTTTTAGGAAATTCTATCGTCACTTTGCAATTGAGTTTCACTGATAGAAGATGGCGAATATCCTGGAGACGTTTATTGTTTTTCTTCTCAATCCGTAAATATCGCTCTGGAATGACGTATGTCTCAAGATATTAGAACAAATCAATAATCGCTGTAATGAAACCTTGGACATTCGAGATTAATGGAGCAGGCCCTGACTGGTACTTTGACATTAGCCTCGACCGACCAGCCAAAATTCTTGTCCCATCGCAACCATTAGCTGGATACCAGCATTATCAAGCAGTAGATATCGTCGGGCTAATTACCAAGGAAATTGGCTGCCACGACTGGTTTATTGATACCTACCATTACGATCAATTCATCCGGCTTGCGACGGAGAACAAAGAGACTCCAAACCTGTGGAATTTTGCTTGTATCCTTTTCGAGGGAAACCAAATACAAATCCGTCGAGGTTATGGCTTCGGCGATGAAACCCATCTCAATACCGAAATGAATCTTCTGCGATCGCCCTTTGAGTATCCAGAATTGCAAATTATGGCTTGGTCAATTTCCGCTAGTGGGGCAGGCTACGATTTCGTCACTATCGCCGAAGGTCAAAATAAGCTGGATTTAAAAACGTATCTCGATATCACCCTCTAGATCCTTCACATCTCGCACGCCTGGATCACAAAAAAACAGCAAAATATTAGGCTTTTACATTCCGGAAAAAAATACAAATGGCGATCGCACCTTAATAAAAAGAAAAGTAATCTCAAGTCACGTATTAAATTTTCTTGTTTGCAGTCCCAAAGAGCTTTGAGGTGCTAAAGAGTTCGATATGCTGGGTAGGTATGCGTAGTACTTCTGAGACTCAATGATAGATATCGTCCAGTACAGAGAAATCCTCGCTGAAGAGCCAGAGGAGATAACCATCGACATGACGAAGATTGATGGCGGCGGATTCTGGATGGGAACCTCAGAAGCTGAAATCGAAAGACTATGCCAAGAATACGATAATGGCTGGTATCACAACGAAGCACCACAACATTGGGTTGAGATTCCCTCATTTTTTCTAGGACAATATCCCATTACCCAAGCCCAGTGGCGAGTGGTCGCCAACTGGAAACAAGTTGACCGAGAACTTGACCCCGACCCCTCCAGATTTAAAGGGGATGATTTGCCTGTAGAGCAAGTGTCTTGGCTAGATGCGCAGGAGTTTTGTGCGCGGCTGAGTAAAGCCTCAAAAATTCAATACCGTTTACCGACTGAAGCTGAATGGGAATATGCTTGTCGCGGTGTACGGCGTAAGTCAACAGATAGTCGCATTTCCCAAGACCACTGGAATAAGCGCTATTACGAGTCTTTCCATTTCGGCCAAATCATTGACGACCAAACTGCCAACTTCAATACCAATGAACCCTACGGCAAAAAGGAGCTAGGGGAATTTCGCGGTAAAACAACACCAGTTGGCGCTTTTGAAGCTAATAATTTCCAGCTATACGATATGCACGGCAATGTTTGGGAGTGGTGCGAAGATGACTACCACAAAAATTATGAAGACGCTCCTAAAGACGCTAGTTCGTGGCAACAGGAAGAGAGCACAGAAGCGAAAGTCCTCCGGGGTGGCTCTTGGTTTAATCACCCTAGATATTGCCGCTCGTCATTCCGGTACGTGATTGATCTTGATTTCCAAGTTGATTCGGTCGGCTTTCGGGTTGCCTGTGAGCCACCTCAGGTTTCTGTCAGTGCCAATCGTTTGACTTTCGGTGGCCTTTTTAATTGACGGTAAAATTAATAATAGCTTCTTGTCTCGCTAGATTTATTCCTCTGGTGGAACGCCTAATGTTGTGATGTACAAAACGGCTTCATCGTCAGGAATACCAAGGACTTCATTAACTTGATCGTCGAAAAATCCGGCAATACCACTCACGCCCAACCCCAACTGAATGGCTGCTAAATTGAGCCTTTGACCCAGTTGACCCGCATCGAGATGCAAATAACGATACGCGCGATCGCCGTACCTTGCCACCGCCTGACTCAGATCTGCTGTGTGGAAGATTAGTGCGCCAGCATCCCGCCCCAGATTTTGGCCGAGACATAGATAGTGCAGCTCTTCGCGGAAATTTTTAAAGCGGATTTGACGGAGTTCTTGGGCTTTAGGGGCGTAATAGTAGCAACCTGAATCAAGGCCTTCTACGCCGGAGACAGCGACAAAGGTTTCAATGAGACTCAGGTCGAAATAATCGGGGTCTGTCGTTAAACCCTGCTCACCATAATCTTCTGGATGATAGGTGAAGTTGAGAAGCTGCTGTAGCTCTTCAAAGGTCAAATCTTCGCCTGTGTAGCTGCGAGTTGAGCGGCGTTTAAGGATGGCGTCCTCTAGATCTTCTAGGTCTTCACCCCAGTCAATGCGGGTGTTGTAGCGGGTTTCGTCGGAGCTGCTAGCAACCGAAACTTTGAGACCAAAGGGAAAATTGTACTTATCTTCGAGAATGTCGGGTTGGCGTGGGGGAACGGAAGCTTTGGTAATGATTTTTGAGGCTTGGTGGAGTGCAGGCAAGAGTTCGCCATCGTCTAGTTCTGGGTAGTCCAGCATCGCCGGAGAAGGCAGGGTTGTGCGGCCAAGACTCGCGGTTTGGGGACTACTATTTAAGGCCATTACGCTGGTCACAGACTCCGTTTCGCCGTCAAGGTACAGCAAGTCATTCATGAGGCGATCGCTAAACCCACCGATGAGATGGGAACGAAAATTCTGCATAGAAGCAGCGAGGTTAATATTGCCGAGGAGATGCCCAGTATCTAGAAAGACGCGACGGTAGGCACGATCTTCATAGCGCCAAGCAGAGCGATAAAAGATTGCGGTGGTGACGAGGGCGAGTTGGGTTTTTTCGAGGGCTGGGTGCAGAAAACAAGCTTCTTTCAATTCTGCCCAACAGTGGTCATCCCAAAAACGGAGAAGATTATGGGTTTGGGGTTGGTAATGGTACAGTCCCGCAGGCAGTAGCTCTGTTCCCCGGGAAATGAGGTAGACCTCTGCCGGATACAAGCCACCAGCGGAGGGCGCTGAACGCAAATAAATGTAGTTACCGCCACCTGTCGCGAGCTTGGCCGTGAGTCCATAGCTCAGTAAGAGCAAGTAGGACAGGGCTTCCCATTCCGGCTCGTTTTTGTCTAGCTCTAGGTAGGGTTTGAGGTCGTAGCTGGTGCCAATTTTGTATCCTTTAAAGGGACTGGGTTGGGCTGACCAATCAAGTTGTTTGCCTCGCTGGGAAATCGTTTCGGGATCATATTTTGTACGTTGGTGATAATAAGCGGAAATCGGTAGCGAACGGCTCATCTTGTCCCCAAAACAAATTAATCGTGCATCTATTATCCAGTCTTACGGAAACTTTTTCCCCCTACTTTGGTTCTAGGTTTTCTAGACTCCCGGCGATCGCCCTGTCTCCCATTTCTGCGCGAGTGAAAATATCTATGCGAAATCTATCTCTAGCTTCTGTTGTTGCCTTCGGTTTGGTTGCGACTCTTCAGCCCGCCATTATGGCTCAGTTAAACCCGGCTCGTTTAGCCCAAGTGCCCAGTAACGCCACGTTTGCATTTGGGTTAAATAACGCTAAAAATTTAGCCCGCCAAACTATCGAAGCAGCCAATGGTGGTTTAGGAGAATATCGCGCCGAAACATCCATGCATGGGGATCCTCAGCTTGCTCCCTACGTCGAAAATACCGACGGCAGCTACACTTTTACTTTTCTCGGTCGTCGCCCCGAATCCCTCGACTTTACTTATGAGAGTGAAGTGACCATCTTTCCCGATGGCACAGTGGCGATCGACTACAATGGCGCTCCCCGCACCACTGTCACTCCCAGCACTACATCGGTTACCTCTTTTGATTTAAATCAGGCAAAAAATCTAGCGCGTCAAACGGCAGAACAGGCAAATGGCGGTCTAGAGGAATATCGCGCCGAAACATCCATGCATAGCGATGCGGAGAATGCGCCCTACGTCACCAACGCCGACGGTAGCTACACGTTTACGTTTATGGGTCGTCGTCCAGAATCTCTGGATTTTACCTACGAAAGTGAAGTGACGGTATTTCCTGATGGTTCGGTCGCGCTTGACTACAATGGCGCTCCCCGTGGCACGGCAGCGGTGAGTAATGTCTCGACGACAGTGATCGACCTCAATCAAGCGAAAAATTTGGCACGTCAGGCGGCGGAAGAGGCTAATGGTGGTCTCGGTAACTATCGTGCTGAAACAGCGATGCACGGCAATCCTAATGAGGCTCCTTTTGTCGAAAATGCGGATGGGAGTTTTACTTTCACGTTCCGGGGGCGTCGTCCTGAATCTCTTGATTTTACTTACGAGTCTGTGGTGACGGTTGCGCCTGATGGCACGGTAACGATGGTTTCAAATCAGGAAAATTAGGGTTTTTCTTTTTTGCAGGAAAAGATCGCCGCCTGTGCCATCCAATCTGGAGCTTTGGCGGAGATTGCGCTTGATGTGATTTGACCCTATTGCCGAAGTTGGGTGTTGTGAGTTGTCGAAACCCCTTCCTTATACGAAAGGCTTCCCCAAGGAAGGACTTTGGCTATTATTGTTGCTTCCAAGCGTCGAGAACTTGTTGGGCGATAGATGCGTATTGCTGAAACATTGGGATTTCCATAAAAGGTTGGAGGATTTCGAGAGCTTCTTGGGCAAGTTCAATAGATCTTTGCTGATTAGTAACTGACTGGAAATAGAAAATACTGAGATTTATCACGGTCATCGCCACTTTGGGCAGATAGGACTGGGGATTGGTCGCCGCTAATTGCCTTCTTATCTCTAAGGCTTCTTCGTACTCCCCTAATGCGGTTTCATATTCGTTCAATCCTTGGTGCAAAACCGCCAAATTGTTGAGGCTCGTAGCAACGTAGGGCAGATAGGACTGGGGATTGGTCGCCGCTAATTGCCTTCTTATCTCTAAGGCT
>CAZXBK010000174.1:0-323 GCA_964638765.1 uncultured Synechococcus sp. | reverse complement strand
AGCAACGTAGGGCAGATAGGACTGGGGATTGGTCGCCGCTAATTGCCTTCTTATCCCTAAGGCTTCTTCGTACTCCCCTAATGCCGTTTCATATTCGTTCAATGCTTTGTGCAAAATCGCCAAATTGTTGAGGGTCATCGCCACATCGGGCAGATAGGACTGGGGATTGGTCGCCGCTAATTGCCGATATATCTCTAAGGCTTCTTCGTAGAGGGGGAGAGCCTCTGTAAATTGATTGTGATTTTGCAGAAAAACGGCATATTCAAATAGGAGAGTTTCAAGAGAGTAATGCTAGGCGTGAGTAGCAAAGTGAATCAATGGAG
>CAZXBK010000173.1:0-8507 GCA_964638765.1 uncultured Synechococcus sp. | reverse complement strand
GGTTGGAGGGTTGTGCCGGGGTAGTAGAAATCTAGAATTTTTGCGGCAGACCAGCCTAAATTCGCCAGATTGTAGGAGCCGAATTGACTCATGCCTACGCCGTGGCCAAAACCACCGCCGACAAAGGTGTAACCGGTCAGTTGCTGTTGGGCATTTTTGGTCGGTTCGAGGTAGAAAAGGGTGCTCCGTGGTGGCCCTAGGGCGCTACGAATTTCATTTTTTAAAAGTTTGACAATGCCCTTGTCAGTCGTGACATCCAGTTCCAAAACACGACCAGAAGGCGATCGCCGGATAATTTCTAGCTGCTGAACGGTTTTTACACCTTGGAGGGGATGCTGGGTTTTTTCGAGATATTTTTGGAGGGTTGTCGCTAGCTCCTGGAGGGTTGCTGAACGTTCCCAGCGGAAAGGGCTTCGACCCGTTTCATTAAAGCCTTCGTTTAGGGCAATAAATTTTTTAAAGGTTTGCTCATCAGCGAGGGATGTTGCACCGAGATCCCAGACTTGATTAGGCGAGTCGATTACGGCTTTCAAATAGGGTCGTTCTGCACCGTTCCACACATCGCTAAAAGAGGCTGTCACCCCACCTGTCGTTGAAGAATACAGTGCGTCAACTAATTCATTTTCGTAGGTTAAAACCAAACCCTTTGTGCGGGCGATCGCCTGATCGATGCGACTCGTACTACCCTCTAAACCTTTATAAACCTGACAATGAACAGTGGCGCACATCTCGTAGTTGTCCGCTTTAAAGCGCCGCAAATTTCGGAGGGCATAGGTGCGAGCAATAATCGTTTGGGCTTCTACGGCATTGTTGGGCGCACTTTTACCAATTTCGTAGGGCACCACACCCCGTAAATAGGTTTCAATATTGACTTCATTGACGAGGGTAAAAGTACCGTAGGCATTGGGCTGGAGCTTGAGACGACCTGCAAAGCGGCTTTTTTTGCCGCCGTCTTCTTGAATCGAAAACAGGTTATTGCCCGACCGAATCGCCACATTGGCGCGATTGTAACGATAGCCACCCACCACAAAAGAGGCGATCGCCCGTTCCTGCTGCACCTCAGAACTTAGATAGGGGTCATTAAAACCAGACCGCTGTAAATCCTCCAGTAATAAGCGTCTCAATAGCGGTGTATTGTAGACATCGCGGTGTGCCCACACCTGCCAGCGACCAGGCTGAGTAACCTCTACTTCAATGCCACGGGCTTGCCATTCCTTGGCGCTATCTTCGGCGGTTTCAAAGGTGCCTTGATCGCTGAGAACGATGTGTTCTGTTAATCTTGGCTCGGATAATGGCCGTGCTCCTAGGGTGAAGGTCACTTTATCCGTCTCTAAAATCTGGGGCTGACCACCCGTTTCAATCTCAAGGGTCAGGCGATCGCCCGGTAAACTCGCAACCGTTAACGTATCGGACTCCTCTTCGCCGAAACGCTGTACGATGCCCACCTTAATTTCTACATCCTTTGCAATAGTAGGCTGGGCTGTGAGTAACGAGAAACCTGCTACCAAACCCGCACCAAGTAGTACAGTCTTCGACTGAAACATTATTGGTCAACTCCTCTGGCGATCGCCTGTTATGTATCTAGAAAACAAGACGACAAAATCATCAAATCTATCCCACCACTTTACCATTTTCATCTAGGAGTACCTCGCCACGAATCAGTCGCTCCGCCGCTTTCAGCAAATTGTCTTCCACATAGGGTTTCGTGAAATAAGCTTTAGCACCGCGTTCCGCCGCAATTTTACGATGGCGTTCTGCACCACGAGAGGTCAACATCGCAATAGGAATATGGTGTAGTTCCTCATGCTCCTGTACTCGATTCAGCAGTTCTAAACCGTCAATGCGGGGCATTTCGATATCACAAAAGGCCACATTGAAGTCCGGTTCGGCCAACATTTTGTCTAGCGCATCCTGCCCATCCCGCGCCTTTTCGACAATATAACCCGCATTTTGGAAGGTAATGGCTAGTAGTTCCCGCACCGTTACCGAGTCATCGATAATGAGAGCCTTGAAGGTCGCTTGCGTTCCAAAACCACTATGGTCGTCGGCTTGGATCGGCGGTGCTACCTGAGACTGACCGTTATCTGGGGGCGCTGTTTCCAATGGTTGCGTTGCCGCAGGTGTTGGAGGTGGAGCAGTCTTGGGCTGCACATTGGCAGGACGGGTACTACCGGGTAGCAGCACTTCCCCTTCTCTCATTTTTAAGGCCGCATCTAATAAAGCTTCTTCTAGATATGGCTTCGTAAAGTAAGCGCTAGCTCCTAATTGGGCAGCCATCTGACGGTGGCGATCGGCACCACGGGAAGTCAACATTGCTACCGGAATTTGTGACAAGCTGGGATCCTTTTGAATGCGCGATAACAATTCCAAACCGTCAATGCGAGGCATTTCAATATCACAGAAAACTAAATCACAGAGTAGGCCACCCCGTAGTTTTTCCCACGCCTCTTGACCATCACGAGCCTGTTCGACACGGTAACCCGCTTTACTGAAGCTGAGAGACAACAATTCCCGCACAGTAATCGAATCATCAACAATTAAAACCATCGGATCAGTCGTAAAGCTTGGCTGAACTTCTAGGGGAGGTACCGTTTCCTGCCAAGATTTAGATTTACGTACACGCCCTTGGGCGGCAAGCTCTAGCAGCTCTAGCACATCCGCCACAGGCATAATTGTGCCGTCACCGAGAACTGTTGCACCAGAAATCCCCGCAGGCTTCGGAATTGGCCCTTCAATTTGTTTAATTACAATTTCTTGTTCACCAATGACTTGATCAACCTGTAGTGCCAACAGATTCCCCGCACTACGCAAAATCACGACAGGAATTTGCTCAGAATCAGCCGATCCATAGGATGTACGACTAATACGTCTTTGATGGGTCAGCAGGTTATTTAGGGGATGGAGTCGGAGCCGCGAGTTGCGCCAAGTAATGTATTTACGGCCTTCTTCGACCTCAATTTGCTCTGGGGTAAAGTCCTGCATATCTTCCACACCATCCATCGGTAAAGCGACGCGAGCGTGGCGATTGAGACAACAAAGGGCTTTACAAATATTGAGCGTCAAAGGTAATCGAATAGTGAAATTGGTGCCGCGCCCAAGGACAGAATCAATAGAAATTGTGCCCCGAATACCACCGAGGGCGGTACGCACCACATCCATACCAACGCCTCTACCCGCAAAGTCATCGGCTTTATCTTTGGTGGTAAAACCGGGATGGAAAATAAAGTCGTAAATCTCATGTTGGGGCATATTACGGACTTGACCCGGCGTAGCCAGACCCTTCTCTAGGGCTTTACGCAGAATCACGTCAGGATCGATTCCCGCACCATCGTCTGAGATGGAAATGACAATCTGGTTACCTTGGACAAAGGCTTTGAGGGAAATTTTTCCTGTCGCAGGCTTGCCATTGCGTGTTCGTACATCCGGTCTTTCAATACCGTGGGTAATGGCGTTATTAATCAGGTGAGTGAGGGGATCATACAGTTGCTCTAGGATCATTTTGTCGATAAGAGCGTCCCGTCCTTCGACCTCCAGTACAGCTTTTTTATGGAGTTTATTGGAGATGTCCCGTACCGGCCGCATCAGGCGATCGGCTGCTTGGGAAAAGGGAATCATCCGCGACTTGGTGAGGCCTTCTTGGAGCTGGGTACTCACCTGCCGGAGGTTGCGCGCCACTTGCTCGGTGTCGTCGACGAGAAATTCGATATCGGAGGAAGATTCCCGCACACGTACAACCAGCTCAATCATCTCTTGGGACAGGAGGTGAAAGCCGGTAAATTGATCCATTTCTAGGGGATCGTAATCTTGTCCGGAGGTGCTGCCCATGGTGCTTTTCGGATCAAAACCACCGTTTGTGGAGCGGGAAGAGCGCTGTTCATTTTGACTGCGACTAGCGAGAAGGGAACGTTCTAGGAGGGAGCGTTCGTATAGATCCTGCATCCGCCCACCAATATCGCTCAGTTTTTGGACTTGGCCGACGAGACTGTCGAGGAATTGACGGAGTTTTTCTTGGCTTTGTTCGAGACTATTCCGGTTAACAACCAGTTCTCCCATGAGGTTGCTGAGGTTATCCAGCTGTTTCACGGGAATACGCATTGTCTGCTCAAAGGCCTTTGGCTTCGCCGCTCTCGGACGTTGCGTAGATGGGGTGGCGTTTACTGTCGGTGGCCCGCCCATTTCGATGTCTGCTTGTTCGAGGAGTTCAACGAGATCGTCAAAGCTTGTATCTTTTGCTCCGGCTAGGTCAACTTTTTGGGTGGTTGTGGCGGGCGCGATCGCCTCAGAGACATCAGGTAGAGAGGGAGCAAGATTTTCTTTTACGCCGCTCACAAGGTTATCGAGGTCTTGCCAATTTGCCGCTGGCATAACTGCGGGTGCTTCGATGACATCCTCTAAAGCTGCAAAGTCCGGATATAGGGCGATCGCCGGCTTGTAGGGGGGAGCAACAGGCGTAGCAGGCGAGGGTAAAGGCGCAGCGGGTTGAGGCTCTGGGGAGACAGGCGCAGGTTGAGTGCCGGGGTACGTACCACGACTCGAAAAATAATTATCTAAATCAGCCTCTAATTCCTCCTCATGCTTAACACTGGGGCTATTAGCAAACAAACTCTCTAGACCAGAAACCACCTCCGCCGTTTCCGTGACAGTCTCTTCTTCTACTTCTAGCTCATCCTCGGTAAATTCATTTTCACCGAAGATACTATCCAGTTCCGATTCGATCTCGGCTTCACTCGCTGGCGGCTCACTTTCCGGTGTGAGAGTCATGCGGGCAAATTCTAGGTCAATATCTTCTGACGCTGCCGGACTTTCTTCATTATCAAAGAGCGCTTCAAACCCTTCTGCTGTCATTTCCCCAGCATCTGAGCTGGATGGCGGCGCAACATCTGCTACTTCTTCTTTTTCCTCGAAGAGTTGGTCAAAACTATTGTTGGTCGGTGGAATGGTTGCACTGGGATTAATTTCGCCACCGAAAAGATCGCTTAATTCTTCGTCGAGGGAGCCACTCACCGGTTCTGACGGGTCTGAGGCGGTATCGCCAAGTTCTCCGAATAAATCTAACAATTCGTCGTCAAAGTTAGAGTCTATATTTTGCTTTGAAGAATAGCCGTTATTACTCACTGCAGCCTCTCGCCAAACGAAGATCGAAGAATTGACACAATTCAGAAATTACAACCAGCATAGCTCAATCTTTTTAAGCCTCATACGGGAAATTACTGCTTTGTCAAAAAACTCTATTGTGTGATGCTTGTTTACTTTGTGCGACAGTCTAAGCTGGAAACCGGATTTTTCAGGAAAATCCTTGATCTGACGGACTTTAATCCCTGATATTGACTACAGGGAAAAACTCTATTTTGTTGTCGAAATTCACAATGGCTGGACATAGTAAGTGGGCAAATATTAAGCGGCAAAAGGCGCGGGTTGACGCGAAAAAAGGTAAAACCTTTACGCAACTATCACGGGCAATTATTGTCGCCGCACGCCAAGGAACGCCAGATCCGGCGGGGAATTTTCAGCTGCGTACTGCCATCGAAAAGGCAAAAGCCGCAGGTATTCCCAATGAAAATATCGACCGGGCGATCGCCAAAGGGGCAGGAACCTTTAGTAGTGATGATGCGAACTATGAAGAGATCCGTTACGAAGGCTATGGGGCGGGCGGAGTGGCAATTTTAATCGAAGCGCTCACCGATAATCGCAATCGTACAGCGGCTGATCTGCGGGAAGCCTTTAGTAAAAATGGCGGCAATCTGGGGGAAACGGGCTGTGTGAGCTGGATGTTTACCCATAAAGGTGTGGTTATTTTAACGGCAGATAATGTCGATGAAGAGGCACTCCTCGAAGCCTCAATGGCAGGAGAAGCAGAAAGTTACGAGATCGTTGCCGACAATAATGAAATTGAAGTTTTAACTGCTGTCGATAATTTAGAATATCTCGGCAAAACACTCCAGCAGGAAGGATTTCAAGTCAAAGAATCAGAGTTGCGTTGGATACCGGAGACGGAGATGGAGCTGAGCGATACAACGCAATTACAAGCTGTTTTAAAAATGATCGACGCTCTCGAGTCCCTTGATGATGTGCAAAACGTTACGGCAAATTTGGCGATCGCCCCGAATGTAGATCTGGCGCAATTGTAAATTTATCGTCGCTAATCCATCGGTAAGGGGAAGTCACTTCCTAAAATGAACTCACAGAGCGCCCCTTGAGAAAAAATATATTTTTCGACAGTTGCATCGTCTCAGATGCCTAGCGCAATCTATAAGCGTTCTTAAAAATTTCAATAATATTAAGTGCTAATTTTCTACGGATGGAAGCACTTATTTGGCTTTAGTGGGGCAGCTGTAACTTTAACTACCAGCATTTTACGACCGTAGGATCTGTTTCAATTAATCTCAATATTTATGATCGCTCCCCAACCAACACCCGATGAACTAGAAAGACTCGCTGCCCTTTTTCGTTACGACATTTTAGATACACCAACAGAATCCGAGTTTGACGAACTAGCCCAGATGGCGGCGGAGTTGTGTAATGTCAAAATTGCTTTAATTTCTTTGATTGACCAAGAGCGCCAGTGGTTTAAAGCCTGTGTCGGTTTAAACGCCAAAGAAACTCCCCGGGAGATTTCCTTTTGTGGCCATGCTATCCACCATGAAGAAATTTTTGAAATTTCCGATGCTAAAGAAGATGTTCGCTTCGCTGACAATCCCCTCGTTACAGAAGAGCCTTATATCCGCTTCTATGCCGGAAAACCCCTAGAAGCCTTTGATGGTCGTAAATTGGGAACGCTGTGCATCATTGATCCAGAGCCGCGTACTTTAAACGAAAAAGAGCGTCGTATCCTGAATTTTTTAGGGAAACAGGTCGAAAAGCAGTTAGCTTTGCGGTTACATTTGCGCCAATCAGAACAGGGTCTCCAGTTGATTAGAGCCCAAGCGGAACAGCTAGAGGCAAAAAATAAAGTCCAGAACCAGCTCATTTCGGTCCTTGCCCATGATCTGCGTAGTCCGGTTGCTTCCCTTGAAAGTGTTGTTGATGCCTTTGATCGAGATTTCTTTAGTCCAGAACAGACGGGCAAACTTATTCAGGAGTTACGTCCAGAATTAACCCGTACTTCTAGCCAACTGAATCAGGTCTTGGAGTGGGTTCAAAAGCAGTTGAAGTCAGAAGATACAGAACTAACGCCGTTTTCGGTAGAGGCGATCGCCGAAGAGAGTCTCTCGTGGATTGAACAACGAGCCTTTGAGAAACAAGTTACCCTCGTCAAAGATATTGAAGCGAATGTTCAGGCTTTGGGGTTACCGGAACTTGTTCAGATTATTTGGCGTAACTTGCTGGGCAATGCTATCAAATATTGCAGTCCAAAAGATCAGGTCACTCTCTTTGCCCATCGCGACCAAGATGACATTATTTTGGGTGTTAAAGATACCGGCTTGGGTATGACGCCGCAGACCCTAGAGTCTATGCGCAATAACCAGAGACAAGCCTCTGTCATCGGAACGGACAATGAACAGGGCACTGGTTTAGGGCTAATTCTCTGTCGCACCTATCTCCAGAAAATGAATAGTCAGCTAGAGATAGAAAGCGAATTGTCAGTCGGGTCGACGTTTTCGTTTCGCCTTGCAACAGTATCAACGGATTAAGCTACAGGAAGTAATTGATCGCGTGTTTATAGTAGTGGACAGAGGGCTTAAGAACTAGAATGGAAGTTGTTGTTATCTGAAAAGAAAATACCTGCTGTATATTAATGATGACTTGCATCGTACAAGAAGTTTGCGTAATGTTTGATATCAGCCTCTGCAGTCTTTACTTCCTTGGATGCTTTCAATAATTTTGTTCGACATCACCTAGATAAAACTCAGGCAGAAGTGGCCGCACTACGGCCTAGCGATGTGAGTTGTCGCACTATCTCGAGAATGCTGAAGAGAATTGGTTTTATAGAAGTTTCGAATAAGAAATATAATTCTTTTTTTTCGCTAAAAATTAGAGTGAGTGGCACAACTTTCTGAAACCCCTTCCGCCATCGGCACCTTCCCCAAGGAAGGACACAGATGCCCTCTATTCTGATTTTTGGCTTGTCTCATACCAACTCTGGATGGCACTAATCACAAAGCTGGCAGCAGGAGTATCAAGGTAAGAGTCTAATGGCGACATCCCTCCAGCTTTAAAGGCGGCAATCACTCGCTGGGCAAGGGTTTGGTTTTGTTCAATTTCTTTGATGACTTCTGTGGCAACGGTCATCTTTTCGCTCATGGTGTCACTGCCATATTCAGTTTCGAGTTGTTTGAGTAATGCCTGAATTTCTGCGGCAGCTTGCTGGAGGTTTTGTTTTTCTGCTTCGTTAAACTGACCTGCAATAATGCTGCCACTCTCAGCTGTAGTGTGACCGCCTGCTATGCCAATATTTTCCGCGTTGATATTGTAAGTTGTGCCTTGTTGTTTTTCTGCCATGGTTTGAACGATGGTGATGAGGTTGGCTGCGTTTTGTCTTTCTCGATTAACTTGGTCTTGGGAAAATT
>CAZXBK010000172.1:0-8578 GCA_964638765.1 uncultured Synechococcus sp. | reverse complement strand
GCTATCTTTTTGATCTTTCGCTTCAATTTTTTCGATTAGAGCTTTTAAATCATCAATAGGAATTAGAGTTGTCGATTCTGCCTGAAAGTTCCGCCCAAAGTGTTCCCGCACCGACTCCAGATCCGCCTTCCGCACAAACTCCCTTGGCTTCGTCTCAAACCGAAAGACCCCTTTCCGCCAACTCCAGAAATCCTTTGCCTTTTGCTTCAGTACCGTCTCCACATTCGTCGTCACCCAAATCACAATCGAAAACGGAAATCGCCGCAACCCTTCCCGCGTCCATTGCATATATCCCGCAAACTCTTCTACCTCTGAGCGTTTCCCCTCCTCTAGCTCCAGAAACCGCAGTTTATCTGCCCCCAATACCGTCACCACCACCCGATCCTGCTCCTTTACCTGGGGATTTTGCGCGATCAGCTCCTCCAGCAGAAACCGAATACTAGGTCTTTCTGGCCGCAACGTAATGCGATAACAATGAATCCCTTCCTCGACTTCCGACTCATATTGCTCGATCACCTCATCCCGATACTGACTGTCATCACACGTCGCAATCAGCAGATTTAACCGCCGCGCATTCGCTTCCATTGAGACAATCAGCCCGTCATAAGCATCTAGATTTTGACCTTCAAATTCCACCTATGCCGCAGCCTCCGCCACCAAACTCATCACAATCGGGTGAATGTCGTACCAGAGGCGATCATTTTCGTATTCCAGCACATACAAATCGTTGAGCAAATTCAAAAAGTCTTGTTCTGTTGTGTCTTCCGGCTTTTGCTGCTGATAAATCTCTTGCAAGATTTCATAATCCTTCGACCCCAAACGCCGCTCAAAACTAATTCTGAGGTTACGCACCGCCTCTTGGAAAATGGCTTGATTAATCTTGATGTCGGTATTGTCAGGATCACGTTTCGCCAATCGCAGACAAATCAAACAACACTCATTCGCCAAGCGCAGCAATTCTCGCACTACGCCACCGCTATACAAAACCAAGTCTGTTGCAATTTCTGGTTCGATTAACTCTGGATCTTCAATACGTTTTAATAGAATTTTGCAAAGGGGCGTAACGGTTTGCGGATCTGGCTCCCGATCTGGATTTCGAATATCTTCCTTATGGAAAAACTTAGAAATCGGCATCTGAATTACCGAGTTGGGAATTGCCATCTCTAGAGCCGTCATCAGGATTTTTTCCCGCAACATCGCAATGGGAACCGTCATAATCATCCGAAAGTTCGGCATAAAGAGATTTTTGACGTTGGTATGAAAAATGTCCCGCACCATACTGATGGTCAGTTTGTCGATGTCGTCAATAATCACGAAAACATCCTTGCCACAAGTCTCTTCAATTACCGTCGCGATATTGTTTACCCGATTCACAAGGCTGGAAATATCCCGCTCGTACTTCTCTTTCAGTTCCCGCCGCTCAATGGCACTGGATTGTAAAACACCCTTTACCCATGCCAACAAGTTGGTGAAATTAAAGCCTCCTTCAACTGTTGCCTTGTATTCCTCGATGGATGTTTTTGTTTCCTCCGCAAACCATTCGTAGAAACTTTGGCGGATTTCTTTTTTAATCTTGATCTTGTTTTCGGGTTTCTCTGCTTCCTCCATCATCATCACGGCGATCGCAAAGAGAATATTGACGTGGTTAACATCCGACATTTCCACCACATCAGAGATCGAGAAAAACACCACGAAAAACTCATTTTCCAAATTCTGTCACACCGTATTCAGTAAGGTCGATTTTCCGCAGCCCGTATGACCCGTTAAAACAATTTTCTTACTGCGACTGGCACTGTTTTCAATTAGTAGCTCTAAATCTTCAACGGTCTTTTGCTGGTACTCCACCCAAAAATCAGCCATCTCTTCATCCGAAAGCAATGGCAGTAGTTCAAGGTTCTGCCAAGCTTTACGAAACTTTGGGGTGAGAGGGTTACGAGCCATAGTTTTTCGACGAAAGTCACTGTCATTTTAACCCTGAATCGCTTTGGACAATTATCGAAATAGGACGGCGATCGCCGACAAACTAAATATTAAAAAGCTCAACCTCATATTGCTCAAATTTTTTATCTACAGAAATGAGTGTCAATCCTTCTACCTGAGCCTGAGCGATCAACATTCGATCAAACGGATCTTTGTGATGATCTGGTAAATCTCCAACCTTCAACGCGTGTTCAGCCGAAATTTTTAACACCTCAAAGTGATGAACATCGATCATTTCTAGTAGGTTATTAGGAACAGATAATTTGCCTAAAGCCTTCTTGATTGACATTTCCCAAACCGTTGCCGCACTCACGAATATAAGAGATTCTGGATTGGCGATCGCCTCTTTAGTTGATTGTGTTAATCGGGAACTATTACTGAGCCACCACAGCAAAATGTGAGCATTAATCAAGTACCGCACTTTCATTCTCCGTAGAACATGGCATTTATCTCTGCCAACTCATCATCAAAATCGTCTGCCATCGTGATTTGACCCTCCCATCCTCCAGGGCAACGAGGCTGATCTGAGTTTTCGTAAGGTACTAAGCGGACTAATGGCTTACCTGCACGACTAATAACAACATCATCACCTGCTAAAACTGCGTCAATAAGCTTTAGAAAATTAGTTTGAACGTCCTGAATATCAGTGTTGTGCATCTTTTACTTCTGCCACTCAGTATTAACTGTATTTTAGGCGATCGCCCTTTCTCTATATCTACTCAAAACAAAAAAATCCCCCTATAAAAGGAGGATTGAGGGGAATCAGAAATTAATTACAGAACTTATTCAGCCCAAGCAGTGTGGAAAAATTCACCACGTGCTTTGTCCGTACGCTCATAGGTGTGGGCACCGAAGTAGTCACGCTGTGCCTGAGTGAGGTTTTGGGGAAGACGCTCACGACGGTAGCTATCAAAGTAATCGAGAGATGCGCTAAAGGCTGGAACCGCAATGCCAAGCTCATTTGCCGCAAGGATTACTGTGCGCCATGCTGCCTGACGGTCAATGATGGACTGCTTAAACTCAGGCGCAAGCAATAAGTTAGGAAGCCCAGGATTCTCAACATAAGCTTTCTTGATTTTGTCGAGGAAACCCGCCTGAATAATACAACCACCCTTCCAGATGCGAGCAGTTTCACCGAGGTCTAGGTTGTAGCCATACTCTTCAGATGCTTTGCCGAGCAACGCCATACCCTGTGCGTAGGAACACATCTTCGAGCAATACAATGCATCACGAACTTGGTTCACGAAGGTCTTGATGTCGCCGCGATAAACCCGCTCTGGTGCTGGGAGTTCGTGGGATGCCGCCTTACGCTCTTCCTTAAACGCAGACATCACGCGAGCATTTACTGCGGCATAAATTGTGGGAATAGGTACACCAATTTGAAGAGAGTTGACGACAGTCCAGCGGCCAGTACCTTTTTGTCCAGCACTATCAAGAATCAGCTCTACCAATGGCTTCTTCGTTTCTGGATCAATCTTCTTGAAGATATCGGCAGTAATCTCAATCAAAAATGAATTCAATTCATCAGTCTTGTTCCATTCAGAAAAGACTTCATGGAGTTCAGTGTGACTTAGCTTCGCGGCATTAGAAAGGAGATCATAGGCTTCGGCAATGAGCTGCATATCGCCATATTCAATGCCGTTGTGCACCATCTTGACGTAGTGACCAGCACCACCGGGGCCGATATAGGTGACGCAAGGGCCATCATCCACTTGAGCTGCAATCTTGGTAACGATGGGTTCTAGTTCACGGTAAGCCGCTTCGGTGCCACCGGGCATTAAGCTAGGGCCATTAAGGGCACCTTCTTCGCCACCACTAACGCCCATACCCACAAAACCAAAACCGGCATCTTCTAATTCTTTGGTACGACGCTCTGTATCTTCGTAAAGGGAGTTACCACCATCGATAATCATGTCCCCTTCTTCAAGGAGGGGTTTGAGGTCTTGAATGACGTAATCAACGGGAGCGCCCGCTTTGACCATCACCAAAATTTTGCGGGGACGTTCAAGCTGCTGCACAAATTCTTCAAGGCTGTAGGCGGCTTTGATATCTTTTCCGACAGCGCGCTCTGCCATGAATTTTTCTGTTTTGCTGGCGGTGCGGTTATACACAGCAATGGGGAAGCCGTTTCGTTCCACATTAAGGGCAAGGTTTTCACCCATTACGGCAAGACCGATTACGCCAAAAGTTCGTTTAGTCATATTGTTCAAATCTAGATGTGCGTCTACAAGTAGGAAATGCTTTCTTTAACGTTAGCGTGAAGTTTTTTGATAGATTAACGAACTATATTATTTGTCGTTTTTCTTAAACATTTGTTCGCTTTTACGTTTGATTTCTTTTTGAAATTTCTGTGACTTTCGCACTACTTTTATCATTGAAAAAAGATAATATTAAGCTGTGGAAAACAATTCATTTTATTTTTCCTACTACAGTGATAGTAGAAGATTCACCGTCTGCTAACAGCGTGATAGCACTAGGGACTTGGTTCGGTTTTCTCCGTAATTGAAGATTTTAAGATTTATCTAATTATTGCGGGGATATATCTTTGTGAATATGACTTTGGAAAGGCTTTTTAGTTATTACGATTTTTTGTTTTGTTGTTACATCAGCTTTGATTCTAAAAATTCAAGAAAATAATTAGTTTGATAGAAAGTCTATAGTTGTATTTTTTCTGATGTACTGATTAAAGAAGGGTGATCGCCGAATAAAGGTTTCATTATTGTAAATAGCTGAAATACATCTTTCTTCTGAGAGATTTTAGTAGTGTAAATTATCTCAAGGGAACTGGGTAATTAGATCTATTGAGAAATATGGGAATTACTCAGGCTGGGGATACTCGTCCCATAGATCACAGGTTTGGCGCAGACTACTGAAATTATCGTGGCCAAGGATAATGTGATCGAGCAGGGGAATGCCAATAATTTGCGCGGATTGCAACAGACGGGTTGTGAGCTGGAGATCGGCATTGCTGGGTTCCACGTTACCGGAGGGGTGGTTGTGGGCAATGATTAGGCGCGTGGCTCCCTGCTTAATCACTTCGCGGAAAATTTCGCGGGGATGGGCAAGGGTTTCGGTTGCTAGGCCAATGGTAATGACTTTGGTGGCAATCAGTTTATTTTTGACATCGAGGCACAGCACAGCAAAGCGTTCTTGGTCTTGCCACATGAGGTCGTTACTGAGGGCGATCGCCGCCGCTTCGGGACTATCGACAATAATTTTTTCGCTCGGCTTGGCCTGAAATACCCGCTTACCCAACTCGATCCCTGCCAAAATTTGAGCTGCCTTTGCTAAGCCAACCCCTTGAATTGTTGTGAGTTCTTGGGGGTTGGTATTACGAAGCATATCAAAGGGATCTCGCTTCCCGTGGCTAAAGGTTTGGAGAATATGCTGGGCTAAACCGACCGCCGATAAACCCCGATGGCGATCGCCTGTACCGATAAGAATGGCAATTAATTCGGCATTTGATAAATATTGCGCACCAATTTCGACGAGGCGTTCGCGGGGTCGTTCACTGGCTGGAATATCTTGAATGCGGGGACTATAGCTCATGTTTTCGGTCGCGCTGCTGGGATAGCAAGTCGTTTTGCCTCCACAGATTTTAGGCGATCGCCCCACCTTCCGATTTTAAGAGTCCTTAAAGGTGACCGTAATTTCGTCCCCTTCGGTTAACCCGATCTCGTCGGACAATCCCCCCCGAATTTCGATTACTTGGTCAATTTCAGCAGGCGTGCCATAGGTGGGACAAGGGTCATTTTCACAGGGCGGCACATCGCGGGCGATCGTTTGCACCACACCGTCTTTGAGAAAAATGATATCAAGATTAATCAGACAATTTTTCATCCAAAAGCTCACTGGACGCGCCGGGTCAAACTCAAATAACATGCCACGATTGTCCGGTAAACTTTCGCGATACATTAACCCCATTTGCTGCTGCTCTTGGGTTTCCGCAACTTCAAGCGCAAAAATTTTCCCAGAAGATTCAACTTTCGCGGTGGCAGTAATCGGCAAAACTTGACCTTGGGGAGTAGATGGAGTGGGACTTGTTGTTTCAGTAGGTGGTGTTGTCGGGGTCGTACCGGGATCAACGCCGTCAGTGGGAAAAGGTACACAACCGATGAGTAACATACCGCATATAAGCGGCAATAAACGCCCTTGCAAAGTCGTCATAATAAGTTTGAATCCGAAAGAATAAAAAATTGTTCGCGCCTGAAAAAGTAGATTCCGTAAAATCTTTTGCCTACCCTAACGTAGCGACGATTAACCATTAACCGTCCTTAAGAACGTAGCCAACGCCTCGTACAGTTTGAATAAGACGTTTCCGTCCTTTCGTTTCGATTTTAAGGCGCAAATAACGTATGTAGACTTCAATGACGTTGGATTCTCCCTGAAAGTCTTCACCCCAAACATTTTTTAAAATTTGGTCGCGCGTCAGCACCTGTTGGGGATAGGACATGAGATATTTCAGCAATTCAAATTCTTTTACTGTTAAGTCGATCATCTGGGGGGCTTCGTCTTCGGCATTGGCCGGCGATCGCCACACTTGACGACTACTGAGGTCAAGAACCAGATCCCCGAAGAGGAGTTGTTCCCGCTGTTCTGGCTGGGGCTGGAGATAAACATTAACGATCTGCGTAAACTTATCCTGTTGATATGGTTGTAGCAAATAATCATCAGCGCCAGCTTCTAGACAAATAACTCGCTCTTCTACCCTGTCTTGGGCAACGAGAAAGAGGATGGGAAAGGTTTTATTCTCAGCACGCAACTGGCGACAAAAATCAATGCCCTTTTGACCCAATGCACTGTAGTCAACCACCGTCATACTAGGTGGGGTTTGGGCGAGGCGCTGCAATCCTTTTTCTGGACTTTCAACAGCAGCAGTTTGATACCCTACCTCGGCAAGATCTGCACCAATTTGCTGATTAAAACTAGGGCTTGTACCCACAAGGAGGACGTAGGCAAGGCCATCGGTAAAGGCAAGGGACTGGGTCATAGAAATGGTTGATGTTTCTCCTCTAGGAGTTCAAATCACGCTGCCTCGATTTTAAAAATTACCTACGGGCAACGGCATGAATTTTTATGAACACCTTCTCATGTCCGAGAAAAACGATCGCCATTTTTGGGTGATTCAAGTTTTATTGATGGGAGGCGTAACTTACCGGAACTTGCGTGAGGAAGGCTTAGCAACATGGGGCATCCCCCAACCCAATTTCTCTCGGAGGATACGGAAAAATTCTGGTCGCTGTAGTCTTACAAACTTGGCATTGTACGGCGATCGCCCTAGAGATACCCGGTCTTCCGGCAAAACGTAGGCACCACCATTACCATCCGCTACCAGCATTAAACGGTGGGATGTGGCCGGAAAAATATTGACTGGCTCACTATCAGAAAAAACAAGTGCACGGGAGGCGAGGGAGTGGGGACAAATGGGCGCTAGCTGAAATACAGGGACACCCGGTGTTACGACAGGGCCACCTGCGCTTAGGGAATAGGCTGTTGAACCTGTCGGCGTCGCCACAATAATGCCGTCAGCAGCAATGTCCACAGGAGCATGGGCGCCAATTTTAATCTCAAAATGACACATCCCTGCTAAAGGTTCGCGGTGTAATACCATTTCATTGAGACTTAGTGCTTCCCACAGTAAATCACTCTGACGAAAGAGCTGTACCGTAATCATCGACCGCTCTTCGATGTCATATTCTCCCGCCAAAAGTTGGGCGATCGCCTCATCGAGGTGCTGGAGATAAAGTTCTGTCAGAAAGCCCAAATGACCTGTATTCACTGTCAACATCGGTAGGCCAATGGGAGAAATTTGCCGCGCAGCTGAAAGGACTGTGCCGTCTCCACCCAAGACAATGACAAACTTCATGTCAGCATCAAAATTTGGTGGAACCAACTGATCAATTCTGGTGTGACAAACCGGGCGATCCTGAATTGTGGGCGGTGCGGCAGAAGCCTCAACGTAGCCTAACAAGCCGCCAAAGCCTGTCGCCGTCTCCACTTGCCAGCCATTTTGCCGTAATGTTTTGGTGAGTTCTTGGGCAACTTGGCAGGCGATCGGTTTAATGTCGTTATAGATAATGCCAGCTTTGGGCACAAGCAAAATTGTCCTGAAAACTTAAGGAGCTATAGACCTATAGATTATCATCCATTTCGCATCCATCTGATGCGCTAATGACCTAATCGCCATGGAAATTTCGACTTAGTGGGAGACATTTTACTGCAATAGTTTTGCTGCGTCTCCCAACTTTTCTACCTAGAAAGGAGTCCGAATATTGGGCTTTTTCTTACCGGTTTTTTTCTTGTTCTTATTTTTCTCGTAGTCAATTTCCTTGAGCTTTTGCATAATGCGGCTGAAGTATTCCTGCAAGTAACTCTCAAGGGTTGTCGTTTCGTCAGGATCAAGCTCGAAGGTCTTATAAACCTCTTCCATCGGTGCATCAAGGGAATTACCCGATGCCATCACCTCTGCAAAAGCAAGACGATCAGAAGCATTTTGGCTCCACTGGAAGAAACGAGTAATCCGACGCATCAAGCGCAAGAAACCGAGAGATAAGCGGGCAATACTGGCTGTTTGTCCGGAATAGCGCTCACAAATACT
>CAZXBK010000171.1:0-8626 GCA_964638765.1 uncultured Synechococcus sp. | reverse complement strand
CATTGATTCACTTTGCTACTCACGCCTAGCATTACTCTCTTGAAACTCTCAAAATCTTCAGCCTGCTTTTTCTTTAAATGTTCCAGAAGGTGAGAATGATAAACCACTTCAAAAGTTTGATTTTCAAATGGTATTCCCTTAAGTAAATTATGTCCGACTACATCCGGAGGATTAGATTTAAAGTCAATATTATTCCACTGCTCATGAAATCTTGAACCGCACCCTAAATTAAGATACATTAATTGCATTAAACTGCTTCTTCCAGCGCGTAATATTGTCAGTTTTAAGTTTGATATCTAAATAGAAGGGCTTTTCAATCCAAGCACCTACATACGTAAAATCATCTCTTTCAGCCGTTGGCAAATTTGTATCGCGAGCAATTTCTTTTGCTCTATTATCAATTTCTAGTATCAAACTTCTTTTTCTAGCCAGTAGACATTTTATGCCACCATGTAACCTTGTTCCGATATAGTCAAAGTTTACGCCAGAGGATAAAAATTGATTGAGTGAATTGAAGGAATGCTCTAGTATTTTAAAAGGCTTGTTAAAAGAGCGTATATACTCTAAGTCTTGTCTACCTTGAGGCCACACAAAAACTGTTTCATACTTCTCAAACAGTAATTCGATAAGTTGACTATCTATACTAGGTTGTTTTGAGTAATCTGTAAGCATCAAAAGAACATTAGGGGCTTTCGAGACAGAAAGCTCTTTCTGCTTGAGGTCAGCAAGAGGCCACATTGTTGGACATCCTGTATTTAAAACATTTCTAAATCCAGCAAACTTAAGTTGTTTCTCCGTATAACTATCCCTAACAGAATGGAAGTATTGATGCGAAAGAACTGATTTAAGCAGAAATCTTGTGTAAAAATTAGGCAGATTTTGATACTGCCACCAACCAACGCCAAACAAAATCACATTTTTTACCCTGTATATATCTAGCGGAGACAGTTTCCATTGCCGATATAGATGCATATTTGATGAAAGTAAATTTGTCCCTCCAACCAAGGTGAGGTTGCTCTCTCGTATAAGGCTTATTTGATTTGCTCTTAGATATTTTTGAGTAGATAGCTTAAAGATGTTTTTAGATGTAAAAATCTCAGATAGTTCTCGACTAACAGCTTCTTCAATAATCAAATCTCCTAAGTTAGAGCTAGGAAAACCTTTATGATTTTCAATCCCTGGATTCAATAAACATATAGACATTTTAAAATTATTAGATATTAGTTGTTTTTTTGAGTTTAAGTACTACTTTACGGATAAAGTTTTCATTATTTTTAAAAAAGAGTTCATCATATTCTGCGTCAGGTATTAAGATATCGTTTTTTCGGAGAGGAAATTCCATATTCTTTGCATAAACTTTCCGTCTATTTGAATGTTTTGTATGAGTTGCATCTTCGCGAAAACCAATATTTTCAATTAAATTTCTACTAGGTACGATTGCCAAACCTGAATTAATGTGACGTGAATATGCCCACTGATAATCCCAAGTATCTATTTGCTTGTTTCTACAATCCAAAAATTGATTTTCTCTTATTTTTCCAAGCTGTTCACCTAAAAGATGTCTTAGCTTTTGCCTTTGTATCACTTCGTCTAAGTGGGTCATCTCAAGATCAAATTTCTTCCAAGCTCTCCCCCAACTAGCCCAGCCCCAGATACCTCCTAAATGGGAAAAGAAATAGTCTTGCTTATCTGACTGCCATGATTGTTGCGCGTTATAACCACTAATTAACATAATTCTATTATCCATTCTATATTTCGCTAAAAGCTGTTCGCAGAACCTAAAGAATGAAATATTGGGCACACAATCATCTTCTAAAATAATTGCCTCTTCAACCTGCTTGAACATCCAATTAAGCCCACTGGATACTCGTTCACGGCAACCGAGATTTACATCAGAGTAATTGCGAGATATTTTACAGTCCCAATCAACTGTTTCAATTATCTTCCGTGCAGCTTTACACTTATCCCACTCCTCTGGTTCTCTTGGCCCATCAGCAATGACAAAAAGTTGTTTGGGTTGTACTTTGCGAATCTCATCAAAAACAATCTGTGTTAAATCTGGACGATTAAAAACAATAAAAGTTACAGGAGTTTGAAGCATTTTTCTCTAAGTAATTAACTAGGTAGTATTGCACGAATTACTCAAAGCAACGATGTTCTGATAAGCATAGATTTCGCAATAGAGTGGATTATATTCTTTAATGTATAGAAGATGGCCATTTGGTAAAAGCCTATAAAACTTAAATCCCCGTAACAAATCCCAAAAATCTTTAAAGGTTGAATGGCTAATAATATTCATCTCATTAAACTCAAATTGAATTGCTTTTATTTTGTCTTGCTTGAGAAGATCTAGTGCACCTAAAAGACACTGCAATTCATGTCCTTCTACGTCTATCTTCAATAGATCAATTTTTTGAATTTTTTTCTCATGACAGAAATCGTCAAGAGTTTTTACTTTGACATCATATTTAATAGATCTTTGATGTCGTATCTCTTCAATTACTTCTCGATAAAGTGATGCGTGAGAACTCCCATCCTTCTCAAAGTAGTCATATAACTGTAGTTCCCCAGATCTTCGACCCAGTGCAATATTAAATATTTTCGTATTACTGCTAACATTTTCTTTAAGACACATAAAATTCTTAGGATGCGGCTCAAATGCATAAATTGTTGCATCAAAGCAAATATTACGAATATCCTTGCTATATTTTCCAACATTTGCTCCAACATCAAATACAACAGGAGATTGACTTGTTTTTAAATACTTCTTTAGCCAACCTGATTCTCCAGACAAACTACTATTCTCATAATTGAGAATACCTTGCCCTTTTAAAGAGAGAAAATATAATTTTCGATTTAGCTTTACGAAAAGAGGTTTCGCAAATATCCACACATATAGATCATCAAAAAGTTTAGGCATTATTTTAAAATTAAAATATCTTTGGGTTTTACTGCTTCTGCATAGATTGAGGTTGAAACTCTTTCTTTTTTGTCTAGATTAATATCAAATTTTCTTGATCGAACATCTTGAAAACCTTTACTTTTTAAAATGAACAGTAAGTTGTCTTGATCGAATAGATATTTGTGATGACCATCCATATAAGCAATGTAGTTTATATAATCAATCGATGTTGTCTGATTTACTGCTGGAGAATATCCTAGTAGCTTTTTATCTTCAGAGGAATTATGCAGATAAGCGTTAATAAATAAACGGGCATCAGGTACACAGATAGAAAAAATCCCAAGAGGTTTTAAGACTCGTAGACATTCGTTTAAAAAAGACTGTCCTTCCGAGAAAGTTAAATGTTCTAAAAAGTGTGAAGAATATATTTTGTCAACACTTTTATCTGGAAAAGGAATCCCATTTCTCAAATCCCAGTAAATATCACATCTCCTATTTATGTCCAGAGTTGTCCAACCATCTTTACCTTTAGCTGAACCAGCACCAACTTCTAAGTTAATCACTGAACAACTATTTAATACATGATGAATTTTTACTTTGGAAATTTGACTTAATGTGAAATTATAAATGGGGAAAAGTAGCTTTTTAAGATTTTCTTTTATCATTTTATTTTTCTGAATCATCGTAAAAACAATAAAGATTTCGATTGCAAAACAAACATTTGGTGAGTTTTTTCAAAAAACAAATGTCCAACATAGCCAGATACCATGTAGGAAATTGCAGTTGCGAATGCAGCACCTAACCCAGAGTATCTAGGGATAAGAATCCAATTAAATATTATATTTGTAACTGCTCCCATAAAAGTTCTCAAAAAACTAATACTTGTAAGATTTTCTGCAAGTAACCATATGGAGCTACTTACTCCCATCGAGACAAATAGGATTGCCCATATATGTACAGAAAGTATGGATGCTGATTCGATATATTCATTGCCGTAAATCACTTCTACAATCAAAGGAGAGAGAACTGAAATTGGGATAGCAATCATAATTGCAAGTCGAATTAGTAAAATTATTAGTTTTTCATTTTTTTGAGTATAAACATAAGCATTATCTTTTTTTGCTGCATAAATCGAGGGAGCCACAGAAGCAGCTATTGCAGTTGGTATAAAGTACCAAATCTCAGAAAGTTTAGTTGCCGCAGCATATAATCCGGTTTCTTTTTCTCCAAGAATTTCTTTAAGCATAATAATGTCAATCTTCAGATATATAACCACACTTAAACCTGACAAAATTAGCGGCCAACTTTCCTTTAACATCCGCTTAGCTAGACTTGAATTCCAAGCCAGTGAAAAACTGCATTCTTGAAAGTGATATACCATCAACAGAGCGATCGCCCCTCCAATACTTTCTAATAACATCGCTGAAGCAAAAGCTAAGAGAGGTGCTTGTAACAGAATCAAGAGTACTTTAAATCCAGTAGCTAATAGAAAAGCGCTATTTTTCGCAATTACTGAAAACTTGGATTGAACTTGTGACCGGAACCAGAAATCAACAATATCAAATGACCGAAAAATATTAGCTATGGCTAATATTGTTATTATCTGAAACGTGATAGAGTTCTCTGAATAACCATAAATTCTTACCCAAAAAATCAAACTGCAACATAATAGAGAACTTACTAGCTTTAGCCAAAACGTTGTTCCTAAAATCTGATCTTTTAATTCTGATTCTTGTACGATCAAACGAACAACTAATGAATCTAAACCAAGATTTATCAAGGGATTAAATAAACTAACAAAAGCAATTGAATAACTTAAAATTCCAAATTGCTCTGCACCGAGATAGCGTGCAACCCAAGCTCCAACAACAAGTCCAAATACCATTCGCGAAATATGCTCAAAAAATAGCCAAGCAATATTTTGAAAAACACCGCCTCGTTCTCCACTGATATATTTACGGGCAATTTTTTGTAGTTGTTTGTAATTATTGAGCATTAAAGTGAATCGTTTTTATTACGTCCTTAGATTTACTCATGTAATCTGGAATTTAGATTAAAAAGATTCTAACTTATGCTTGATCTCTATTAGCTTTGTTCATTTTCAGGTGATTTTTTACCTTGCTGCTCGTTTGTTGAAAAAGACTTCATAACAAGCCATTGAACACCTTCTTCAACGGTATTCGCACCAACTTGGGCTAGGTTATGATGGTTTGCTGTTTCGATGAGTTCTAAGCGTTTGGGTTCGTTGGCGATCGCCATTAGCCTTTCGCTCATAAAACTTGGAACCGTTTCATCTTTAACGCCGTGGCATAGAAAGATTGGCATTTTGAGTAAAGGTATTTTTTTGCGAGTGTCGAAACGCTGTTTCAAAATCCAGTTAATTGGGAAAAACTGCATGTAGGTTTTAGTGATCGACATTTCAAGCATTGAGGCAAAGGTTGATTCTAGAAATAGTCCAGCGCAACCATAGCGTATTGCTAGTTCGACGGCGATCGCCCCGCCGAGGGAGCGACCATAAATTAACAGATTCTTTGGCGAGATATGTTTTTGTTGCTGTAAAAATTCATAAGCCGTTGAAGCATCCTCATATACACGTTGTTCGTTGGGGAAAACGCTTGAGCTTTCACCATATCCTCGATAATTCAGCATCAAGACATGAAATCCGGACTGATGCAAAATTTCTAATGTTGCGAAGTTACTCGCCTCGTAGCCACTATTCCCATGTAAAAAGAGAACTGTTTTGCCTTGGGCTTCATCACAAGGAAACCACCAACTTACAATATCTTCAGTCTTATTTTTCCCAACTTTAAGCCTCTTCGTTTCATAGGCGATCGCCAAATCGTCTGGGATGGGATTAGCAGGTTGGAAGTGCGGTTCAAAGATAATCCGCCGCTGCACCACAAATAGCAGTAAGCAGATGCCTAGGTAAATGAAGATGCAGCCGAGACCAAACCAGACGAACAATGGCATAACACACAATTTCGAGGGACGCTTTCATCATAAAAGCTTAGCTTTCCAAGATTTCCAACAAAAAGACAGTTTTGTAATCGTCATAAAAAACCGAAAGCATTGCCAATTACTGTCACATATCAACTAAAAAGCAATCTGAAAATAATCCTGATGTTTACAAACACTTTGTGAAGTGTAAGTAATTACCGAGGGGTGGCTTATCCTATCTGCTCATTTTGTGTCAGGGTCAATCTCTCGTAAAGGTCTAATCGTTACTTCACTATAGATTTCACCATGTCTAGCCAAATCTGCTATTTCCCAGAAGGAACTACTAGTCACGCACTTGAGGCTAAGGTTCTACCTCTTAAACGCAAAACGACGAAGGAGGCGAGTGCTATTCACTATTTTCCTGATGCGGATGAAGCTGATCTAAAAGCGTCTGCTGACGCAGCAATTGAGAGATTGGCTCAACAGGATCTGACCAGACGGATCCAAGAGTCTTTAATTTTTGACGAATCTTATATGGCGGCGATCGCCGGCCTTGATACTGGTAAAGTTGACACCAAAAAGAAAGAAGCGCTTTTAAAAAAGGTCATTGCGACAACAGTACAAGCGACAGTTTCAGAAGTGCAAGCTGCTCCTGAAAAATTTCAATTAGAGCATCCTAAATCCCCTTGGTTACCCGGCTATTTAAAGCAACTTGCCTCTCCCCTTCTGGATACGGAACCAACTTCTACTGTTTCATCCTTTGAAAGAGAGCGCCAAGTTCAATTTAAGAAAATTGGCGAGTTATTAAAGCGTACGAGAGAGAAGCGAGGCTTCACCCACAGTAAGCTCAATCACATGACCCACATTCTCACCGCTCACATTGTTGCGATTGAGGCTGGAGAACTAGAAAAATTGCCAGAGGCACCTTACGTTAAAGGGTTTATACGACGTTTAGGAGAAGCGCTTAGCTTAAATGGCGAGGCGATCGCCGCGACTTTTCCGATGGAGACAAAGACTGAGTCCCGTTATCAAGCGACAAAAAAGGTGGAAGACAACTGGACAACTGAAGCGCGTCGTTATGTGGGCTACACTGCCCTGATGATGGGGGCTGTCAGTGGCCTATCTTGGAGCCTCAACCAATCCCAAGAGCCTGTCGCACCTGTTCAACCCGTTACCCCTCCGCCAGCCAATCAAGCGACAGATGAAGTTGCGCCACAGATTGTCCAAACCGATGCCAAAATTTCACCGCCAGAGATGATGCAAATGCCCTAATCTCTCCCTCAAAGTTTGGATTCTCAAGGTCAGGCGATCGCCATCAAAATTCGTAAATTAGCTGTGCCACAATGGTAAGGTTAATACGCTTTTTACGGGGCGATCGCCTTTTTTATTGCCATGACCACGACCGAATCAGCGCTGTTGGGTAAAAGTTTGCCGGAACTCACAGAATGGATTGAGAGTACAGGTCAACCCAAATATCGCGGTAAGCAGCTTTATCAATGGCTCTACAAGAAAGGCATTCACAACCTAGAGGAAGTTACCAATTTCCCCAAGGCATGGCGCGAGGAAATGTCGGGCTATCCTGTGGGGCGATCGCAAATCCATCACCACAAAACCGCCCCCGATGGCACCCGCAAATATCTTTTAAAACTCCATGACGGTCTAATTATTGAAACCGTTGGTATTCCGACAGAAAAACGTTTAACGGTTTGTGTTTCTTCCCAAGTCGGTTGTGCAATGGCCTGTGAATTTTGCGCCACTGGAAAAATGGGGTTTACCCGCCATCTACAAGCCCATGAAATTCTCGATCAAGTTTTGACGGTGCAAGAAGATTTTGGTCAGCGGGTTAGCAATGTTGTGTTTATGGGTATGGGGGAACCTTTAGCCAATCTCGATGAAGTGGTAAAAGCCGTCCATGGCATGAACAAAGATATCGGTATTGGCCAACGCTTACTCACAATTTCGACAGTAGGTGTTCCCAATCAAATCCGAGCTTTAGCCGAAGAAAATTTGCAGGTTACTTTTGCGGTTAGCCTCCATGCCCCCAACCAAGAACTCCGCGAAACTCTGATCCCCACCGCGAAAAATTATCACTTCAATCAACTCCTCGACGAATGCCGTGAATACGTTGATATCACTCACCGTCGGGTCAGCTTTGAATATATTTTGCTAGCACGGGTGAATGATTTACCAGAACACGCCACTGAACTGGCAAAACATCTCCGAGGTTTCCAGAGCCACGTTAATTTAATCCCTTACAACCCCATCAGCGAAGAAGAATTTCAACGTCCCGGCAAGAAACGTATCAACGTCTTTAAACAAATTCTCCAAGACCACAAAATTGCGGTGAGTGTCCGATATTCCAAAGGCTTAGAAGCCGATGCTGCCTGTGGGCAATTGCGCACAAACCTCGCGAAAAAAGCAGGTTAGACATTTTCGAGCAATAAAAAACCTCCGCCGAAAATCAGCAGAGGTTCATCATAAATTTGTAGGGGCGGTTCGCGAGCCGCCCTTTTTAGACTTGAATACTAAGCAGTTACCTTGGCACGCTTGTAAGCTTCATCGAGAACTTCAGAAAGCGTGGGGTGAGCGTGAACGTTAAAGGCTAATTCCTGCACAGGCTTTTTGTGGGCGATCGCATTAGCCGCTTCCTGAATCAAATCAGAGGCGTGAATACCCATGATGTGGACACCGAGAAGTTCGCCGGTGTCTTTGCGGAAAATAATCTTGGCCACACCATCAGTTTCCTTTTCAGCGAGAGCCTTGGAGTTGCCCTTGAAGTAAGTCTTC
>CAZXBK010000170.1:0-8679 GCA_964638765.1 uncultured Synechococcus sp. | reverse complement strand
CAGAAAGGACTACTCACTCTATTTTGCTACAACGTTACTTGCTTGAAACTCTCTGTTTTTCATATCACAGCCGTCTAACACATCCTACAATTACTGGATTTACCGGATGAATATTTTTGGGGAGTACTCTTAGAGTGGCGATCGCCAGCCAACCTAGAGAATTACAGCCAAGGAAAAAGACGGCCTAGGCCAGCTTCAATATCTTCGGCAGTTTCTTCTAACTCTTCCTGAATTTCTTCTTGAATCTCCTCCCGGAAATTGCGGCGGTCTAACTCTTTCTGGGCTTTTTCGCGGTTGGTTTGGATATTTTCGTCTTCGGGTTTGTACTGGAGCGCTTGGTCATAGGCGGCGATCGCCTCGGCATATTGATCGAGCGTCAGGTGAGCATTCCCCTTTAGTTCCCAACTGTCGCCATCTTGGGGTTTAAGGGCAAGGGTACGGTCGTAGGCAGAAATAGCCTGGGGGTAATCCTTGGATTCGTAGAGTAAATTGGCGAGATTGAGCCAGCTCGTATGGTCATCACCTTTAAGTTCAACGGTACGGCGGTAGGCGGCGATCGCTGTGGAGCGGTCATCAGCTCTTTGGGCATTCCACGCGAGATGATACCAAGCTCGATCATTGCTGGGTTCTAGCTCGATTACCTTGGCGAAAGCATCTTGGGCATCGCGGTACTCCTTAAGATTTTCGTGGGAAATGCCAAGACTGTACCAAGCGGGAGCGTGGTCTGGTTTGAGGCGCACAACGCGGGCATAGGCCTTTTTGGATTCTTGGTAATTTGCCAATTTGAAATAGCTATTACCCTTTTGATACCAAATATTTGGGTCAGAATTATTAATCCGCAACGCCCGATCATAGGCGGCGATCGCCTCGTTATATTCTTCGCGCTGGTGATGAATCCAGCCCTTTTCGTACCAAGCCCAATCTTGACGACTGTCGAGTTTGAGAATCGTTTCTAGGCTACTGAGGGCGTTTGTTTGGTCATCTTGGGCCAGATGAATTTGTGCTTTAGTTTGCCAAATTTCAAGATTATTACTATTTCCTTGAATCGCTTTGTTGAGGGAGGCGATCGCCTGATCGTACTGTTGGCGATCGCTATAGATTTTGCCCCGTCCCCACCAAGCTTCCCACTCATTGGGGTCGAGTTTGAGGAGCTGATCATAGGTAGCAAGGGCGGCATCATAGCGCTGCAACTCCTGTAAAACCTGAGCTTTTCCTAAAAGAGCACCTTGGTGTTGGGCATTTTGGTCGAGCACTTCTTGGTAACTGGCAAGGGCATTTTCTGGCTCCCCCAACTCTTGATAAAGTTCACCCTGCTCAAACTGCTCTAGAGTGGCCTGACGACTAGACCACCATTGCCAACCGAGATTGAGACTGACGCCCATACCGACAACAGCCGCTAATCCTAAACCGATAACCACGGCCATCGCCCCACGGTCTTTTGGATTAATTGCAAAGGTTGGATCTGACGCTTCGGGGACTTGGGTGTAGAAAGACGACGTCGCAACGGGCGCTGTACTTGGCTCTTTCGTCACAGGTGCAGCTTTTTTACCCAAAACAATGGTGTTAGAGGTTTGTGGCGCTTCCATTTCATTGAGAGCAGTCAGGGCGGCGTCAGCTGAAAAATATCGCTCTCGAAAATCATGGCGCACCATTTTGTCGATAATTTCAGCGAAGATATCATCAATATCGACAAGATCACGCCAGATCAATTCTGCGGTGTGGGGATCTGTGCCGAGGGTGTGGGGAAATTGCCCCGTTAGCGCTTCAATGGCAATCATGCCCGCCGCATAGATATCACTTCCAAATTGTGGGCGACCTTGGGCCTGCTCACTCGGAATATAACCTTGGGTCCCGATCGCCACCGTTGCCCGACCTGTTGCCTGTTGAAATTGGGTTGTAACCCGCTTAACCGCACCAAAATCAATCAAACAGAGACGGCGATCGCCCTTCCTGCGGATCAAATTACTGGGATTGAGATCACGGTGAATTACTTGATGACTGTGAACAAAGGTCAACAGTTCGAGAATTTCCTTTAAAACAGCAATGACCTGTTCTTGGGAGAGCTGACCCTGTTGGCGGATTTCATCCCGTAAATTTTGCCCCTCAATATAATCCTGAACCAGATAAAACTCTTGGGACTCCTCAAAATAAGCAAAAAGCTGCGGAATTTGATTATGTTTACCCAGCTCATGCAAAATTTGCGCTTCCGTTTCAAATAAGCGCCTTGCCGTTTTTAGCGATTGCGGATCATCAACTTGGGGTTTTAGTTGTTTCACCACACAGTGGGGATGTTCGGGCAAATGCAAATCTTCCGCAAGGAAAGTTGCCCCAAAGCCGCCTCGGGCTAGTTCTTGGGTAATGCGGTAACGTCCGTTTAGGGTCTGTCCAGTGGGCAGCGTCATGGAGATCTTTGATTGCACGAGATGGGTTGTCAGATCAATATAGGTTATCTGATGTAGACTTCATCAGGCCTAAATTTGATTCCGTATTTTCATCTTAGGGCGATTTTTTTTGAAAGCTGCTCTGAGCCTTAATTTTCTAAACGATCTGAAGATAAAGTAAAGAATAAAGTCGAGCGACGAATATCTTCGGTGCTACCAGAGCTAGTGAGACTCAAAGAATTTAAATGGTTAAAGAAGGGCTTTGCCACATAATCCACGACTCGCAAAATAGGTACTTGGGTTTTAAAGAGTTGGGAGCCTTGGCGCCAGTCGGCGTAGAGATAGCCGCCATTTTCGCTCGGAAGTTGCTGAAGACTGAGTTTAAAGTTTTTGTTGTCTAGTAGAGATTGTTTTTTGTGAGCCAACAGCGCGGCTAAGAACTTTCACTGCGCTAGCAAACAGTTCATAATTTTCCACGCTCAAATGTGCTCCCTGAACTTGGGCATTGAGTTGGACTAAATCATCTCGATCAGTTGTATCAATGGCTGTCCATGCCGTCACCCGGCGATCGCCTAACGGTAGTCGGCCTACGCTTAATCCTTTTTCTTGAGCCAGCTCATCAAAGTGCTCAATAATCGGGTCAATATTTGTTTCCTCATCCCGCGCCGCAACAAATAACCAATCAACCTTACGGGCGTCTTCAGTCGGGGCGATCGCCAACGCATAATCACCAGAAATCCAATCAAAAATATCTACTGGTAAATCAATGCCTAAAGGTTCTTGGACTGCGACAACAGCTTGCTGCAAAATCTGGGAGAGAGGACTACGAGGATTTAAACCTGTCGTTGCATCCGTCCACAATTGCTTTAAATCACGTCCAGCCACAGCTAGCAAAGCTTGGGGCGGAATATAGCTTAGAGCTTCAACTGGCTCCGTCAGCGTTGGACGATCTAAAGCCGATTCGGTATCCCCAATCAGAGCCGTCTCCGCAATTAACCCCTTGCTCTGTAGGCTCAAAGTAATCGCCAACCGTTGCTTAAGGGTTGGTTCTTCAGGATTTAGATCATTCGCAATCCAAGCACTTAGAGCCGGTAAATTTGCCACAGCAATACCGATATGATCACGGTCAATAGTTTCGAGGGCTTCATTGTACTGAGGATCATGGCTCAGATTTAGATCTGGCACTTGCACTGTATTAATCGCGTTGCGTAATACCTTTCCTTCACTAGCAAATAAAACATAATTGCCGACGATAGCGCTAGCAAATTGCTTTGTGTCTGCATCAGGAATCACAAGGCTGACACCTTTATAGGTTTCGTAGCTCAAGTCAGCATCGGGATTTAGAGCCTGTTCAGTGTAGGCAAGCTGGAGAAATTCCTTCGCAAGATCTTTGTCTCGTGCTTCTACAACCAGTAGATAGCCGGGGATAATACCATTGTCCGGGTTGCGATCAACATCAAGAGTCGTCACCGCCAAACTGATTTCATTACCAAGCCAAGGCTCAATTTGCTTGGTGTAGTCTAGTCCCGTCGCACTGAGCAAGCTCGTTTTTGCCTGTTTAAGTTCCTGCAAGGTTTCCCGGCGTTTTCCGTAGGGAGTTTGCACTAGCCCTAGGGCGGCTAATTTCTCTGGATTTACCACCATCGACAGCATCAAAGGCGCTTGACGGGGCACAAATAAAGCCGCCGCAGGATTTGTCGCTACACCGCCTTTGAGCCAAGGCAAAGGACTCTGGGCAAAAATGCCGTACCAACTCGCTGCCCCAACAGACAGTAACAGTACAGCTAGCAAACCAAGGTAAACAAAAAAGGAACGAGATTTCATCAGCCACTCGAAAACGCACGGCAATCATTATCCCATTGTGCCTGAGCTTCTCCACGCCAACGTCCGAACATTACAAAAATCCCAGTTCCTATCGAGTCAAAATTTTACTCTGCCAAAAAAAAGAAGTCGTTTCGATGCCGCCTTCGCAACATACACAAACCACTTCTAAATAAATAAATTAGTTATTTTTTTGAGGCAAATTATAAAGCTGTCGCAATAACCTACCTCAAACCATCTCTGAAAATTTAAAGCTCTTTAACCTCAGAAGAAATTTTCTCAACCACATCCTTGGCACTACCAAAGAGCATCATGGTCTTGTCTTTAAAGAACAACTCATTTTGAACGCCAGAGAAACCAGTATTCATACTGCGCTTAATGACGATTGTGGTCTTTGCTTTATCCACTTCAAGAATGGGCATACCGTAAATGGGACTGCCTTTGTCATGGCGGGCAGCAGGATTTACAACATCGTTTGCACCGATAACCAACGCAACATCAGTGTTATCAAACTGGGTATTGATATCATCCATGTCGTAAAGCTGGTTGTAGGGCACATTCGCCTCAGCCAACAACACGTTCATGTGACCGGGCATCCGTCCTGCAACAGGGTGAATGGCATACTTCACGTCAACGCCTTGTTTTTCGAGCATATCAGCTAGCTCTTTTACAGAGTGTTGTGCCTGGGCAACAGCCATACCGTAACCAGGGATAATCACGACGCTGCGGGCATAGCCGAGCATCATGGCACTTTCTTCTGGGTCAACGCTCTTCACTGTGCCATCAATATCTGCGCCTGCACCGCCGCCACCTGTTGCTGCGCCACTATCGCTACCGAAGCCTGCAAACAGGACATTAGTAATAGAGCGGTTCATGGCTTTACACATGATCTGGGTGAGGATGATACCGGAGGCACCAACCAACGCACCAGCGATGATTAGCATATTGTTGCCGACGACGAAACCTGCGGCACTTGCAGCCAAACCAGAGTAGGAGTTGAGCAAGGAGATGACCACGGGCATGTCGCCACCGCCAATGGGAATGACGAAGAGTACACCCAAGATTAGGGAGATGCCGACGAGGACGAGGAAAATATTTGGGTCGGGGTTGAGGAAGAGATAAACGCTACCGGTGAGGAAGCCGCCTAAAATCCCGAAATTGATCACATTCTGGGCGGGAAAGACCACGGGACGACCGGGCATAATCCCTTGCAATTTCGCGAAGGCAATAAAGCTACCAGTTAGGGTTACGCCGCCAATCAGTATGCCAAGAATAATGGTGACGCTCGTTGTTACGCTGATATGTTCGCCGATGGTCAGCAAACGCCAAAATTCGGCGATCGCCACCAGTGCAGAAGCCGCACCACCAAGGCCATTAAATAAACCTACGAGTTGTGGCATATCGGTCATTTCTACCTTTTTCGCGGTGATAAAACCGATGATGGAACCGATGACAATGCCACCGGCGATCATGCCGTAATTTAAAACCTGCTGGTCGAGTAACGTCGCTACCACAGCGAGGAGCATACCCACTGCCGCCAACTGATTACCGCGACGGGCTGTGGCGGGCGAACCTAATTTTTTCAGACCGAGAATAAACAGAGAAGCTGCAACTAGATAGCTCAGCTCAATGCCATTAACTAAAACGCTATCCATTGACTACGCCTCCTTCTTCTTAAACATTTGCAGCATGCGGTCGGTGACGAGGAAGCCGCCGACGACATTAATCGTGGCGCAGACCACAGCGATGAGACCGAGGATGACCGTCAAGTTGAGATTTTCACCGCCGGATACGAGCAGTGCACCAACGACGGCAATACCAGAAATGGCGTTAGCGCCGGACATCAGCGGGGTGTGGAGGGTTGGGGGAACTTTGTTAATCACTTCAAAGCCCACAAAGGAAGCCAGCACGAATACGAACAGGCTACTTAGCAGCGTTGCTGTTGTCATGAACAGTAATAACTCCTGTTGAAATTGAACAAATTTTTGATTTTTTAAAGCCGAGTCGATTTATGCGGTGACTGCGGTTTGGGCGATCGCCCCTTTAACGCGCTCATTACGAACTTCTCCTTGGTGAGTCACGCAAACCGAATCGAGAATGTCATCTTCAAAGTCGAGATTGATTTCGTTTTCGGGGATCAACAGTTGCAACAAGGTCGCCATATTTTTGGCAAACATCTGACTGGCGTGAACCGAAACCGTCGAGGGTAAATTAATCGGCGCAATAATCGTCACACCGTGGACTTGGACATCGCGACCAGCCTCACAGCCTTCACAGTTACCGCCTTGTTCACCAGCGAGATCAACAATTACAGAACCGGGTTTCATCTCGGCAATCATTGCATCAGTAACCAGGAGAGGCGCACGTCTACCGGGCACTTGGGCAGTGGTAATCACCACGTCTGCCGTTGCCACATGCTTCGCGATCAGTTCCTGACTCTTTTTCTTGGAGTCTTCAGAAACTTCCTTGGCATAACCACCAGCGGTAGCCGTTTCTTCATTGAGCTCTACCTCAACAAATTTCGCGCCAAGACTTTGCACTTCTTCTTTTACAGCAGGGCGAATATCAAAGGCTTCAACGATTGCACCTAAACGACGAGCCGTGGCGATCGCCTGGAGACCAGCTACACCAGCACCAATGATGAAAACCTTAGCTGGGCGAATAGTACCCGCAGCAGTAGTTAACATTGGGAAAAATTTGGGGAGTGCCGCCGCCGCCATTAATACAGCTTTGTAACCCGCCACACCCGCTTGGGACGATAGGACATCCATACTTTGGGCACGACTAGTACGGGGGATCAGCTCCATCCCAAGAGCCGTAATTTTCTTGTCTGCGAGCTTTTGGATGACCTCAGGCTGACCCAAAGGATTTAGCAAGCTGGCAAACATTGATCCCTCTGGCATGATGTCAATTTCTTCATTTGTGGGGGGCGCCACCTTCACGAGAATATCGGCGTTTTGCCAAACAGAGGCGCGATCGCCTTCTATCGTTGCGCCCGCTTCTTGATAGGCATCATCGGTACTCAGAGAAGCATTCCCCGCCCCAGACTCCACGACGATTTCCCAGCCCTTCTTTACGAGGCGAGAAACCTGATCTGGGGTCAGTGCAACTCGGTGCTCTCCGAGAACGCTTTCCCTAGCAACGGCAATTTTCATAGAAACTCCTTGAGTGAGACAATAGCTGGAACACTGAAATCAAGATGTGGAGAAACTCAGTTACAACGAACAGAAAACCGGCATCAAATTACGAAATCTTTATCACTGGACGCCGTATTTCCCGTCTGTTCGCAGTGTAGAACCATCTTTTTCCTGAACGGCACTGTCTGTAATGTGTCTTATCAGTTTTTGTAAACCTGTGTTGCGTGGGCACTTCTTTGTCTGGATTTCGTCAAAGGAGTTGCTGAAAATGCAAACTTTAGTCACAATCGGTAACAGATTTTGAAGGCTGTCTCCCCTATGCAATTCCTCCGCTCCCCCCTTTCTCGTTTGGCGATCGCCACCACCTTGTTTGGTTCAACTTTGGCGATCGCGCCCCAAAATGTTGAAGCCCGCCAACCCTGTGGTTCCTTTACCATCAACTGGGGTGGCACTGTCCGCCAAAGCGATATTCTTAGCTGTGCCGTGGAGTGGAATTCTGGGGCAGGGCGCAGCGATCGCTATTACCTCGACATCAAAAAAAGCAAGATTTTTGATCGCATGCGTATTTTCGAGTTGAGCTTCCCCAAAGAATTTGACGGTGAAGTTAACGACGAAAAAATACGAGTACGCGTTAATGGCGAAGAAGTTGAACTCGTCGCGGAAGAAACGGCTTGGGATCCTGCGGCTTCCCCTGTTATCAGCAATGCACAACGTACTAGCGAAGCCGTTGAAACCATCGAAAATGCAACAATCTCTGAACCGAGCAATACAGGCGGAGAACTTGTTATCGACGCAAGCGGCAACCTCGTGTTTATGACCGCCGCTGAACTCGCTGAACAGGAGGCGATCGCCCCAGAACCTTCTAATGTGGAGACTGACCCTATGGAAGAAGAAGTTGAAGCCCGAGACGAAGATGAGCCCCGTAGCCGTTCTCTCTTTATTACCCTTGCTGAGCCCCTAGAAGAAGAGAGCGAAGTTGAAATCATCCTTGATGATGTTGATAACCCCTCTAGCGGCGGCATGTATCTCGTCACCGCCTTTGGACGTAGCCAAGGAGCACCTCTACCTAGTCGTCTTGGTTCTTGGTTTATCGACGTCGATTTCTAACTACATACCTTTTTAGCCAGTAAGTTACGACAATCAAGCGAGCAAACAAGCGTAAGCGTCTTAAAGTCCAAGTATCAGGGCGTATTTCAACACGGCTCAGCTAAAAAGATTGGCGAACTTGACAAGAAAGGTATAATGGTAAGCTGTCGCTTTTATGTGGCAAAAAGTAGCTACATAATTGGGCAATGCTCAACCCGTAAAATAATTACGAAATCAAGGAGGACTTCGTAAGT